>DATEZA010000183.1:0-14498 GCA_035255945.1 Thermoanaerobaculia bacterium
TCGATGAAAAGACGCGCAACGACAGCCTCGCGCCGTTGACCGCGGTCGTGCAGGACACCAGCGAAGCGCCGACGCTCCGCGGCGCATGCGCGGTGCTGCTCGCGCAGCGTTTTCCGGGCGATGCGTCGCGCGTGCTCGTCCCGCTGCTGCACGATTCCGATCAACTCGTCCGCGCGAAATTCGTCGAAGCGTTCGGCTACGCGCGCTCGCGCGACGCAGCGGAGCCGATCGCATCACTCATCAACGATCCGGCGATTCAGGTCCGCCAGATGGCCGCGCTCGTGCTCGCAAGCTTCGGCGATCAGCGCGGCTTCGACGCGCTGGAGAAACTCCCTCGCGCGCTCTTCCGTCCGCACATCATGCTCGCCATCCGCGCGGCGAACAGCGGCGACTTCGATCGCGCGACGCGCGAGCTCGACATCGCCATCGGCGAAGTGCCGTACGCCGTCGATGCGCTCGTGCTGCGCGGCGACATCGCGGCGCGCCGCGGAGATTTCGCACAGGCGAAGAGCTGGTTCGACGAAGCGCTGCGCTTCAATCCGAGTCACCGCGGCGCGCTGGCGCGCCTCGCGGCGTTGCCTACCGGCAATCGTTGATCACACGCTTGCGCACGTCCCACGCCGCGTCGCGCAGCGCCTTGATGTCCTTCGGCACGTCGTCGTTGTTGTCGTACCACGACGTTTTGCGATCGTCGACTTCCATCGTCCACTGAATCGCGTCCGGCGCCGCGGGCCCGTACGAATCGCGCCACTTGCACTTCTTTGCCGCCGCGATCGCCGCTTCGAGCGTCTTCCCCTCGGCGCGGCTCAGCGTTCCTTCACAACGGTCGGTCGTGACTTTCTCGCCGTCGATCGCGAGGTTTCCGGTGCCGCGGCCCGTGAAGCCGCCGTCGGTCTTGATGGTGAGGATGAGTGCAGCGATGAGCATAGTCATGGTGGTGTCATGGTCATTGGTTATGGTCATGGGTCATCGTCATGGTCATGGGTCATGGGTCATGGGTCAGGGTCATGGGTCATGGGTCAGGGTCATGGTGGTGTAGGGCAAGCTCTCAGCTTGCCCCGTGACAACCTGACAACCCCCGACAAGCTGAGAGCTTGTCGTACACACAATTGTTGCATGGTGCGGTTTCGCGGGGCGCGGGTGCGCTGTCCAACGCAGCATAGGAGGAAGTTGGCCATGTTCGAGACCTCAACTATCAAAGCCCGCGCCATCGCAGCGCCGCGGAGAGCGGGTCTCCTCTCGATGTCGATCGCGTTTCATTCACTCATCGGCGTCGCCGCCGTCGCGATGAGCATTCAGACCGGATCGTTTCCGCTCGACGCGCCGAGGCAGATGAGCGCGATCATCATGCCGGTGGCTGCGCCTCCGCTACCGAGGGGCAATCCCGATGTGCCGCGCAATCCGCAACCGAAACCTCAGCAGCAGGCCGCGCCGCGCAACGTGCAGACTGCGCCGGCGCCGGAGACCACACCGAGCAAGATTCCGGACAACACCACGCCGCTCGCGTCGAATGACAACAGCGTTCCCACCGATGGCAACGGCACCAACACGGGCGAGAAGTGGGGCGTGCCGGATGGCGACAAGCACGGCATCGACGTCGGTCAGCCGATCACGCCGCAGACGCTGCCCGCGACTCCCACCGGTCCGCTCGTGGCGGTGGGTGATGTGCATGCCGCGCGTGTGCTGAGTCGCGTCGAGCCGAAGTTCCCGGCGATGGCGCTGAAGATCCACATGTCGGGAGTCGTACGCGTGCACTGCATCATCGATAAACAAGGCAACATCAGCGATCCGCGGATCGTCAGCAGCACGTTCCCTGCGTTCAATCAGCCTGTGCTCGACGCGTTGCAGCAGTGGACGTTCGCGCCCGGCACCCTGCATGGGCAGCCGGTCGACACGTACTTCGAACTGACGATCACGTTCAACGCGCGATAGCATCTGCGCGCTTGCGCAAACGCGTCGTCCTCATCTTCGCTGCTGTTGCAGTTCTCTTCGCCGGCCCGGCACTGTTGCCGGGCCGCGTTTTTTTTCCCGCCGACGTGTTGCGCGACGCGCTCGCGTGGAAGCGCGATCCATCGCTGCGCATCCGCGTATCGAACTCGCTCCTCTCCGATCCGGCCGTGCAGTTCGAGCCGTGGAATCAGGAGATTCGCCGCATGCTCGCGAACGGCGAGCTGCCGTGGGTGAATCGCTTCGCCGGCGACGGCGGGCCGCTCTTCGCCAATCCGCAGACCGCGCTCTTCTCCCCGTTCAACTGGCCGCCTCTGATCCTCGGAATGCACGGCTGGGTCATCACCGGATTTCTGAAGCTGCTCATCGCCGCGATCTGCGCGTACTGGCTCGCGCGCGAGCTCGAAGTCGAGCGCGATCCGGCGATCGTCTCCGCGATCGTCTTCGCGTGCTGCGGCTTCATGATCGTCTGGCTGCTCTTTCCGCACACCAATGTGCTCGCGCTGCTGCCCGGATTTCTCGCCGCGTGTCTGCGACTCATTCGCCAACCGGAGAAGAAGCATGCCGCGCTGGTGATCGTGTTCGCCGCGCTGATCACCGCGGGCGGACATCCCGAAACGCTGCTGGCCGGCGTCATCACCGCGATCGCATTTCTGATCTGGCACTGCGAGCGGACGCACAAGTGGGGCTTTCTCGGCGCGATGCCGGCGTTCGTCGGATCGTTGTTCGGATTCCTCCTGCTCGCCGTGCTGCTCGTGCCGTTCGCGATCATCGCGCAGAACAGCTACGCGGCCGCGATGCGGCCGAATCTCGCGCATCCGTTCCGCATCTGGACCGTCCTCTCTCAGATCCTCCCCGGCATCCTCGGCACACCACTCCGCGGCGAGCTCGATCTGACTGCGTTGCCGCGCGCCGAGCCGTATTCGATTCGCGTCGGTGCATACGTCGGCGCGCTCGTGCTGCTGGCGATCGTCGTGGCGTGGCGCGATCTTTCGCCGGTGCTGCGCCGCGGACTGAAGATCGGCGTCGTCGGACTCGTCCTCTCGTGGTACCCGCCCGGCATCGATCACGCGCTGCGCAACGTGCCGGTGATCCGCCTCCTCGCGCTGCAGTACTGCGCGACGCCGTTCGTGATCTTCGCGTCGATTACTGCAGGTCCCGCGCTTTACGCACTCGCATCGCGCCGCAGAAAAAAACTCGGCGTGCTGCTCGCGATCGCGGGCGCGGCGTTGCTCGTCGCGGGAATCGCACCCGCGCTGCCGCCGATGCGGCCGGCGCTCATCGCGCTTGCGCACAACATGATCGACACGCTCAAAGCGCGCGGACACTTGCAGCAGGCGAGTGCCGTGTACGAACAACGGCTCGCGTACTACCTCGCCGCCGCCGGCATGACTGCATTGCGGCGCATCGCGCTGCCCGGTTTGCTCTGGCTCATCGCCGGTATCGCGCTGCTCAAAGCCAACCGGCGACTGCTGACCATCGCCGCACTGCTCGAGCTCATCACGTTCGGCCTCGGCTTCAACCCCGCGGTCCGCATCGCCGAAGCACCGGTAACTCCGCTCGCGGTCACGCAGATCAAAGCGAAAGATCCGACGAATCGCTGGCTCATCGCCGCAAACGTCGAAGTCTTCCCGGCGAACATCGCGACGAGCTACGGTCTTCGCGACGTGGTCTCATACGACGTCCTCACATCGAAGAAGCGCACCGAGCAGCTGATGGAAGCCGGCTATGACCCGATCCTCCACACGATTCCGCCGCAGCTTTCGCCCGCGAATCTCGCCGCACTCGAACGTCTCGGCGTCCGCTTCGTCATCAATCGCGACGGCAGCGTGACCGAGCTCCCGAAGGCGATTCCGCAGCCGATGCCTGCGAACACGCGGCCGGATGGCATCGAGCTCGGGGCGATCATCTCGCTGCTCGCGCTCGCGCTCTGCGCCGGTTGGTTGCGGCTGTATCGATCGACGGAAACTCGCGTCATTCCGAGCGTAGTCGCGGGAGCGGCGCGTTGATGGCGCCTTCCATCCACCCAGGTCCCTCGACTACGCTCGGGATGACGTCCAATGTTCATCCCTAAATCGATCGTCTGCCTGCGCGAGGGCTACACGCGCGAACGGCTCATGCGCGACCTCATCTCCGGCGTCGTCGTCGGCATCGTCGCGCTGCCGCTCGCACTCGCGTTCGCCATCGCTTCCGGAGTTCCGCCCGAGCGCGGGCTCTACACCGCCATCGTTGCCGGTTTCCTGATCTCCGCCCTCGGCGGCAGCCGCGTGCAGATCGGCGGTCCGACCGGCGCGTTCGTGGTGATCGTCTACGGCATCGTCGCGAAGTTCGGCTACGACGGCCTCGTGATCTGCACCATGATCGCCGGCTTCATCCTCATCATTCTCGGCCTCGCGCGCATGGGCGCGCTGATCAAATTCATCCCGTATCCCGTCGTCACCGGCTTCACCGCCGGCATCGCCGTGATCATCTTCTCCGGCCAGATGAAGGACTTTCTCGGGATGAAGATGGGCGCCGTTCCCGCGGAGTTCGTCGACAAGTGGGTCGCGTACGCGGAGCACTTCGATTCGATTTCGATCCCGACGCTGCTCGTCGCTCTCGGCACGTTGATCGTGCTCATCGTGTGGCCGCGGATCTCGACGAAAGTGCCGGGCCCATTCGTCGCCATGATCCTCGCGACGGCCGCGGTGAAGCTGTTCAACCTCCCGGTCGAGACGATCGGCTCGCGCTTCGGCGCGGTGCCGACGTCCTTTCCGATGCCGCACATCCCGTCGGTGCCGCTCGAACATTTCAAGGAGCTGATCTCGCCGTCGCTGACCGTCGCGTTGCTCGCCGCGATCGAGTCGTTGCTGTCGGCCGTCGTCGCCGACGGCATGATCGGCTCGCGGCATAAATCGAACATGGAGCTCGTCGCGCAGGGCGTGGCGAACGTCGTATCGCCGATCTTCGGCGGCATTCCTGCGACCGGCGCCATCGCGCGCACGGCGACGAACATCCGCACCGGCGGACGCACGCCTATCGCCGGCATGGTCCACGCGATCGTGCTGCTGCTCATCCTCGTCTTTGCCGGCAAGTGGGCGGCCATGGTGCCGCTCGCGTCGCTCGCTGCGATTCTGGTCATCGTCGCGTATCACATGAGCGAATGGCGCTCGTTCGCGGGACTGCTGCGCGCGCCGAAGAGCGACATCGTCGTGCTGATTCTCACCTTCGCGCTGACCGTGTTCGTCGATCTCACCGTCGCGGTGCAGGTCGGGATCGTCGTCGCGTCGCTGCTGTTCATGAAGCGGATGTCGGACATCACGAACATCGAGTCGATCACGCGCGAGCTCGACGACGAAGACGATGCGCCGGTCGCCGGCCGCGACATCCCGCGCGACGTGCAGGTCTACGAAGTCAACGGTCCGTTTTTCTTCGGCGCTGCGGACAAGCTGAAGGACGTGATGACCGAGATCGACCGGCCGCCGCGCGTCTTCATTCTCCGCATGCGCAACGTGCCGGCCATCGATGCCACCGGCATCCACGCGCTCGAGCAGATGGCGAAAAAGTGCCGGCATCAGGGCACGCAGCTCATCCTCACCGAAGTGCGCGAGCAGCCGCTGCGCGCGATCACCGGCGCGCAGAAGCTCGACATCTTCAACCTGGCTGAAGATCTGGATTCGGCGCTAGCCCGGTCTGCACGAACGTAACGCCGACCACTCCGCCGATCGACAGCGCCGCGCCGATCGCGGCCATCGTCGTGATCGGCTCGTTGATGAAGAGCGCGCCGAGGATCATCGAGACGAGGACGGCGAGCTGGGAGATCACGCCGACCGTCATCGCATCGACCCAGCGCAGGCTGAACGTCATCGTCAGCTGTGCGCCGATCGCGAGCAGCGACATCGCGCCGAGTGCATACCACTCGTCGAGCGATGGATTGCGCCACGTCGACAGGCCTTGCGGCATCGTCACCAGCAGTCCGATGAGGCAGAAGCTGCCGTAGATCGACCACGAGCTCTCCGCGCGGCGTGCGGCGCGGATCGCCGTGACTGCGATTCCGGAGCAGACGGCGGACAGGGCGCCCATCATTTCCCATCGCCGGAAACCGAGGACTTCGCCCGGCCGCGCGTGCGCATGTACGACGAGGAACACGCCGAGGAGCGCGATCGGGAGCGGGATCAGCACCTTCGCGCTGAAACGCTCGCCGATGAACCAGATCGAGAAGAGGCCGCTGTAGATCGGCGCGGTGTAGTTGAGCAGCGCCGCCACGCCGACGTTCGTGTGCTGGATGCAGATGAAATAGAAGAGCACTGCGATGCCACCGAAGAATCCACGGATGAGCAGCAGATCGAGCCGCTCGTATGCGAGCGCGGTGCGGCGGATGCGCGGGACGAGCGCGAAGGGGAGCAGTCCGACGGCGAAGCGGATCATCGCCACCTGCGGTCCCGACAATCGCGCCGACGAGAGCTTCGCCGTGAATGCCATCGCGCCGAACATCACCGCGGATGCGACGAGCCAGAGCAGTGCACGCGACTGTGCTTTCATATCGACATGAAGATCGCAGTCACCTTTCGCGAGGCGAGGACCGATGACGCGCGCGACATTATCGGCTTTCAGCTCGCCATGGCACGAGAGACCGAGGAGCTGGAGCTCGATCCCGACATCCTCACGCGCGGCGTCGAGGCCGTGTTCGCCGATCCGAATCGCGGACGTTATTTCGTCGCGGAGCACGACGGCCGAGTGATCGGATCATTGATGATCACGTACGAGTGGAGCGACTGGCGCAACGGTGTCGTCTGGTGGATTCAAAGTGTGTACGTGCTTCCGCAGTTTCGCGGCCGGGGCGTGTACGCCGGGCTGTACGAGCATGTGAAAGCGTTCGTGAATGCCGACGCGTCGATCCGCGGCATCCGGCTGTATGTCGACAAACGAAACAGCCGCGCGCAACAGGTGTACGCGCGGCTCGGGATGAATGGTGAGCATTACTCCGTCTTTGAATGGATGAAATAGAGATACGGAGATACGGAGATACGGAGATACAAAGATACAAAGATACAGACATACAGAGATACAGAGATACAGAGATACAGAGATACAGAGATACGGAGATACAGAGATAGAGGCGGTGTTGCTCCTCTATCTCTCAGTTTCTCTGTCTCTCAGTTTCTTCAACGACGATGGTGATGATGTCGATGATGGCGCACGTGATGGCGGTGATGCGACATATGCCGCGCGTGCTGCACTCCGTTACCGACGACGCCGCCGAGGATTGCACCCGGAGGGCCGGCGATGATCGCGCCGGCGGTGGCGCCGATCGTCGTACCGCGCGTACGGCTGCGGTGTTTGGTCCAGTCGTTACCAAGCGCGCTCGTGGCCGGTATGAGCAACGAAGCGCTGAGTACGGCTGCAGCAATCGATTGATATCGCATTTGTGACCTCCTACCATGGAGTACTGCGAAGGGAGTGCCGGATGTCGTTTGGCGGTAAGCTCAAGTATGTCTATAAGTTAGCGTTCGGAGGAGGTGCCCGCATGCTGAAGGTTGGCGATCCAGCTCCCGATTTCGAGGCGACCGATCACAACGGTGACAAGGTTCGTCTCAACGACCTACGCGGCAAGAAGGTCGTGCTCTGGTTCTATCCAAAGGCCGATACCCCCGGTTGAACGATCGAAGGTTCCGGGTTCCGGGACCTCATCGACCAGTACACCGCAAAAAACGCCGTCATCCTCGGCGTCAGCTTCGACACCCAGAAGGAAAACGCGGCCTTCGCAAAGAAGTTCGACTTCCCCTTCCCGCTGCTCTGCGATACCGATCGCAAAATCGGCCTCGCATACGGCGCCGCCGAAAATGCAAAGGACGAATACGCACGCCGCATCGCGTACGTGATCGATGAAAACGGCAAGATCGCACAGGCGCATGGGAAGGTGGATGTGAAGACGTATCCGCGGGAGCAGTTGGGTTCGCTGTAATTGCCGTAGTTGCGAGGTTGCTGAGTTGCTGGGTTGCTGAGTTACTGGGTCCCCCACGCAACCCAGCAACCAGCAACCTCGCACCCCCGCCCCAAGTTGGCGACGCTGTAAACTAAACCCGTTATGGCTCGTGACCTGAAGCAACTCTTCCGCGAAGCTGCAGAGCTTCCGGAGAACGATCGGGCGGCGCTGGCCGGGATGCTCATCGAGAGTCTCGAGCCCGCGCCGACGCCTGAGGTCAAGGCCGCCTGGTCGCGAGAGATCGAGCGGCGAGTTCGCGAGATCGATGAAGGATCCGTCGAGCTCGTATCGTGGGACGAGGTTCGCGCCGAGCTGTTCGGCGAAGAACCATGAAGGTCAAGTTCCACCCCGAAGCGCGCGTCGAATTGCGCGAAGCGAAACGGTGGTATCGGGACCGCAGCCCCATGGTGGCGATCGCGTTCGCGCACACCATCGAGCACGCGATTCACGAAATTGTCGCGGCTCCGCACCGATATCCAACAGGCGAGCACGACACGCGGCATTTTGTGATTCCGCGGCGATTTCCCTACACCGTCGTGTACCGCATTCGACAGACAGACATCGTGATCGTCGCCATCGCGCATCAAAGCCGTGAGCCCGAATACTGGCGAGATCGGTGACCGTCTCTGGAGTTGCTGAGTTGCTAAGTTGCTGGGTCCACCACGCAACCCAGCAATCCAGCAACCCAGCAACCCACGCGCCCACGCACCCCACCCCCCCGCCCCGCCCCCGTTACTTTTTGAAACCCTCGTTAACCCACCTCGTACAAGCCCCGTAGTAACCCCAACGAGGTGTGGACATGTCGAAGCGCAATCGCAAAGTCGCAACGGTCTCGGTTCTGGTGCTCGCGGTCGCCATCGTCATCGTGTTTGTCGCGATGAAGGCGAACGGAAAGAAAGACGCTCCGAAGCCACCGGTCAAAGTCGGGAAGGCCGAAGTCGCTGACGTACAGGTGAAAGTCACCGAGGTCGGCAACGTGCAGCCCGAAGTGAAAGTCGACGTCAAGTCGGCCGTCTCGGGCAAAGTCGTAGCGATCGTCCACCGCGACGGCGATCAGGTGAAGCGCGGCGAAGTCCTCGCGCGCGTCGAGCCCGACCTCAACCAGGCGCAGTCGCTGGCCGACGTCAAGAATCAGCTCAGCGCGGCCGAGATCCGCTACAACCAGACGAAGAAGAACTACGAGCAGGACCACAAGCTCTTCCTCGACGGCCTCCTCGCGGGCAAAGGCAATCGCGACAGCGAGACCGAGTTCCTGGCGGCGAAGCAGGAGTTCGAGAAGGCGCAGGAGAAGTACAACATCGTCGAGAAGAGCGGCATCCCGATCGGCGCCGCGCCCGACAAGTTCCAGGGCTCCAACGTCGTCGCGCCGATGGACGGACTGGTGCTGACGAAGAACGTCGAGATCGGCGACACCATCACCTCCGGCGTCTCCTCCTTCAACGCGGGCACCGTGCTCTTCAGCGTCGCCGATGTCTCCTCGATGATCGTCAAGGCCGGCGTGAATGAAGTCGACATCGGCAAGATCCATGTCGACATGCCGGTGAAGGTCACGCTCGACGCCTATCCGAAAGTGAAATTCGCCGGACGCATCGCGCGCATCGCGCCCGCCGTCCGCATCGATGACAAAGTCCGCGTGTTCGATGTCGAAGTCCGCCTCGATGCGCAGGGCCGCGAGCTCCGCTCCGGCATGACCGCGAACATCGAAGTGGCCGGCGAGCGCAAAGATCACGTGCTCACCGTGCCGGTCGAGTCGGTCTTCACCCGCGACAACCAGGAAGTCGTCTACGTGAAGAAGAACGTCGACGCCAAGACGCTGGAAGCCGCGAAGAAGTCGCAGGGCAAAGACAACAAGGACGCGTGGAAGACCTGGTTCGACCGCCGCACCGTGACGACCGGCCTCTCCGACAACGCGCATGTCGAGATCGTGAGCGGCGTGAAAGCGGGCGAAGAGCTCGCGCTCGAAGATCCGACGCTCCCGAACGACAAGAAGAAAGACGACAACGACGATTAAGCAGGTCACCGCGTGACCGCCCGAGGTGAATGATGAGCGCGATCTTCAAATACGAAATCGAAGGGCCCGAAGCAGAACCGCCCACGGTCACCGAGCGCGCCCTGATCACGCTCGAAGGAATCACCAAGACCTACGACTCGGGCGAGAACGAGGTGCTGGCATTGCGCGGCATCGAGACCAGGATCGAGGCCGGCCAGTTCGTCTCGATCATCGGTCCCTCGGGATCGGGCAAGTCGACGCTCATGCACATCCTCGGCTGTCTCGACTCGCCGAGCGAAGGCCGGTACTGGCTCGACGGCGAAGATGTCGCCACGCTCACCTCCCGCGAGCTCGCGCGCATCCGCAACCGCAAGATCGGCTTCGTCTTCCAGACCTTCAACCTCCTGCCGCGCGCGACGCTGCTCAAGAACGTCGAGCTGCCGATGCTCTACGCCGGCATCGGCCGCGATGAACGGCAGGAGCGCTCGATGAAAGCACTGGAGCGCGTCGGTCTCGAGAAGCGCTACAAGAATCGCCCCAACGAGCTCTCCGGCGGACAGCGCCAGCGCGTCGCCATCGCACGCGCGCTCGTCAACAACCCGTCGCTGATCCTGGCCGACGAGCCGACCGGCAACCTCGATACGAAGACCGGCTCGGAGATCATCGCCATCTTCGAAGAGCTCTCCCACGCCGGCCAGACCATCATCCTCGTCACCCACGATCCGGCCATCGCCGCGAAGACCGAGCGCCGCATCCGCATCGTCGACGGCGTCATCGAGAGCGAATCATGATCATCTTCGAATCGATCATCGACGGCATCCGCGACATCCGCGACCACTTCGGGCGCACGATGCTGCAGCTCGTCGGGATCATTCTCGGCGCGGCCTCCATCGTCGCCACCTTCTCGCTCTCCGTGGCGGGCAAAGCCGCATCGATGGAGTTCTACCGGATCAGCGGCGGCATCGAGAAGATGTGGGTCTTCGACAAGCCGACCGGCAAAGTGACGCTCAACGCGAAAGCGCTCGCATCGAAAGGACTGACGTACTCCGACGCACTCGCCGTGCGCCGCGAAGCGAAGGAGATCGATCTCGTCGCGCCGATGGCGTCGCAGAATGCGCTCGTTCACTACGGCAATGTCGAGAAGACGCGCGAGATCAGCGGCGTCACTCCCGAATACGCACCGCTGACCGATTTCCACGCCGGCACCGGACGCTTTCTCACCGACAGCGACGTCTCCGGCGCCGCGCGCGTCGTCGTCCTCGGCAGCGAGCGCGCGACCGAGTTCTTCGGCACCGACAATCCTCTCGGCAAGACGCTCACCATCGCCGACACCGGCTACAACGTCGTCGGCGTGATGGAAGAGAAGTACTTCAGCTTCGACAACAAGCGGAACGCGCTGCGCTGGATGAATCGCCAGATCTACATCCCGGTCACCACGATGATCACCCGCCGCGGCGAGACGCTCGGGCAGGGAAAGATCGAGCGGATGCAGACGCGCATGAAGAGCGTGAAGCGCTCCGATGAAGCGGTCGGTGAAGTGTCGCGCATCCTGATGCGGCAGCACGGCGTGAAGGATTACGAGGTCATGTCGCGCGTGGCGAACCTGCGCCGCAACGAGCAGAACAACAAGATGTACGACATGACCTTCATGGTCTGCGGCATCATCTCGCTCCTCGTCGGCGGCATCGTGGTCATGAACATTCAGCTCGCCTCGTTCAACGAGCGCGTGCGCGAAGTCGGAACGCGGAAAGCGGTCGGCGCGTCGCCGGCGCAGATCTTCTTCCAGTTCCTCAGCGAGTCGGTGCTCGTGTCGCTCCTCGGCGGTTTCATGGGCCTCTTCATCGGCCGCCTCTTCACCATGGGCATCACGTCGCTGATCAATCAGCAGACCATTATCACGATGGGGACGCTGGTCAACGCGATGCTCTTCGCGGCGGGAACCGGTTTGATTTTCGGCATGTATCCGGCCATCAGAGCGTCGAGGCTGGATCCGATCGTTGCGCTGAGGACGGAGTAGCCATGCACGTCGGTGAAGCAGTCCGCACCAGTCTCGAAGAAGTGAAGGGCCACCCCGGCCGCTCGATCTTCACGCTCGTCGGCGTGATCCTCGGTACGGCCGCGCTGGTCATCGTCCTCTCCGTGCTCGACGGCGTCACCCGCGGCGTGTGGAAAGGCTTCGACGACCTCGGCCTCGACGGCGTGCTCTCCATGTCGAAGCGCACTCCGAGCGACAAGATCGAGCGCGCGAAGTCGTACATGTCGCGCGGACTGCGCGTCGAAGACGTGAAGAAATTCGAAGACAGCGACCTGATCTCGGCACTGTCGCCGGTCGGCGAGACGCGCGGCGTCATCACCGCCGGCACCATCACCCGCCGCGTTCCGATCTACGGCATCGGTGGCGGCTTCAAAATCATCAAGGGACGCACGGCAGGCGAGGGACGCTTCATCGATTACGCAGACGACGAGCGCGTCGCGCCGGTCTGCGTCCTCGGCCTCAAGCTCAAGCAGCAGCTGTTCGGCGGCGAGAACGCCATCGGGCAACACGTCAACATCAGCGGACGGCGGCTCACCGTCATCGGTATCGGGACGAAGTTCAACATGGAGTTCGTCAACGACGACGACATGCGCCGGGAGACCGAGGGGATCTACATCCCGTTCTCCATCTACGAGACGATGTTCGGGCGCAATGCGATGTCGTACATGCTGGCCAAGGCGGTCGAGCCGGAGAAGTCGATCGATGCCGAGGACGAGGCGACGGTCGTGATGCAGAAGGCGCACAACGGGATTCGCGATGTGCACATCGACAACATCGGCAAGGACATCCTCAAGGAGCGCGGCAAGGTCGTCGTGATCCTGAAGAACTGGCGGATCGTCTTCTTCTCCATCGCCGGCATCTCGCTGATCATCGGCGGCGTCGGAATCTTCTCCGTGCTCAAGATCTCCATTTCCGAACGTTTGTTCGAAATCGGACTGCGCAAGTCGATGGGGGCGAGCGACGCCGAGATCTTCATGCAGTTCCTGATCGAGTCGATCACGCTGTCGGTGGTCGGCGCGGCGATCGGCGTGCTGATCGGCGTCGGACTGGTGAAGGCGATCTCGGGCGCGTTCCCGGCGGGACTGCCGGTGTCGCTGATGGGACTGAGCGTGGCGAGCGGCTTCGCGATCTCCATCGGATTGCTGGCGGGGCTGTATCCGTCGCTGTCCGCGTCGCGCCTGCAGCCGGTCGAAGCGCTGCGCGCATAGAATCGGCGGCGATGCGCCGCCTTCTGTTCGCACTCGCTGCCGCAGCCGTCGTCGTGACCGCCGTCGCGGTAATTGGAGCGCCGGCGTCCCGTCCGCAGTCGTCGGACGTCCCGTCCGGCGACCGTTCCCAACGCTTCGAGGTGCGCGTGACGCCGGAGATGCTCCGGCACAGTCGCATCGACGAATCGATCTACTTCGGCGGCACGCTCTACAGCATCGCAACGCTGCTCCTGCTCCTCGCCACCGGCGCCTCGGCGAAGCTGCGCGAGCTCGCACAACGCATGGTGCGACGACGATTCCTCGCATCGATGCTCTACATCCTCTTCTTCGCCGTCGCCATCGCGGTTCTCGATTTCCCGCTGACGTACTACGCCGACTTCTTCGTCCCGCATCAGTTCGACCTGTCGAATCAATCGTTCGGGTCGTGGCTGCTCGATCAGACGAAAGCGTTCGCCGTGACCGTCGCCATCCTCGCGCCCCTCGGCGCGCTCGCGTTGCGCGGCATCGCGCGATTCAAACAGTGGTGGCGGATTCTCTGGCTCGCATCAATTCCGCTCAGCGTGTTCTTCATCGTCATCGCGCCGGTCTTCCTCGATCCGATCTTCAACAAGTTCACCAAGCTGCAGGATCCAGTGCTGGAGCAGGCGCTGCTCGACGAAGCGTCACGCGCGGGCATTGAAGGAAGCCGCGTGTTCCAAGCCGACAAGTCGAAGCAGACGAAGACGATGAACGCCTACGTCACCGGCCTCGGACCGACGAAGCGCATCGTCATATGGGACACGCTTCTGGCGAAGATGACTCGCGAGGAAGTGCTCGCCGTGATGGCGCACGAGATGGGGCATTACGTGCTCAACCACGTCTGGAAGGGACTCGCGTTCAGCATCGTCGTGTCGTTCCTCTCCTTCTTCGTTGGTCAACATGTTTACGATCGCGGCATCGCGCGCTGGGGCGCGAAGTGGGAGATTCGCGAGCCGGGCGATCCCGCCGCCGTGCCGTGGCTGCTCATCGTCGCGGCGGCGATCGGCTTCTTCCTGACGCCGGTCACGTCCGCGTTCTCCCGCCACGTCGAGCATCAGGCCGACGTGTTCGGACTCCAGCTCACGCACTTCAACGAGCCGATGGCGAGCGCGTTCAAGAAGCTCGCGGAAGACGCGAAGTACAACCCCGCGCCGAACCGCTTCGTGGAGTTGTGGCACTACAGCCATCCGTCGACGAACGAGCGGATCCGGTACGCGCTGGAGTACGGGAAATGAGCGAGAAGGTCTTCGGCCTGTTGCTGCTCGTCATCGCCACGGTGCTGCCGGTCGTCGTCACCTTCATCGCCGTGAAACGCCGTCTGTCGACCGGCGCCGC
>DATEZA010000184.1:0-2231 GCA_035255945.1 Thermoanaerobaculia bacterium
GATCGGTTAATGAAACCGTCGTGAGATTCCGATCGAGATCACCGCGCCATTACCCTTGAGGACGTCGCGAAAGACCGGCATGCGAAAGCTGTAATACCTCGCCGCCACAAACGGCTCCCACGCGCCGTTCATACGCCACGCGAAGCCGGCGTCGGCGTTCCACGTCGTATTGGATGACGGAGTATTCGAGCTCACGAACGTCGGACCTGCGCCGATCCAGAGCGTATTGTGCGCAAACGGGAAGAGGCGCCGCACGTCGACATGGATCGCGTGGAGTCCGTAGCCTCCGCGGATGAGATCAAGCGCGGGAGCGAATGACCAGTTCCCTTGGCGCACATCGAGCTCGATCGTGCCGACTGCATCATGATTCGCGCCGACGAAAACTCCGCCGCGCGCGGCACCGCGAATTTCAGCGTTCAAAGGGAGAGCGAGCATGGAAAGGACCAGGAGCGTCTTCATGCCCGCAAATACGGAACGGCCGCGCAAATCGTCGCGACGGCAGGGCGGACTGCGAGCGGTGAGAACGCAGCGACGTCTGTGACACACTCCTCGCGAATTCTGAGGTGAAGGAGTCACGATGAGCGAGCGTTCCATCCCCGTCGATACGCCCGGCGATTACGCGCAAGGTCTTCTCGATCGCCTCGGCGGCCGTGATCCGCTCTCGGTCATGGAATCGTCGATTGCCGACCTCAACGCGATCTTCGCCGGAGTCGACGACGCCACGATTCGCAAGCCGGAGAAACCGGGAAAATGGTCGATGATCGAGGTGGCGCATCACCTCGCGGACAGCGACATGGTATCCGGCGTCCGCATTCGCATGATCGTGGCGCAGGAGCGTCCGCCCATCGTGGCGTACGACCAGGAGCTGTGGGTCGAAAAACTTCGCTACCGTGACGCCGCGCTGGCCGACGTGCTGACGCAATTCGCCGTCTTGCGCAACGCGAACCTGCGCCTCGCCCGCCGACTCACGCCGGTCGACCTCGCCCGCTTCGGAATCCACACCGAACGCGGCGGCGAGTCGGCCGGCTACCTCCTCCGCCTCATGGCTGGCCATGACATCGTGCATCTCGCGCAGCTCGCGCGCATCCGCGCTGCGGTTCAGCCGGGCGACTGAACCGAGATGAGCCCGCGTGGGGTCACACGACCTTCGCTCCGCGGTTCTGTCGGTACCCCCTGCGTTCGATCGCCTCACTGCGGCGTAAAGATCTGCACGCGCTGCGATTCGTTGTCGGTCAGTGTCAGCATCGCCCAGACGGGAAGCGGGATAAACACGCTCTCCACTTCGATGCGCACCCGATCATGCGAACGAACCTCGGCGGCCTCGAGGACACCCGGAATCGTCACGGTCCCGAATGGGTCGCTGTCGCTGGGATAGAAGCGGCGAGCTGACCACTCCTTCAGCAATTCGCCGGTGGTGTTGTCCGTCACCTTTACTCTCACGAAATCCGAGCGCGTATAGACGCGAAGCGTGGAACGGAAGTGTGGGCTCACCGGCACCGACGGCAGCACGACGCGCTTCCGTTGGAAATCGTGCGACCGGACGACCGGGATCTCCAGACCGGGACCGTCAGGATCGCGCGACGTCTCCCGCAGCCGTACCGTGAGATGCAAACGATCCGCATGATCAGCGGGAGGGCGCAGGAACATGGCCGGAGTGTCGGCGCGATTCGATTGCGGCTCGATCCTCAGTGACGAATGCGGCGGCACTCGCCGTGCGCGTGCACTGCAATCGGACCAGAGGCCAATGAAGAAACAAAGCTCAGGATCGACGGGAACCGTGTCGTCCGAATCGTTGTAAACGGAAATCTCACTCACCCATCGCGTCCCGTAATTGGCTTCGATCGGCTGGAAGGCGATGGGGATGAGAATCTCCTCGAGCTCCGGCGTGTAGGCGAACGGGAGAAAGCTGTGCAGGACCACGTCGCCGTCGATGATCATGACGTCGACGACTCCGGTCGCATGTGCCGGAGCGACGGCTTTGACGTGGTCCGGATCGACGAGCGTAACGCGTGGCGATGAAACACCACCGAAGAAAACCTGCGGCGCTTTGAAGCGATGGAAGTTGTTCGTCTGAATCGTGACCTCGACGCCCCCCTCCGGCACGGAGTAGTTTGGCGAGCACGACAGGTTGCCGTTCGTCGGCTGGCTGGCGGCCACGGTCGCGAAAAGAGTGAGCAGCGCGCAGGAGATGAATCGCATGATCGGTTGAGGCTCCCGACCGCTGAGAATAA
>DATEZA010000185.1:0-34476 GCA_035255945.1 Thermoanaerobaculia bacterium
CCCACTGCGTTCGAGCTGCGCAATAACGCGCTTGCCGCGAGAGGCGCGCGTCCTGGCTAGGCCAACAAACGCAGCGGGCCGCGCCCGCCCGCCGGAGGCCTCCCGGTCGTCCCTCTCGCCTACTCGGGAGGCTCCTCCGCACTCGGGCAGACATCGTTCAACACGCACGACGCGCACTGTGGTTTGCGTGCGATGCAGATCTGGCGGCCGTGGTAGATCAGGCGATGGGAGAACGGCGTCCATTCCTTTTGCGGGATCAGCTTCATCAGGTCCTGCTCGATTTTTTCCGCGTCCGAATTCGATGTGAAGCCGAGGCGGGCGGAGACGCGGGTGACGTGGGTATCGACCACGATCCCGACCGGCGTCTTGAGCGCGTTCGACAGCACCACGTTCGCCGTCTTGCGGCCGACGCCGGGAAGTTGTGTCAGCTCGTCCATCGTGCGCGGCACTTCGCCCGCGTGCTTCTCCATGATCGCTTTCGACGCGGCGATCACCGCCTTCGCCTTGTTGCGGAAGAAGCCTGTCTGCTTGACGTCGCGCTCCATCTCCACCTGACTCGCGGCGGCGAACGCGGCGGGATCCGGGTACTTGCGGAACAGCGACTTCGTCACGATGTTCACGCGCACGTCCGTCGATTGCGCGGAGAGCATCGTCGCGATCAGCAGCTCGAATGCATTCGTGAAATCGAGCGAGCACTTCGCCTTCGGGTACGTCCGTTTGAGCCGATGGACGATTTCCATCGCCCGCTCCTGCTTCTTCGTCGCCATGGACATAAAATCAAATCATGACCACGACGATTGACGAAACCCGCGTGATCCGTGCGCCTCGCGGAACCGAAATCTCCTGCCGCGGATGGCAGCAGGAAGCCGCGCTGCGCATGCTGATGAACAACCTCGATCCGGAAGTCGCGGAACGGCCGGAGCAGCTCATCGTGTACGGCGGCATCGGCAAAGCGGCACGGAACTGGGAGTGTTTCGATGCGATCGTCGCGACCTTGAAGCGCCTCGGGAACGACGAGACGCTGCTCGTGCAGTCGGGCAAGCCGGTTGGTGTCTTCCGCACGCATGAAAACGCGCCGCGCGTGCTCATCGCCAACGCGAACCTCGTCCCGCACTGGGCCACCTGGGACGAGTTCCGCCGCCTCGATGCGCTCGGACTCACTATGTACGGCCAGATGACCGCGGGCTCGTGGATCTACATCGGCACGCAGGGCATTTTGCAGGGGACGTACGAATGCTTCGCCGCCGTGGCAAAGCAGCGCTTCAACAACAGTCTCCGCAACAAGCTCGTCGTTACCGCAGGCCTCGGCGGCATGGGCGGCGCGCAGCCGCTCGCGGCGACGATGAACGAAGCGACCGCGCTGATCGCGGAAGTCGATCGCACGCGCATCCAGCGCCGCCTGGAGAAGCGCTATCTCGACGAAGAAGCGCCGTCACTCGACGCGGCGATCGCGCGCGCACTCGAAGCACGCGACAAAGGCGAAGCGATCTCGATCGGCGTCGTCGCAAATGCGGTCGAGCTGCTCGAAGCGCTCATCGCCCGCAACATCGTCCCCGACATCCTCACCGATCAGACCTCGGCGCACGACGAGCTCACCGGCTACGTCCCCGCGGAGATGACTTTCGACGAAGCTTTATCGCTACGCAAAAGTGATCCAAAAAAATATGTCGAATTATCGTATGCGACGATGGCGCGGCACATGCGCGCCATGCTCGAGCTGCAGCGCCGCGGCGCGATCACATTCGACTACGGCAACAACCTCCGCGGTCAGGCCAAGGACAACGCGGGCGTGACCGATGCGTTCGAAGTCGGCGGCTTCGTGCCGCTGTTCATTCGTCCGCTCTTCTGCGAAGGAAAGGGTCCGTTCCGCTGGGCCGTGCTCTCCGGCGATCCGAACGATCTCTTCGTCACCGACGAGGCGATCCTCGAGCTCTTTCCGCACGACGAACCGCTGCATCGCTGGGTGCGCATGGCGCAGAAACGCGTCGAGTTCCAGGGACTCCCCGCGCGCATCTGCTGGCTCGGCTACGGCGAGCGCCATCGCGCTGGACTGCTGTTCAACGACCTCGTGCGCAGCGGCAAGGTAAAGGCGCCGATCGTGATCGGCCGAGATCATCTCGACTCCGGCTCCGTCGCATCGCCGAATCGCGAAACGGAAGGGATGCGCGACGGCTCCGACGCGATCGCCGACTGGCCGATTCTCAATGCGCTGCTCAACACCGCGTCGGGTGCGACGTGGGTCTCGATGCATCACGGCGGAGGCGTCGGCATCGGCTACTCGCTGCACGCCGGCATGGTCGTTCTCGCGGATGGAACCGATGCCGCCGCGCAGCGATTGGAGCGCGTGCTAACGACCGATCCCGGCACGGGCGTGATGCGTCACGCCGACGCGGGCTACGAGCTCGCGATCGAAGTGGCGAAGGAGCGCGGCGTCGACATCCCGATGCTGTGAGGAGCGCGGACGTCCCGTCCGCAGTCGCCGGGCATCCTGCCCGGCGACTGACTCCCGGCAAGAGGCAGGGGCAAGCTGAGAGCTTGCCCTACACCATGCTTGGTGTACGACAAGCTCTCAGCTTGTCGGAAGCGGACGAGCACGTCCTTGCTCCACCGCCGCCAGCACCTTCTTCGCGTCCTCATCGTTCGGCTTCAGCTCGAGGTAGCGCTTCAACGCCCTTTCGCCTTCATCGAGCCGGCAGTGACAGAACTGCGCGGTGCGTCCGATCTCATACAGCGCGAAGGTCTGCGACGCGTCGGCGTCGAGGATCGCGCGCCACGTCTCGAACGCGGTCTCGTACTGCTGCGACTCCTGCGACAGCCAGCCGAGCCACGTCTGCGCGAGCAGCTTCGTCTTCGCATCGCGCGCCGTCGCGACCGCCTTCTGCAGACTCTTGCGGGCCGGACCGTACTGCTTCGCGCGATACGCGATGTAACCGTCTGCCCACGCACCGAGCGCCGGATCGCGCTTCGCCAGCTCACGCGCCTGCTGCTTCGCTTTCGACGGACTTCCGCCGACCACGCGCGGCGTCATCGTGTAGTACTCGACGAGCCGCACGCGCGCATCGTTGAGCGACGGGTCAAGGCGAATCGCCTCCTCGAGCTCGGTGCCGATGTTCCATCCGAGGTAGGCCAGACGGACGGCATTGGCAGTCTGTTTTGCTTCGAGCATGTAGCTGCGCGCGAGCCAGTCGTGGTAGTCGGCACGCTTCGGCGCGAGCGACACCGCCTCCTCGAACAGCGGCGAGGCCTTTGCAGCATCGCCTGCTTCGAGCGCCGCACGCGCTCGCTCGAAAACCGCTGCGGGGTCAGCCGTGGCGAGATGGAATACGAGGATCAGTCGAATACCGGTCGTAAACATGATGTTGTGAGCCAGACTGCGACGCGCGTAGCATGGACAGCGCTCGTCCGAGCATCGGGAGGAAATGGTGCAACAACTTCTCAAAAAAGACTGGGTGAATATTGCCTTCCTCAGTCTCACCCCAGTCATCGGCGTCGCCGGCACGGCGCTCTACACCTGGCGCTACGGCTTTCATCTCTGGATGCCGCTGCTGACTATCGGTCTCTACCTCGGCGTCGGCATGTCGATCTGCGCCGGGTATCACCGTTTCTTCTCGCATAAGAGCTACGAGTGCTCGCCGTTCGTACAGTTCTTCTATGCAATCTTCGGCGCGCTGGCGGCGGAGAATTCGATTCTCTGGTGGTCGTCCGCGCATCGCATCCACCACAAGTACGTCGACCGCGACTGGGATCCGTACAACATCAAGCGCGGCTTTTGGTGGGCGCACGTCGTCTGGATCTTCTACAAGAATGAAGCGGCCGACAGGACGTTCGAGAACGCGCGCGACCTGCAGGCGAACCCGATCGTGATGTGGCAGAACCGCTGGCACAAGGCGATCCTGATTCTGGTCGGCTTCGGACTGCCCACTCTCATCGGCGCGATGTTCGGCGATCCGATCGCTGGACTGCTCTGGGGCGGCTTCCTCCGCATCGTCGTCATCCATCACACGACGTTCTTCGTGAACTCGCTCGCCCACTACCTCGGCAAGCCGCTCTTCAACGCCGAAGTCTCCGCCCGCGACAACTGGATTGTCGCGCTCCTCACCCTCGGCGAGGGCTACCACAGCTTCCATCACCGCTTCCCTGCGGACTTCCGCAACGGCATCCGCTGGTATCAGTGGGATCCGGCGAAGTGGTTCATCCGCGCCCTGCGCTACACGGGCCTGGCGAAGGAGCTCGTCTCCACCCCGGAGCCGCAGATCGAGCAGGCACGCATGCGCGCAGCACTCCGCCTGGTCGAAGATCAGATCGCCGCCGCGCCGCAAAGCACCGGCGACGAAATCCGCAAACGAATCGCAGACGCGATCACGCACCTCGAAACCGCATTCGCCCTCTGGCGCCAGCACGCCGAGGAGAAGGCGCAGGGGATGAAGTCCGCGTGGCGCGAGACGCGCCGGCACGCGAGGCAGAAAGTGCGCGAGTCGCGCCGCGAGTGGAAAACCGCAGTGCGCATGCTGTCGCGCATTCCGGCAGCGGCGTAGGAAGAACGACGAGGAGGCCTCCGGCGGGCGGGCACGGCCCGCTGCGTTCGAGCTGCGCGATAACGCGATTTGCGCGAGAGGCGTGCGTCCAGGCTAGGCCAACAAACGCAGCGGGCCGCGCTCGCCCGCCGGAGGCCTCCCGGTCGTCTCCTACTCCACGTCGATACCGAGTTTGCGTAAGGCACGTTGAGCGGTGCGCGCTTGGCGAGGCAATAGGCAGCGTTGATCGAAGACGTGGCGATACATTGTGATCGCCGCGTTTTTTTCTCCCGACTCCGATTTCGCGCGGGCTTCGTCGAGCAACTTTTCCGCTTCGTCTTCGCGTGCGTGCACTTCATCGCGCACGACGCGTTCGACTGTCGCGATGCGCAATGCGCCCGACTCGCTTTCGATGTGCGTGAGCTCGCGGTCGTCGCTGTCGAGCAGCAGCACGACCGGCGAGCGCTGCATCGCACCGAGCTTCGAAATGCGCTCGAAATCATCCGGCCGCACGACGTACATCGCGACGCATTGCGATGAGAACAGCGTCAGCGTGCGCGACGTGAGGAGCTCGGAGTGGCGCATGTCATCGCGCGATGCGGGAAGCCAGTAGACGACGAGCTGTGCGGCGGCCGGCGGTGCATCGCCGGGACTCAGCACTTTCCATGGCACGAACCACACCGGCTCGGCCGGTTGCGCAGCATCGGCGGCAATCGCCAATGCGATCGCAATCAGACAGCGAACGGAGATCCGGCGCATGTCGAACCTTCGGGGATGCGCGGGATTATACGGCCGCGATCAGAGCTTCGCCTGTTGCAGAATTCCGCGCACAACCTCCGCGCGCGCTGCGCGGCCGTGCTGCTCGAGATCATCCGCAAGCGTGCGCAACTGAAAGCGCGTCATCGACAGCACGCGTTGCGCTACGGCCGCAGCGTAATCGTTGCCGGTGGCCTGTTTGCGCAAGTGCGACAGATCGAGATTGCGCGCGAGCTCGGGGCCGAGCTGCATGTCGTTTCCGATGAACTCCTGAACCGCGCGCACCATCCGCTGCTTCGCGCTCTTCTCGAATTCATCCCCGCGCTTCTCGTCGCGCAGCAGACGCTTCACCGAATCGGATGTGCGCAGCTCATCCGCTTTCTTCTTTGCCGCCGACGTGTCGGCGAGTCCATCGAACGTGCGGACGATCGCGTCGTAGCGGCGCATTGCGTTCAGCTCGTCGAGCTTCGCCGCGGCCGCAGAATCCCGCTCGAGCATCTTCGCGATGAACGCGTCGTCGCGCGCGCGATTGCCGCGACGCATCGCCTGCAACTCCATCCATTCGACCGCCTCGCGCAGCATCGGAACGGGCGGCCAGCTATGACCGCCGTCGAAAATCTCCACGCGATACGTCGCGTGCACTTCGGCCAGTTTCGATTCGATCAACCGCGTCTCGCTGTGATTGAAATCGCCGCTGCCTGCGGTGCCGAACCAGTCGAACGTGACGTTATCGGTATCGTGATCGTCGGCCAGCCGTCCGCTGCATCCGATCACGCCCGCGACTCCTTTCGTCACCTTCGCCAGCGACCACGCCATGATCGCGCCGCCCGACATGCCGGTCGCGTAGATGCGGCCTTTGTCGATCGAGAAACGCCGTTGCGCATCAGGCCACATCGCGTTGATCGCGCGCGAATTCGGGCGCCAGTCGGCGGAGCTGTCGGTGTCGTTCGAGCTGACGATGATCCAGCCGTATGTCTCCGCTGCTTCGCGAAAAATCTCCGCGCCGAGGGGGCCGCGCTTGGCGGGATCGAACACGTAGAGGAGCGGCCAGCGTTTCGCGGGATCGTAGCTCGACGGCAGGTAGTACGCGTACGTGACCGCCGGATCGCTCATCGTTGCGATGTGCTCGACGATCTTGCCGCGTTCGTAAGTCTCCGGTTCGGCCGCCGCGAGAAGCAGAACGAACAGCAATGCCTGCATGGCGGGCGAGTCTAGCGCCCTGAGGCATGCTCCTTGCGCGTCGTTACAGACATGACGGAGTTTCGTGACCGTCGCGGCGGACTCGTCGCGTTCGGTGTTTTGCAAATTCTCATCGGTCTTGTATGCGCGTTGTTCGTGCTGGTACTCGCGGCGGCGCTCGAGCTGACATCGCGGCGCGGCATGGCACCGCCCGCGAACATCGCTCCGGCCTTCGTGATCTACGGAGCTGCGGCGTTCTACTTCATCACCGTCGGCACCGGCTCAATCCGCACGCGCCGCTGGGCGCGCGCGATGAGCGTCGCGTTCTCCGCCGCGTGGCTCGCAGTCGGAGTCGCGGTCGTGCTCAGCGCATTGCTTTTCCTGCGGCGCACGCTCGTTTTCGTGCGGCCGTCGGAAACGACGCTGGTCGTTGGATTGACGGCGACGATTCTCATCATCGCCTTCATCGTGCTGCCGCTCGCGCTCTTCCTTTTCTATCGTCGCGACGACGTGCGCGAAACGTGCGAAGCGAACGACCTGACGATCCGCTGGACCGATCGCGTGCCGTGGCCGGTGCTCGCAGTCGCGACGCTCCTCGGCTTCACGTCGTTCGCGACACTGGCGAATGTCGGCGCGCCGGTCGTGCCGTTCTTTGGACTCGCGCTCAGCGGTGCAAGCGCAGCGCTGACGATGCTCACGCTGTCAGGCTTGTTCGGCTTCCTGACGGTGCAGTGGATCGTGCTGCGCAAATCGGCATGGTGGACGACGCTGCTGCTTCACGTCATCGGCGGAATCATCGCCATGATCACGCTCGCGCGCGGCGACATCGGCGAGGTCTACGCGAAGATGAACGTGCCGCGCGAACAGATCCAGGCGATGCAGCTCGACACGCTGGGCCGCAGTCCCGCGCTCTGGGCGATCGTCATTCTGGTCTGGGCCGCGTACCTCGGCGTGCTGCTCTACACGCGGCGCTACTTCGACACGCCGGCGCCGCGGACTCGCGTCACGGATGCGACGCGAGTCGCGGCTGCCTGATTACTTGGCGGTGATGTTCTGCGGGAATGTCGCGACGTTGCTGTTCGCGCGCAGCTGATTGGTCAATTTGTTGACCGTCTCCAGCACGTCCACGGCGTGCTGCGTCATCAGGAACTCGCGGATCTGCGGCTTCGCTTCCTCGAACGACATCGTGGACGCCTGCTTCTTGTCCTCGACGAGGATCAGATGGAAGCCGAAACGCGTCTCGACAATGCCGCTCATCACGCCCTTCTTCAACAGGAATGCGGCCTGTTCGAACGTCGGATCGAGCACGCCCTTGCCGACCCATCCGAGGTCTCCGCCGCTCGGCGCGGCAGCATCCTCGGAGTACTTCTTCGCGGCTTCCTCGAAGTTATGGAGCACGAGGCGATGGACCGTGTCCTCGTCCGTGCCGGCGGGGAAGATGTTCTGCTGATGCAGCGCCGCGGCGATGGCCTGGATCTTCTCCTGTGCTTCCGCGCGCGTCTTGCGGTTCGGACCGTTGTCCGTCGGCACGATGATGATGTGCCGCACCTTCACCTTTTCCGGGATCTCGAAGTCCTTCGGGTTCTCGTCGTAGTACTTCTTCAGTTCGGCGTCGGTGATCAGCGGCGCGGAGATGACGTCACGCACGTAGCGATCGAACAGCGTCGCTTCCGCGGACGCCTGCATATCGGCTTTCACCTCGGGACGCTGATCGAAGTTGTGCTTGATCGCTTCCTGCACGACGAGGCGCTTGCGGATGTAATTCTCGAGGTAGGCCGATTTGCCTCCCTGTGCGTTGTACGCCTCGCGTGCTTTCGTACCGAGGCGGTCGTACAGGAAGTCGAGGTCGGCGGCGGTGATCGTCTGACCGTTCACGATCGCGACCGGTCTCTTGCCCGGGTCATCTGCAGGCTTTGCCGGCGCGGGTGCAGTTTGCGCGAAGATCGGCAGCGCCAGCAGTGCGGCGATTGCCGCGAAGAGATGCTTCATCGAAGGTCCTCCAAACGTGAGGTGTGACGAATCGCAGCGCGCAAGGTATTGCACGCAAACGGGCGGAGCAACGTGGTGCGGGGTGCCGCCCATTCCGTTGCGATCGGCACTGTTCTTGAGTCGAAACTGACTGGAGGTAACACATGGGCACCATCGATCAACCGACCCCGTCGCATCCCGGATCGCCCGTCCCCGACCAGCAGCCGCTGCAGCCGGGCGGCGTGGTGGACAGCAAGCTGAACTCGATGCCGTCGGAGCGCAGCAACCCGCAGACTCCGGAGATCACGAAGGAGGAAAGCGGGGAGAACGAGGAAGTGCGGCACCGGTAGCGCGCCAGTCAGAAAAGCAAGGGGATTCTCGAACCCGACAACTTGGCGTTCTGATATCCGAAACGCTCGAGAAGGTCGTGTGCCATCGCTACACATGCAGGCTGATCGCGAGACGGCCCGACGATGATCTCGCTGATCGGCAGTAGTTGCGAATCGACGGAACCGCGAATGAGCTCGACGAACGGTCGTGCGGATCCGCTATCCGACGGCGGGAAGCGAATCACATCCTGCGCCTCGTAATCCGAGATATCGATGATCGAGCGCCATTCTTCCTCCTCACGAAAGGAAGGATGCTTGAGGCGGCAGGCCAGCTCGGTCATCACGAGGCGCAGCAGAAACTCAACATCATCGGCATTCGTGAGCGAAGCGCTGAGCTCCTCCAGCCGGTCGATCGTGGCCTTGATTTCCGACTGTTGCTCCTCAGGCTCGTAGATCACACGTCGCGGCCAGAAACACCCGACACCGTCGAACCGGCTGATCTCGAACGCGATGCAGTAACTGCCTTCCGGCTTCCCATATGCGCGCCATTGGCTCAGCCGGTCCGCGACTCCGCAGAAGGAGGTCACGTAGACGTCCATGAGCTGCCGATCGAGATATTGATTCCAGCGCGTGCGTAACTTCCGCTCGACTTCCAGCATCGCGTCTCCGAACGCGCGCGAACGTGGAAGCTTCGCATCGCGCGCTAACCGGTTCGCCACCATTTCACACCCGTACTGCACCTCGGACGCGTCATTCAGGTGGCGGTAATTGGAGGCGCGAAGGACGCCGGAAGACAAGATCCCTTCCAAGCCCTGAGAGTTTGTGTAGTGATAAAGGATCCGCTGTCGCCGCATCTCGGGTGCGGATCGTACGAACTCGGCGAGAGCTGCTCGCACGACCTCAGTCGACATGCACCCAGTCTACGATTCGTAGAATCAAACCGCTCGCGGGACGAGATCGCCTCGGACGGCCACACTCGTGGTTGTCATCGTCGCGCGACTCGAGTTTTTCTTGTCAAGCAGACTGCGGAAAACTGTCGAAAAAAAATTGCGCTGCACCAACACGCAGGCCGGTTGCTGTATCCGGTTGTGTAAAAGATGTGGAAGGTCTGCGGATGACCAAAGGCAACCGGAGAATCTGCCGCATCATCCATGTCGGTATCTCAACTGGACGTCGCCGTCGACGAGCGGCCACCGCATAATCCGGACGCAGAACGCGCCGTCCTGGGCGCCATCCTCATCGATAGCAATTGCTTCTACCGCGTCATCGACAAGATCGGCGTCGACGATTTTTTTCGCGATGCACATCGTACGATCTTCGAAGCAGTTCGTTCGCTCGCCGAGGAGAGTCGGCCGATCGACATCCTCACGTTGAAGGACGAGTTGACTCGCAAGCGGGTAATGGATCGCGCGGGCGGAAGCGCTTACGTCTCGTCATTGCTCGACGGCGTTCCCGATATCGTCAATGTGGAGCGCTATGCGTGGATCATCAAAGAAAACTCCACGCTGCGCCGCCTGATGCTTCTCGGCAGCCGCATGATTCAGGCAGCGAAGGACTCGCCCAGCGGTCCGGGCGAGGTACTCAGCATCGCCGAGAAATCGCTCTACGAAATCGCGGAAGGGAGTATCGATAAAGGCTTCGTCGGACTCGATCGCATCACGCGCCAGAACATGACCGCGATCGAGCAGCTCAACAGCGCCGGCAAGCTGCTGACCGGCATCCCCACCGGCTACGACCGCTTCAACGAGTTCACGTCGGGCTTTCAGCCGCAGGACCTGATCATCATCGCGGCGCGACCGTCGATGGGTAAGACCTCCTTCATGATGAACATCGCCGAATCGATCGCCCTCCCGGGCAAGGACGGCGCGCCGCGCAACGGCGGGCAGCGGCTCTACTCGGTCGGTGTGTTCTCGCTCGAAATGTCGAAAGAGCAGATTGGGCTGCGCATCCTGTCGTCGGAGTCGGGCGTGCCGAATCATCTGATCCGGGCGGGGATGTTGAGCGAGCGCAACTGGCGCGATCTGGCGGAAGCATCGGGGCGGCTGGCGAAGGCGAAGATCTTCGTCGACGACTCGCCGGGTATCGACCCGATGGAGATGCGCGCGAAGTCCCGGCGACTGAAGATGGAGGCGGGCCTCGACATGATCATGGTCGACTACCTCCAGCTGATGTCGATCAAGGGAAAGATCGAATCGCGGCAGCAGGAGATTTCGCAGATCTCGCGCGGACTGAAAGCGATCGCCAAAGAGCTGAACACGCCGGTGATCTCGCTCTCGCAGCTGTCGCGCCGCCCCGAGCAGCGCACCGGCGATCATCGTCCGCAGCTCTCCGACCTTCGCGAATCGGGCTCCATCGAGCAGGACGCCGACCTCGTCGCGTTCATCTATCGCGATGAGATCTACAACAAAGACACCGAGGAGAAGGGGATCGCCGAGATCATCATTGCGAAGCAGCGCAATGGACCGATCGGTGACTTCAAGCTCGTGTTCCGCAACGACATCACCAAGTTCTTCAACTACGAGCCGCAGCCGGACTTCATGCCGGAGTAGGTGATGAACGGCAAGCTGAGAGCTTGCCCTACACACGCCGGAGGCGTGTAGAACATACGCCGGAGGCGTGTAGGACAAGCTCTCAGCTTGTCAAAGACTCGCCGGCGTTCGATTCCGCCTTGATTCCGATCGCGCGACGCAAGCGCGCGGCGATCATCTCCGCATCGCGTTTCGCCGACACGTATTTCGCCGCGGTGAACTTCTTCGCGCCGCAGATCACGATCACGTCGTACAGCGCGACGCCGTTCTGCACGCCGCCGATCGAGGTCGAGATCGCCGTGACATCGCGCGGCTGAATGGTTCGCGTTCCTCCGATGCCGAGCCACGTTCGGCGGATCGACATCGATGCGCGGTCGGCACGCACGACGCTGCGGCCGATCATCCAGTCGATGCCGAGGATGACGATGAACAGGCCGATTGCTCCGAAGATGATGCTGAAAATCATCGGCGCGCGGAAGCGGACCATCAGGTAGATCACGCCCCACCAGATGACGCTGATGAGGAGAAAACTCGCGCGGCCGGTCGTCGCCGGACCGACGTGGAACTCTTCGCCGTCGCTCGGTGTCGGCGCCATCGTGATGTGCGATTTCGGATCGGGCATCCATTGCGAGGCATCGATCTGCGGCGCGGGCCAGGCAATCTCGGGAGGCGCCTCCGTCGCGTATACCGGCAGCTCGAACGACGCCTTGTAATCGATGCCCGGCACCTCGGCCCAAGCGTCGAGCGACCACACGATGTAGCTCTCGCCGGACGTCGCCGCGTCGGCCGGAATCGCAAACGAGAACGGCACGTGTGCGCCTTCGTACGACGGCGTCGCGAGCGCGATGTTCTGCGTCTCCTGCCACTCCACTTTCTGGCTCGAGCTCTTTCCGGTTCCGATGCGTCGCATGCACGTGAGCCGCACGTTGAATCCGCTCGGCGGCATGTCGCGCACGCGCGTTTCGATCTCGCCGTGGAACGTGTGGCCGGGCGCGATCGGCATGTGATCAATATGGCAGATCGATGCGCCGTACTTCCACCGCTGCGCACTTTTGTACAGCACGCTGATCAGCAGAATCGCGCCGATCGTCGGAAAGAGAAACGGCAGCACGGCGATCGGCGACTCGCGCACTTCGCGCCACGGAAAGACGAACAGCAGCGGCAGCGAGATGAGGCTCCAGATGATCGCGAACACCCACATCATGCCGACGCGGAACATGCCCGCATCGTTGATCGCGTTCGCGGCCCAGTCGCGGCGCCACATCCACGGCCGATCGGGATAGCGGCGGCGCAGCTCGAAGCTGTGGGCCGTCGCGTTGGAGACCGCCAGCGCGCCGAAGATGATCGCCAGACCGAAGACGATGAACGCGGATCCGGCGGCGACGCGAACCGTCAGCTCCTGAGCGTTCGTCTGTCCGGCGGAGAAGATGGTCGCGATTCCTGCCGCGCAGAACGGCAGCGCAAAGAGGGACGCACATCCGACAGCTGCCCAGCGGCCCTTCCCCATTCGCGCCATTGTCCTACACTGTTTGCATGCGCCGGCTCACCTTCCTCTTCGCAATCCTGCTGGCGGCGACCGCGAATGCCTCGATCATCCGTGTGCCCGTCGACGACGTCATCCATCCGATCAGCGCGGAGTTCATCGGCCGCGGAATCGACGAAGGAGCGAAAACGCACGCCGAGCTCGTGCTGATCGAGCTGCGCACGCCGGGTGGACTGGAAGACTCGATGCGCGAGATCGTACAGAAGATTCTCAAGTCGCCGGTCCCGGTCGCGGTGTATGTCGCGCCGGCCGGCAGCCGCGCCGCCTCCGCCGGCTTCTTCATCCTCGAAGCCGCCGACATCGCCGCGATGGCGCCCGGCACGAACACCGGCGCGGCGCATCCCGTCCTCCTCGGCGAAAAGATGGATGACGTGATGAAGACGAAGCTCGAGAACGACGCGGCCGCGCTGATGCGCAGCGTCGTACAGAAGCGGCAGCGCAATGTCGCGGTGGCGGAAAGCGCGGTGCGCGAGTCGAAGTCGTTCAGCGATCAGGAGGCGTTGTCGCAGAAGCTGATCGATGTGATCGCGCCAGATGTGCCGTCGCTCCTGAAAGCGATCGACGGCCGCAACATCACGCGCTTCGACGGCACGCAGCTCGTGCTGCACACCGCGGGCAAGCCGGTGGTGGCGTACGAGATGTCGCTGAAGGAAAAGATCCTCGGCGCGATCCTCAATCCGAATGTGGTGTTCCTGCTGCTCGTGATCGGCGGACTGGCGATCTTCGCCGAGTTCAATCATCCGGGCGCCGTCGTGCCGGGAGTGGTCGGCTTGATCTGTATCCTTCTCGCGGCATTCGCGCTCGACATCCTGCCGACGCGTTTCGCCGCGCTCGCATTGCTCCTCGCGGCATTCGCACTCTTCGCACTCGAAGCGAAGTTCACCTCGCACGGCGTCCTCGGCATCGGCGGCGTGGTCTGCATGGTCCTCGGCGGACTGCTGCTGATCGACGGCCCGATTCCGGAGATGCGCGTGAAGCTCGCAACCGCACTCGCCGGCAGCATCCCGATCGGATTCATCACCGTGTTCCTGATGACGCTCGTGCTGCGCACGCGAAAGAGTCCCGTCGTGACCGGACAGGAAGGGATGGTCGGCGAGATCGGCGTCGCGCGCACGACAATCGAAGGTGAAGGAAAGGTGTTCGTACACGGCGAGCTGTGGAACGCGATCGCGAAAGCGCCGATCGCGGAAGGGGCGCGCGTGCGGGTGAAATCCGTCAGCGGTTTACATGTGACGGTCGAGCCGGCGGAGTGACAAGCTGAGAGCTTGTCCTACACTTCTTTCTTCATCCACGGCAGCTCCCACCGCTCTTCTTCCTTGTCGAGCTCCGGTAGCGGCACCGGCTTGCCGAGCTTCTTGAGGCGGTTGAACTCCCACAGCTTCGCGTACTTCCAGAACGTGTAGTAGACGTGCATGCCGACGGCGATCAGTCCCGGCGCGCCGTCGAGAAATCCGAGATTGAAGATGTAATCGCGGACGAACTTCGCGAACGGATGGCCCAGGATATCGAGCACCGAGGCCTGCTTGCCGTCGATGAACATCTGCGTCGCGGCCCAGTTTCCGTAGCGCGTCATCTTCGCGATCATGTGATCGAACGTGCGGATGTAGAGGTGATCCATCTTGTGCACGAGCCGGCCCGCCTCACCGTCGACGAGCAGGTCCGCGTGCACGCGCTTGTTCGGATAGCGCGCGTGGCCGCGATGGAAGAGGCGCGTCACGCGGTCGCGCTGCAAGCCGCTGAAACGCACCGGACGTCCGAGCATGAAGTTCGCGCGTCCGACTGAATACGCCCAGCGATCGAGCGGACCTTCGAGCGTGCGCAGCATCTCATCGCGCAGCTTCGGCGTCACGCGCTCGTCGGCATCGATGACGAAGATCCAGTCGTGCGTTGCGCGATCGATCGCGTAGTTTTTCTGCGAGGCAGCGCCGAGGTATTCGCGCTGTTCGATGCGGACCTGGGGAAACTTATCGCGGACGAACTCGATCGTGCCGTCGGTCGAGAACGAGTCCATCAAATAGATCTCGTCGGCCCATTCGACGGAGCGCAGACACGCTTCGATGTTTTCGATTTCATTCAGCGTGTGAATCAGCGCGGTGACCGGCGGGCGCGGCATGACGGCCGATTCTACGACATACTTTTCGCATGAAATTGCGCGCGATTCCGGTCGTTCTGCTTGCCTTCGCCTGTTCGCAAACACCGCAACCGAAGTCTGCGCCCGCCGAGGCCGCGCGGCGCTACGACTACTTCCTCGGCGCAGGCGGACAAGGCACGCAGGTCGTCACCGTGAACGGCCACGACCGGCACGTGCACTTCGAGTACAACGACCGCGGGCGCGGCCCGAATCTCGACAGCGACATCGAGCTCGACGATCGTTCGGTCCCGCTCACGCTGGCGGCGAAGGGGAAGGACTACTTCAAGAACAACATCAGCGAATCGTTCGCGAACGGCACGTGGCGGAGCGAGTCCGAAAACGGCCACTCCGACGATCGCAACGCGATCTACGTCAGCTTCAACAGCACGCCGGAAGAGCAGGGGATCATCGCGAAGGCGTTGCTGGCGTCACCGAAACACACCCTTCCGCTACTGCCCGCCGGCGAAGCATCGATTCATCGCCTCGGCGACGCGACCGTCAACTCGCAGCACGTCACCTGCTACACCATCACCGGCCTCGATTTCACGCCGACTCCGGTCTGGCTCGACGACCACAACGAGCTGTTCGCGAGCGTCTCGCCGTGGGCGTCGCTGATCCGCGAAGGCGCCGGCCGCGAGTCCGCGCAGCAGCTGATCGAGAAGCAGCGCGGCTGGATCGATGCGGACGCGATCGCGCGCGCGGCGCAGCTCACGCATCATCCGAAAGGCAACGCGATCGTGATCACGAACGCGCGCCTGTTCGATCCACACACGCTGACCACGACGCCGAATACGACGATCGTCATTCGCGGCAATCGCATCGAGAGCGTCGGCGAGGGAGACATCGCTGACGCCGAGCACATCGACGCGCATGGCCGCACGGTGCTGCCCGGCCTGTGGGACATGCACGTCCACACGAGCGACGAAGAAGGCATGCTGCTGATCGCGAGCGGCATCACGTCGGCGCGCGATCTCGGCAACGACGTCGACGCCATCGTCGCCACGCGCAAGAAATTCGACGACAACACGCTGGTCGGTCCGCGGCTCGTGCTCGCCGCGTTGATCGACGGCACGAGCCCGTTCACCGGTCCGACGAAGCTCATCGTCAACAGCGAAGACGATTTCCGCAAGGTGCTCGATCGCGTCGCGCCGCTCGGATTCGCGCAGACGAAGATCTACAGCTCGATCAAGCCGGAGCTCGTGCCGTTCATCGCGCGCGAATCGCATGCGCGCGGGCTGCGCGTGAGCGGGCACATTCCGTCTGGCATGTTCGCGGACGACGCCGTCCGCGCCGGCTACGACGAGATCCAGCACGCGAACTTCCTCTTCCTCAATTTCATGCGCGACGTGACGGAGACGCGCAATCCGCAGCGCTTCATCGCGGTGGCGCAGCGCGGAGCAGACCTCGATCTCGATTCGCCGGAAGTGCGTTCATTCGTCGCGTTGCTGAAGGAGCACAAGACGGTGAGCGATCCGACGCTCGCAGTCTTCGAGAATATGTTCACCGCGCGAAAGGGCACGGTGTCGCCGACATACGCGGCAATCGCCGATCGCCTTCCCGCGCAGGTGCGCCGCGGTTTCCTCGGCGGCGGACTGCCTGTGCCGGAAGGCATGGACCAGCGCTATCGCGACGCGCACGCGAAGATGCTCGCGTTCGTGAAACTGCTGCATGACAACGGCATCACGATCGTCGCCGGCACCGACGCACTGGCCGGCTTCACGCTGCACCGCGAGCTCGAGTTGTACGTGAAGGCGGGCATTCCGGCGCCCGAGGTGCTGCGGATCGCGACGCTGGGAGCGGCGACGGTGATGCATCGCGATGACCGCGCCGGCAGCGTTGAAAAAGGGAAGCTCGCGGATCTGATTCTTGTGGATGGCGATCCGACGACGAACATCAGCGACATTCGCAAGATCACGACGGTGATCAAGGATGGATTGGTGTTCGATGTGGCGGAGTTGGATCGAGAGATCGGGGTCAAGCCGTGAAACGTGTCAGCAGGGGATCCCTCGACCGTCTTCGCGGCTCGGGATGACACCTGTCATGCCGAGCGAAGTCGAGGCATCCCCTTCCGACTTGCGCGAGTCCCTCGACCGTCTTCGCGGCTCGGGATGACACGTGTCATGCCGAGCGAAGTCGAGGCATCCCCTCCCGACTTGCGCAGGGGACGGGCCTCCCCGAATTACAGCGTGTAATTTTTCTCGAGCAGCACCCGCGCGCGGCGATCGCGCAGGTTTTTGATCTGCGACTCGATGTCGCGCTCGAACGGGATCTTGCGATGGCTCGCATACACCGGCGCGTCGACGGTGATCTTCTTCAGCTCATCGCCGAACGTCTGCGGCGAAAGGTGCGCCGTCTCGTCCGCGAGTGATTGCTGGTCGTTCGGAAACGACGCCTCGGTGACCACGGCGACCACGTTCGGAGTCTTGTTCGTCCGTTTCCAGATCTCGTCGGTCGGGCCGGTATCGCCGGTGAACGCGATCGACTGGCCGTTCATCTCGACGATCACGCCCGCTGCCGGAATCTGGTGGTTGACCGGCACCGGCGTCAGCGAGATGCCGTTGAACGCGATCTTTTTCCCGGCGGCGAGCTGCCGGTACTGAACCGCCGGTTTATTCGTGAGCGGCGAGATCAGCGTGGAGAAGTCGGGCCACACCAAACCATTGAAAACATTGGCGACGAGCAGCTCCATGACCTCTTTCACGGCGAAGATCGTCAGCGGGCCGGTGGCCTGGCTGAAGCGGTTGTGGATGAGGTGCGGCAGGTCGCGAATGTGGTCGGCGTGCGAATGGGTGATGAAGACCGCCTGGATTTTTGCCTGCTGCGCGAACGACAGTTTGGAAGTCAGCGTACCGGCATCGACGGCGAACCAGTCATCCAGCAGATAGCCGGTCAGATTGTGTTCCGCATCCGACGCTCCATAAGCGCCGAGCACCTTAAGCCGCATTCCCGTCCTTCACCGGTCGTCGCGAGGAGAGTGGTTACTATTCTTGCAGTGCAAAGAGTTAATGTCCAGCGACTCCGTTGCTGCAAGACAACCGGTTCACATGTTGACCATCTCATCGCGCATGAATGATCGGGTGTGAGATTGCTCACATTTTTTCACCCTGCAGTCCGCGACTGGTTCACCGCTTCTTTCGGCACTCCGACTCGCGCCCAGGAGCTCGGATGGCCCGCGATTTCGAGCGGCGAATGGACGCTGATCACCGCTCCGACCGGCAGCGGAAAGACGCTGACCGCCTTCCTCTGGGCGCTCGACCGCCTGATGTTCACCGAACGCCCCGAAAAATCGCGCCGCTGCCGTGTGATCTACATCTCACCGCTGAAGGCGCTGGCGGTCGATGTCGAGCGCAACCTCCGCGCGCCACTCACCGGCATCGCGAATCTGGCGTCGGCGCGCGGCGAAAAGTTCGTGATGCCGGAGATCGCGATCCGCACCGGCGACACCCCCGCGAACGAGCGCGCGAGATTCCAACGCAACCCCGCCGACATCCTGATCACAACCCCGGAGTCGATCTACCTGCTGCTGACCTCGAACGCGCGCGAAGTCCTGCGCGGCGTGCAGACGGTGATCATCGACGAGATCCACGCGTTGGTGCCGACGAAGCGCGGAGCGCATCTGGCGCTGTCGCTGGAAAGGTTGTCGCTGCTTTGTGAAAAGGAGCCGCAGCGGATTGGGCTATCGGCGACGCAGAGACCGTTGCAGGAGGTTGCCAGGTTCTTAGGAGGGTGCGCGGGCACGCGGGCGCGTGGGCACGCGGGAAAACCCACGAGCCCACGTACCCACGAGCCCACGTACCCCCTCCACAACGAGTTCAGCGAGAACGCCAAACCGGAGTGGCGCACAACCCACATCCTCGACACCGGCGAACGCAAACACCTCACTCTCCGCGTCGAAGTGCCGGTCGAAGAGATGGCGAAGCTGCGCGAGAACGACGACATCCCGTCCGGCGCCGCCGCGCAATCACCGCGTCAATCGATCTGGCCGGCGATTCATCCGCGTCTCCTCGAGCTCGTTCGCGAACATCGCTCCACGCTCATCTTCGTCAACTCGCGACGCCTCGCCGAACGCCTCGCGGCCGCGCTGAACGAGCTCGCCGGCGAAACGCTCGTGCAGGCGCATCACGGTTCCATCGCCCGTCCGCAGCGGATGGAGATCGAAGACAACCTCAAGTCGGGACGCCTCCCCGCGCTCGTCGCCACCTCGTCGCTGGAGCTCGGCATCGACATGGGCGCCATCGATCTCGTCATCCAGATCGAAGCGCCGCCGTCGATCGCCTCGGGCATGCAGCGCATCGGACGGGCGAGCCATCAGGTCGGCGCGACGAGCGAAGGAATCATCTTCCCGAAGTTCCGCGGCGACCTGATCGCCTGCGCGGCCATCACGCACGCGATGCACGAAGGGGCGATCGAGCCGACGCGCTATCCGCGCAATCCGCTCGACGTGCTCGCGCAGCAGATCGTGGCGATGATCGCGGTGGACGACTGGCATGCTGACGAATTGTTCGCCACCGTGCGCCGCGCCGCGCCGTTCGCCGAGCTCTCGCACTCCGCATTCGACGGCGTGCTCGACATGCTCTCCGGCCTCTACCCGTCGGACGAATTCGCGGAGCTCCGTCCGCGCATCACGTGGGATCGCGTGGCGAACACGCTCACCGCGCGGCCCGGCGCGAAGAAGATCGCGATCACCAGCGGCGGCACGATTCCGGACCGCGGCCTCTACGGTGTTTTCCTCGCCGGCGCGGAGAAGATCTCCAGTGCGCGCGTCGGCGAGCTCGATGAAGAAATGGTTTTCGAGTCGCGCGTCGGCGAGACCTTCCTTCTCGGTGCATCGACCTGGCGTATCGAAGAGATCACGCACGATCGCGTCATCGTCTCGCCCGCGCCGGGCCAGCCGGGAAAGATGCCGTTCTGGCGCGCCGACGCGGCCGAGCGCAGCGTGCCGTTCGGCGAGGAGATCGGCCGCCTGGTGCGCGAAATACGCGAGCTGAAGCCCGGCGCGGCAGTCAACAAGTTGACCAAATCGCACGACCTCGATCGGCGCGCCGCCGAGAACTTCCTGCAGTACCTCCGCGATCAGGAAGAGGCGACCGGCGCGGTTCCGGACGACCGCACGATCCTCGTCGAGCGCGTGCTCGACGAGCTCGGCGACTGGCGCGTCTGCGTCCTCACGCCGTTCGGCGGGCGCATTCACGCGCCGTGGGCGATGGCAGTCACGGCGAAGGTGCGCAACGAGCTGGCGATCGATGTGGAGACGATGTGGAGCGACGACGGCTTCATCGTCCGCTTCCCCGAAACCGACGCGCCGCCGCGTGCGGAGCTGGTCGTCCCCGACGCCGACGAGATCGAGCAGCTCGTCATCCGCCAGCTCGGCTCCTCGTCGATGTTCGCGGCGAAGTTCCGCGAAGCCGCGGCACGCGCGCTGTTGCTTCCGCGCCTCCGCATTCAGGGACGTACGCCTTTGTGGCAACAGCGCAAACGCGCGTACGACCTGCTGCAGGTCGCCTCGCGCTTCGGCTCATTCCCGATGATCCTCGAGACCTATCGCGAATGCCTGCGCGACGTGTTCGATCTCCCCGCGCTCATCGCGACGATGCGCAAGATCCGCGAGCGGCAGATCCGCGTTGTGACGGCAGACACCTCGAAGCCGTCGCCGTTCGCCGGCTCGCTGCTGTTCCGCTATACCGCGAATTTCATCTACGACGGCGATGCGCCGCTCGCCGAGCGCCGCGCCCAGGCCCTCGCCATCGACCACGCCCAACTGCGCGAGCTCCTCGGCGAGCCCGAGCTGCGCGAGCTGCTCGATTCCGATGCACTGCAGCAACTCGAGCTCGAACTGCAGCATCTCGATCCGAAGCGCAAAGCGAAATCGGCCGATGCGGTGCACGATCTGTTGCTGCGCCTCGGCGATCTCACGCGCGACGAGATCGCAGCGCGTTCACTCGTCGATGCGGTCGACGAGCTCGTGAAGTCGCGCCGCAGCATCGAAGTGCCGGTCGCAGGCGAGCGGCGCTTCATCGCCATCGAAGACGCCTCCCGATATCGCGATGCGCTCGGTACTCCGCTGCCGCACGGCATCGCCGAGCGTCTGCTGCAATCGGTGGAAAATCCGGTCGGCGATCTCGTGCTGCGATACGCACGCACGCATGGCCCGTTCACGCCGCGCGATGTCGCACATCGTTACGCACTCGGCGAAGCGGTCGTGCTCAACGCGCTCGAGCGCTTCGTCGAGCGCGGACGCCTGGTCGAAGGCGAGTTTCGTCCCGGCGGCACGCAGCGCGAGTGGTGCGAAACGGAAGTGCTGCGCGCGATCCGCCGCCGATCGCTCGCGAAATTGCGGCACGAAGCGGAGCCGGTCGAACAATCGGCGCTCGCCCGCTTGATGACCTCGTGGCAAAACGTGACGAAGAAGCGGCGCGGACTCGACGCGCTGCTCGAAACGATCGAGACGCTGCAGGGCTATCCGATGGCCGCCTCGATCTTCGAAAGCGAGATCCTCGCGGCGCGCATCGACGAGTACAAACCATCCGATCTCGACACGCTCAGCGCCGCGGGCGAGATCGTCTGGGCGGGCCTCGAGCCGCTCGGCGAAAAAGACGGCCGCATCGCGCTCTACCTCACCGACCACCTGCCGCTGCTCTTCAGTGTGGCGCCGCCGACCCCGGCGGCGACGGACGCCGGCGAGGTCGCTGGCGCCACACCGAAGATCATCGATTTCCTGCGAACACACGGCGCCTCCTTCTTCGACGACATCCAGGCCGCGGTCGGCGGATTCCCGAACGAGACTGTCGACGCGCTGTGGGATCTCGTCTGGGAGGGCGTCGTCACCAACGACACGTTCCAGGCATTGCGCGCATTCACGCGCCGCGCGCCCGCGGCGAAGCGCACGACCACGCCGCGCGGTGCATTTCGCTCGCGCCGCATCGTCCCGCCGTCGACACAGGGACGCTGGTCGCTGGTGCGCACTTCGAGCGTGAACACGACGCAACGCGCGAACGCGATGGCGCATCAACTCCTCACGCGTTACGGCGTGCTCACGCGCGAAGCGCCCGGCGCGGAGAACGTGCTCGGCGGATTCAGCGCGGTTTATCCGGTGCTCAAAGCGATGGAAGAAGCGGGCCGCCTGCGCCGCGGTTACTTCGTCGCAGGCCTCGGCGCAACGCAATTCGCAATGCCCGGCGCGGTCGATCTGCTCCGTTCCCTGCGTGACGAAAACGACAAGCCGGAGACCCTGCTGCTCGCGTCGACAGATCCCGCCAACCCGTACGGCGCGATTCTGAAATGGCCCGGCGAGGGACTCTCGCGCAGCGTCGGTTCGAGCGTGATTCTCGTCGATGGAGCGCTTGGCTGCTGGATCGGCCGCGGCGAAAAGCAGCTTTCGGTTTTCCTTCCCGACGACGAGCCGTCACGCTCGCGCGTCGCGCGCGCAGTCGCGAAAGCGCTCGCATCGTTCGTGGAAAGCGGTGCGCGCCGTGCGCTGCTGATCACCGAGGCGAACGGCGAAAAAATCGCGAACAGTCCGATCGCGCCGTTCCTCGCGGAGGTAGGCTTCGTTCCCACATCCCTCGGATACCAGATGAGGTCACGATGAAAGAACTGCTGTTCGTGCTGCTGCTGGCGACATCGCCGCGACTCGACGAGATCATCGCCAAACACGCCAAACCGAACGAGCCGGGGTGCACGGTCGGCGTTTCGTCGAACGGCGAGATCGCGACGCGCGCGTTTGGACTGGCGAATCTCGAGTACGACATCCCGCTCACTCCCGACTCGATCCTCGAATCGGGCTCCGTGTCGAAGCAGTTCACCGCCGCCTCCGTCGTGCAGCTCGCGCGCGACGGCAAGCTCTCGCTCGACGATCGCATCCGCAAGTACCTGCCCGAGCTTTCGTCCGCGTACGACAAAGTCACGATCCGGCAGATGCTCGCGCACACCAGCGGCATCCGCGACTGGGGCACGCTGATGTCGCTGCAGGGATGGCGCCGCGGCACGCGCGCCGACTCGCACCTGCACGTGCTGCAACTGCTGGTGAAGCAGCGCGCGCTCAACTTCGAGCCGGGCACCGAGTTTTCGTACAGCAACAGCAACTACAACCTCGCGGCGATCATCGTCGAGCGCGTGAGCGGCAAGCCGTTCGCGCAATTCGTGCAGGAGCGCGTCTTCACGCCGGCCGGCATGACGCACAGCAGCGTGCGCGACGACTGGACGCGCATCGTCAGGAATCGCGCGTCCGCATACGACCCGCGCGAAGGCGGCGGCTTCGAGACCGACATCCATTTCGAAAACATCTACGGCAACTGCTGCGTGCTGACGACCGCCGGCGATCTGCTGCGCTGGGGCGATCAGATGCCCGCCGCGTGGCCCGAGCTGCAGGTGCCGTCGAAGCTCAATAACGGCGGCCCGACGCCATACGGCCTCGGCGTCTTTCTCAGCAAGACGCGTGGCACGCCGGAGCTCTGGCACACCGGCGCGACCGCAGGCTGGCGCGGCTATCTCGCGACCTATCCGGAGAAGAAAGTGTCGATCGCGATTCTGTGCAATCGCAGCGATACACCGCCGCTGATTCGCGAGCTCGGCGATGCATTCATCGGTCCTGTCACGCCGCCGAGAAAACAGAGCTTCGACGCGAAGTTCGCCGGGCTCTATCGCGATTCGAAGACCGACGCCGTGCTGCGCTTCTTCGTCAAAGACAACGAGCTGCGCATAGGCTTCGGCGGCAACGGGCAGGCCCTCAATCCTGATGTCGTGCACTTTGACGGCGATCGCGTGCACCTCACCACGACCGACGGCTACGACGCGACCTACCAGCGCGTCGCCGAATGGAAGCCGTCACCCGCCGAGCTGAAGAAACTCGCCGGCACGTATCGCAGCGACGAGATCTGGACGACGTACGAGTTGCGCCTGAAGGACGGCAAGCTCTTCGTGCACCTCGATCCAGATCCGAACGACGACGAGCTCGTGCCGACGTTCGCCAACGCGTTCCACATCGGCGGCGGCGTGCTGGTCACCATGAACGGCGACGGCTTCGACGTGAAGTCGGACTTCGGCATGGCGTCCGGCACCGCGCGGCTCGAGCGGCTGCATTTCAAGCGAGTGCAGTAGTGTGCTCAGTCGTGTGCCGGCTGAAACGAAGACATGCCTGAAGGCGACACCATCTGCCGTACCGCGCGCACTCTGCAGCGCGCGCTCGGCGGCCGTGTGGTCACGAAGTTCACCACCGTGCTGCCGCTGCTCGCACGCGTCGACGATCAATCGCCGCTCGCCGGACGCACCATCGAGCGCGTGCATGCCGTCGGGAAGCATCTCCTGATCGACTTTTCGGGCGGACTCACCCTCCGCACGCACATGCGGATGAACGGCAGCTGGCACATCTATCGTTCCGGCGAAAAGTGGCAGCGCCCGCGCGTCGACATGCGCATCGTGATCGAGACCGATGCCTTCGTCGCCGTCGGCTTCACCATCCCTGACGCCGAGTTCACGAACGATACGCCGCAACTCGGCCCCGACCTTCTCGGTGACTCCTTCGACATGAACGAAGCGCTGCGCCGCGTGCGCGAGCGAGCGTCGGAGGAGATCGGCAACGTGCTCCTGAACCAGCAGGTCGTCGCCGGAATCGGCAACATCTGGAAGTCCGAATCGCTCCACGCGGCCGGCGTGAATCCGTTCCGCCACGTCAGCGAGCTCGACGACGCGACGATCGCGAACATCCTGTCGATCGCGCGCAAGCAGTTGCGTGCGAGCGCGAACGCGACGATGCGCGTGCGGCATGCGGTGTACCAGGGAAAGCTCTGCCGCAAGTGCGGATCGCGGATCGAGTATCGGAAGCAGGGCGAAGGAGCACGCGGGACCTACTGGTGTCCGAAGTGCCAAGGCTGACGCCGATGCAGACAGCAGACAGCAGATAGCAGATAGCAAAAGCCCGGGGCCCAACAACCTGCTATCTGCTATCTGCTGTCTGCTATCTCGTCTGCTATCTGCTGTCTGCTATCTTATTTCCATGGCCATCATCCTTACGCATCCGATGACCTCCGAGGAGATGCGCGTCCTGCAGGAGTTCCGTCGTGTCGCCGCTGAAACGCTGCCGGTCGCTGCGATCAAAGCGATCAAACATCCCGCTGGTGGCGGCGAAGCGCCCGCCAACTCGTTGGTGTCCAAGGGCTATCTGACCGCCGACGCCGGCGCTGAGAACTACACCCTCACTCAGAAAGCCAAGGACTTCCTTGCCTTGGATGTGAAGCCCGAATTCGAAGAGACGGGCTCGGCAGGCGACGAAGCAGAATAGACTGCACAGGAACCAGTGCAACCGCTAACTAGTCGCTTTTCAGCGACTTAGCTGCTGAGTTTGGCTTCCATTCCGGATGGGTCAAGAGTTGAGATGGGGCGCAAATCCCATTGACTCAAAGACTTAACAGCCTTACGATATATCGCTGAGGACTGAAATGAAGCATGGCGACAAAGCAAAAAAAACAGCCAAAGCCGTCCAAGCCTCAGGGAAAAAAAGCAGTAGCGAAAAAGCCGTCGCCAAAACCCGCAAAGAAGGCGGCGGCAGCAAAAGCAGCAAAGAAGCCGGCAGCAAAACCAGCCCCGAAAAAGCAGCCGGCAAAGGCGGCGGTAAAAGCAGCGAAGCCGCAAAAGCCGTCGCCAAAATCGCAACCAAAGTCCCCGCAAAAGACGCAGCCGTCAAAGCCGCCGGCGGCAACGGAAAAGCCAAAGCCGTCAGCGACAACGGCGGCAGCTCCTTCGCCAACCCCGTCGTCGGCAACTCCTTTAAGCGCGCTGTTAAGAAGTACCCCAACGCCTTTCGGCGGCTCACCGACTGAAGGCGGCGGCACGCGCTACCTCACCGTGCAGGATCTCGTCGATCTGCACAAAGCCGTCAGTGCCGAGTTCGGCGGAACGCAGGCGCATCCCGGCGTCGTCGAATCGCAATTCGGACTCGTCCAGGCCGTGCAGCGTCCGCAAGTGACCACGCTCGGCCGCGAGGCGTATCCCACCTTCCCCGAAAAAGTCGCCGCGTTTATTTTCGCGCTGCTGCAGAACAGGCCGTTCCGCGGCGGCAACCGCCGCGTCGCGCTCGCATCGCTCTTCGCGTTCTGCGAAATCAACAACAAATCGGTCGACTCGCGCGTGCTCGATGAAAAAACCGCGGAGAATCTGCTGCGCCGCGCGTCGTCGTTCCGCGAGCTCGGCATTCCGCCGGAGAACGTGTTCCGCGAGATGCGCGAAACGATGTCGCGCGCCATCGTGGCGGCCGCTCCGCAACGGGATTAACTTCCGTCCTGCTCCCGTTGTCGGGACCGGTGTCCACATCAAAAAAGGAGACTTGCCTGAATGCGTAATCTGACGACGTTCGTTGTCGCGACGCTGCTCACGGCCGGCGGCTCCGCTGTCGCGCAGACGAACGCGCCCGCACCGCTGACGCCGCTGCCCGCGCCGGCTGCAATCGCACCGAAACCGGCCGATCCGCAAGAGTCCGCGCGCCGCATCGAACAGAAGGAAGCGATCGAGCTGGTGAAGAAGCACAAGGCCGTATTCGTCGATGTCCGTCCGAAGGAATCGTACGAACAGGGTCACATCAAAGGGGCGTACAGCATCCCGCTCGGTGAAATCATCGGACGTCTGAAGGAGCTTCCTCCAGGCAAGATGATCATCCCGTACTGTGCTTGACAGAACGAGCACACGAGCGCCCGGGCGGTGCTTGACCTCAATGCTCACGGAGTAAAAAACACTGCATGCCTCCTCGGCGGATGGAATGCCTGGCAGGCAGCCAGCCTGCCGATCGAAAAGGGCCCGAATCCATGATCCGACGTTCCCTGATGATGATTTCGCTGGTGCTCGCCGCGATCGCGGCGAGCGCGCAGCAACCGATGGCCCCGATCCCGGTCCAGCCGGGCAATTGGGAAACCGCGCGGCGCATCCCGCGCGATGCGGCGATCCGCATGGTCGACCAGGGCAAGGCGGTCTTCGTCGACATCCGTTCGTTCGAGACCTACAGCAAGGGACACATCAAAGGTGCGATCAGCATCCCGCGCAGCCAGCTGATCCATCGCCTGCGCGAAGTCCCGCCGGGCAAACTGATCATCACGTACTGCGCTTGCGTGCGTGAGCACACGGCGGCACTCGCAGTCACCGATCTCGTGGCGCACGGCGTGAACAACTCCGCGGCGCTCACCGGCGGCTGGAACGAGTGGGCCGCGGCGCGGCTGCCGGTCGCCACCGGCGCACTGCCGAAGTAGTCGGTGCGCGGGATTCGCCGGTAGAATCCCGCGCATGTTCAAGATCGACGAAATCTTCGCGCGAGAGATTCTCGATTCTCGCGGTAATCCCACCCTCGAAGTCGACTGCCTCCTGCAGTCCGGTGCGCTCGGACGCTTCGCTGTTCCGTCCGGCGCTTCCACCGGCTCGCGCGAAGCGCTCGAGCTGCGCGACGGCGACAAGAACCGCTACGACGGCAAAGGCGTGTCGAAGGCGGTGCGCAACGTGAACGAGCGCATCGCATCCGAGGTCGAAGGGATGGACGCGCGCGAGCAGGTCATGATCGATCTGGTCATGCAGCAGCTCGACGGCACCGACAACAAATCGAAGCTCGGCGCGAACGCGACGCTCGGCGTGTCGCTTGCCGTCGCGCGCGCGGCGGCCGAGGCTTCGGGACTGCCGCTGTTTCTGTACCTCGGCGGACCGGGCGCGCGGACGTTGCCGGTGCCGATGATGAACGTCATCAACGGCGGCGCGCACGCCGACAACAACCTCGACGTGCAGGAGTGCATGATCATCCCCGCCGGCTTCGACACATTCGGCGATGCGCTGCGTGCCGGCGTCGAGACGTTCCATCAGCTCAAGAAAACGCTGCACGATCGCAAGTTGACGACCGCGGTCGGCGACGAAGGCGGTTTCGCGCCCGACCTCAAATCGAATGCGGAAGCACTCGACCTGATCCTCACCGCGATCGAAAAAGCCGGGTACAAAGCGGGCGAGCAGATCTACCTCGGACTCGACGTCGCCGCATCGGAGTTCTTCGAAAACGGCGGCTACGCGTTCGAAGGAAAGCCGCACACCTCGGCCGAGATGATCGCGTACTACCAGGAGCTCACGTCGAAGTACCCGATCATCTCGATCGAAGACGGACTGGCGGAAGGGGACTGGGACGGCTGGGCCGCGCTCACGAATGCGATGGGCGCGAAGACGCAGCTCGTCGGCGACGACCTCTTCGTCACGAACACGGAGATCTTCGCGAAAGGGATCGCGCGGAGCATCGCGAACGCGATCCTGATCAAGGTCAATCAGATCGGCACGCTGAGCGAAACGCTCGATGCGATCGAGATGGCGAAGCGCGCGGGCTACCGCTCGGTGATCTCGCATCGTTCGGGAGAGACCGAGGATTCGACGATCGCGGATCTCGCGGTGGCGACGAATGCGGGGCAGATCAAGACCGGTTCGGCTTCGCGAAGCGATCGCATGGCGAAGTACAACCAGCTGCTGCGGATCGAGGAGGAGCTGGGCGACGCGGCGGCGTTCGCGGGAAAGGCGATCTTCCGCTCGCTGTCATCCTGAGCGCCGCAGAGCGCGAAGGATCCGTACATCGAGCTCGAGGAACGGGTCCTTCGCCGTCTTCGCGGCTCAGGATGACACGCCATGCTTGCCGCTTCCGGCACGCCATGCTTGACGCTTCCGCCGATAGTCAATAGATTGACTGTTGCATGCCGGAAGCTACAGAACGCGATCTCATCGTCGGCGTCATTCAGCTCGCAAATCTGCTCACCCGGCGGCTCGCGCCGATTTTCGAGAAATCGAAAATCACGCCGCAGCAGTGGGCCGTCCTCTCCGTTCTCGGCGAATCGGACGCGCCGATGACGCTCGCCGGACTCGCCCGCAAGCTGCTCGTCTCGAAGCAGAACATGACCGGCATGGCGGCGCGCCTCGAGCAGCTCGGACTCGCGGAGCGGAGCGACGACCCGAACGACCTGCGCTCGTCGCGCGTGCAGCTCACGCGCAAAGGCCGCGCGACGGTCGACAAGCTGCGCCCCGCGTACAGCGAGTGGCTCGGGACGCTCGGCAAGGACGTGTCCGAGCGCGACATGCAGTCGCTCACGCGGACTGTTGAGCGGTTGATCGCGGAGTTGGAAGCGTAACGACGCAATTCCGCCCCCGCTCCTTCGCCTGATACAACCGCTCATCCGCTTTCTTGAACAGCGACTCCGCGTTCGCGCCGTCGACCGGATAAATCGCGGCACCGATGCTCACCGTGACTTTCGCGCCGCCGGCGGACGCGGCGAGTGATTCCACCGCGGCGCGAATGCGCTCTGCGATCATGGTCACCGAGGCCGCGTCGATCTCCGGCAGGATCACCGCGAACTCCTCGCCGCCGTAGCGCGCGGGAAAATCGACCGACCTCACCGTCTCGCGAATCGCGCGCGCGACGCGTTGCAGCGCGTCGTTGCCGGCGAGATGTCCGTACGTGTCGTTGTAGTTTTTGAAGCGATCGAGATCGAGCACGAGCACGCCGAAGCGCGATTCGTAACGCGCGGCGCGATCGATCTCGCCGTCGATGTGCTCGCGGAAGGCGCGGAAATTCGGCAGCGACGTGAGGTCGTCCGTTCGCGCGCGGGACTTCAGCTCGTCCGCCATGTGATTGAACGCGACGCCGAGGCGGGCGATCTCGCGGTCGCCGGCAACGGGAGCGTGAGCGGTGAGATCGCCTTCCGCGATTTTGTCCGCGGCGGCGGAGAGCTCTTCCAGCGGACGCACCACTTTGCGCAGCGTCACCTGCACGACCGCGAAGCTGACCAGCACGATGATCCACGCGACCGCGAGGCCGCTCGACATCATCGCGTTCGTGTCGCGCTCCAGCGCCGGGATCTGTTCGCCGATCACCTGCTTGCGCATATCGATGATGCGCTGCGCTTCCGCCGTGATCGCGAGCGACGCGGCATCGAGATCCTCGGGACGCACCTCCGGATCGTCGAGCATCGCAGCGAATGCGCGGACCCGCGCACGCAGCCGCGTCGTGTCGATCTCGTCGAGTGCGGGATCGTTCAGCAACTGCGAGACCACGCGATAACCGCGGAGTGCGGCGGCCGTGCCGCCGCTGGTTTCAGATGGCCGCGGCCATGCCGCGGCGACGACGGCATGGCCGTCGTCCGGAGACAGCAGCGGCGGCATGGCCGCCGCACTCCGGCGTTGAAATGCGTTCTGGGCGCGGATCAACTCTTCCAGGCGCGCGATCGCTGCGTTCTCCACTGACATCAATCGCGTCCATCGCTCCTGCGCGAGCTTCGCGCGCCACGAGAGGCCGAACGTGATCGCGAACAGCGCAACGCCGAACGCGCACGTGAGCAGCAGCACGCGCGTACGGAGACGGGGACGGCGGCTCATTTCAACTTCTCGCAGACCGCGTGCACCGTCATCACATACGCCGCATGACTCCAGGTCAGCGGCGACACCGACATCGGCTTGCCGTCGTACGGATGCACCTGCTCGGCGAGCACGCCGCTCGGCAGCGCATGCGCCGCGGTCCACTCGAGCGTCTCGATCGCCTTCTGCGTCTGGCCTGTGCGCGCGTACCACTCGCCGACCGCCAGCGTGCAGAGGATCCACGGATTGCCGGCGACGTTGTCCACGTCGTGCGAGACCTGGTGGTAGTAGTCGTTCTCGTATCGCGCCACGCCGCCGATCGGCGTCTTGACCGTCAACCTGTTGACCACCTGATTCATGGTCGACACGATGCGCGGATCGTCGGGCTCGAACATGCCGAACTGCCAGAGTCCGGCGAGCGCGACGTCGATCGTCGCATCGGCCTGCACTTCACCTTCGCGCGTCACGTTCACCATGCGCCGGAAGCGCTGCAGCTTCTCGTCGTACAGATGACGGATCGTCGCCTCGCGGATCTCGCCCGCCGCCTTGCGATACTTCTCCGCCATCGCAGCTTCGCCGAATGCATCGGTGAGCTTCGCCGCGGCCGTGAGTCCCGCCCACACCGCGGCCACCGTGAACGCGTGGATCCCGCGCCGCTCCTCCCACAGGTCGTACGACGCGGCGGGCAGCAGCGTGTGCGGCTCGCGATACCGCGTCATGAAGTTCGCCGTCGTCTTGATGAGCGGCTTGTAAAGCGGCTTGATGAACTCGACGTCGTGGAACTGTTCGAAGTGCCTCCACAGCGCCCACACCACGAGCGCCGTCTCGTCTTCCTGTATCGGCAACTGTCGCTTGCCGTCCGACGACATCCACGGATGCCACGACGATCCGACCGAGCCGTCCGGGTTGTACTTGTGCAGCAGGAATCCTTCGTTCGTCAGGAGCGACGCGCAGAACTGGAAGAAGCGCCGCGTGATTTCGGCATAGCCGGCCTGCGTCATCGCCGCGGTGACGATCGCGCCGTCGCGCGGCCACATGTACGTGTACGTGTCGCGGCCGAATTGCACGATGTCCGAATCGGTCGCCGCGATCACCGCGCCGCTGTTGTCGATCTGCGTGCGGATGATCAACAGCGACCGCCGATACAACCTCTGCACCGCCTCGGACAACTGCTCCAGTCCCGGCGTGCCGCAGCGCTGCACCCACAGATGCCAGTAGTCGCGCGTGCGGGTGAAGAACGACGGGGCCCCGCGCTCGTGCAGCATCGCGTCGAGCGCGCTCACTTCGACGTAGCTCTTGCCGAACGCCCACCACACCCACACCATGCGCGATGACGAGGCAGCGACCTGCAGCTCGATCATGCCGGTCGCATCGACCGATCCCTGCGCGATCGGATTGCGTCCGAGTGTGCCGTCCTCCGCGTCCCGCCACGTCCCTTCCTGTCCGTCGCGCTCCTTGTTGCCGATGGCGAACGATTCGAATCCGTGCTGCTCGTCGCACGACACGTTCATCAGCACGTAACGCGACGCCTTGTACGCGACCAGCGCGCGATGCTCCGGATCGTAGAAGACCGTGTCGCCGATGTTGTTGCCCCAGAGGTGCGGATCGAAGTGGACGTAGAGCCGGACGGTGCGCTGCTGTTCGCGCAGGTTCACGATCTCCACGTGGCGGATGAACACGTCGCGATCGAAATCGATCGCGTCGTGGATCTTCAGGTGGAGACCGAGCGATTCGTGATGGGCGTTGACGGAAGTGACGAGCGTGTCGTCGTCGTAGTCGAGCGTGCGGACGAAGTCGTTGCTGTCGATCCACGCGAAACGGCCGTCGCACCAGATGCCGAAGTGCGACACGTCGCCGACGGTCTGATTGTCCTGGCCTACGTGCGGGTAATAGACGTCACGGATGTTGTACGCATGATCGAAGTTGATCATGAGATTGCCGTTGGAGATCGGCAAGTCGCGTGGCATTGATGTAAGGATAACCGAGGGGCATGCCGGTGGGAGAATCAGCGGCGGCATGGCCGCCGCACTCCAGGACATCTACCTGCAAACGTTGGAACGATGCCGTCCGGAGAAGCTCGTGCATGTTCCGGACGATGCACCGCGCGATGTGGTCGCGATCGGGAAGTGTGCCGCGGCGTTGTTTCGCGGAGTGCGCGACTATCGCGATGCGCTGGTGATTGTGCCGGAGGGGTACCCGCGCGTTGATGACGTGGAGTGCATCGACGGCGGGCATCCCGATCTCACTCCCGCTTCGTTTGCAGCGGGAAAGCGACTGCTCGAATTCGTCGAGCAGCACGATGACATTCTCTTTCTGATCTCCGGCGGTGGCTCGGCATGCGTCGAATGGCCGCTGCCCGGATACACGCAGGACCAGCTCACGAAAATCAATCACGACCTCGTGGCGAGCGGGCGGCCGATCGGCGAGATCAATGCGGAGCGGCGCAAGTACTCCGCGATCAAGGGCGGGCGTTTGGGGGCGCGGGTGCGGGGGAGATGCATGGCCCTGATCTACTCCGATGTATCGACGGGAAGACTCGCAGACGTCGCCTCAGGACCGGTCACGCGGAACATGCAGTTGATCGCCGACAATCACACGCTCGTCAAGACCGCGGCCTCCGTCATCCCGAGCGTAGTCGAGGGACCTGGGGGAACGGGCGGCGCGCCACACACCCACACAGGTCCCTCGACTACGCTCGGGATGACGACGGTGTGGGACGAACAGATCGAATGCGATGTGCAGACCGCGGCCGAACAACTGGCGAAGGCCGCGCGAAATCTGAAAAAGGGTGAAGTGCTCGTCGCGGGTGGCGAGCCGACCGTCGAGCACAAAGGCGACGGCAAAGGGGGCCGCTGTTGCGAGCTCGCCGCGCGTTTCGCGCTGCAGGAAATCAACGATGTCGAAGCACTTTTCGGCAGCTCTGACGGCGTCGACGGCAACAGCGGGATCGCCGCCGCGCTGCTACCACCGAACCCGCCCGTCGACCGTCACAAAATCGAATCAGAGCTCCGGAACGCCAACTCGTTGGCAGTGGTGGAGATGCTCGGCCGCGCGATTATGATTCCGCCGACGGGGAACAACCTCCGCGACCTCGTGTTACTGGCCCGCGCTTAGCAAGCGCCACTGTTTGCCGAATGACGGATTCGCCGAGCCCGACCCAACATCACGAAGGCCATCACCGCTCCGCGCGCGAGCGCCAGCGCAAAGGCCCGATGTGGGGCTGTCTGCGCACGATCTTCATCGGCGCACTGATCGTCTTCGCTCTTCTCTTCCTGATCATCGGCGGCGGCTACTGGTATCTCGGCTCCTCGAGCTTCGCGGGCCTGGTGAAACTGCGCATCGAGAACACGCTCGGCAACCGCCTCGGACGCAAGGTCACGATCGGCCAGGTCGAAGTCGTCCGCTCCCGTCCGCAGAAAGTCATCCTTCGCGATTTGCGAATCGCGAATGCGCCCGGCGGCGTCAATCCATACTTCGCCACGGTCAAAGAAGTGGTCCTCACCGGCGGCGTCGATTCGTTCTGGGGACGCAAAGTCAAAGTGAGCCGCGTCGACGTCGTCGAGCCGCATCTGTTCTTCGAGATCTTCCCCGCCGGCTCGCCGCTGGTGCACAACTTCCCGCACTGGCAATCGGGACCGCAAAGCAACTCCGAGATCGTGCACCTCGACCTCGGCACGATGTACGTCGCAAACGGCGCGTTCAATTTCCTCGACCGCAAGCACACCGTCTCCGCCAATGCGAGCGGACTCGCGTCGACGATCAACGTGACGCTCGCCAGGAACGTCTACCAGGGCACCTTCACCAGCTCGAACGTCAACCTGCGGATTCAGGATTACGTGCCGTTCGACGTCGATCTGCGCGGCGGCTTCCGCTACACGCCGAACGTGCTCGTGCTCGATTCCGTCGCGCTGCGCGGACGGAATCTCGAGGCGTTCATCAACGGCCGGCTCGATCCGCTCGCCGACGCGGTCTACAACCTGCGCGTCCGCTCCAACATCGGACTCAATCGCATCAAGGAAATCTTCAAGATCAATAAGACGCTCGACGGCATCGTCACGATGGACGCGAACCTGCGCGGCAAAGCGGGCGACTTCACGCTCGCCGGCGGCTGGATCTCGCGCAAAGTCAAAGCCGATGCGTACGAGCTGAACGACGTGCGCGGCAAGATGAACGTTACCGGCGA
>DATEZA010000186.1:0-7598 GCA_035255945.1 Thermoanaerobaculia bacterium
CAGAGCGTGATCGCGCGGTACTGCGCGTCGTCGCGCTTGATCAGTCCGCGGATCACGAACGGTCCGAGCAGCGCGCCGAGACCGCGCGCGGCGAAGAGCAGACCGATGCCCATCGCTCCCGCGTTGAACACTTCTATGCCGAAGACGCTCAGCATCGCGATCGTGCCTGCGCCGGTGCCGTAGCCGCCTTTCACCGACAGCAATGCGAGCACGCGCGGCGTCTTCTTCGCGTATCGCACCGTCTCGCGCATCGACTCGAGCAGCGGCGGATGTTCGTGCGACGGCGAGCGCTCCTCCGCGAAGCGCGCGCGCATCCTCCACAACACGATCGCGGACAGGAAGAAGCTGATCGCGTCGACGACGAACGAGAGATCGCGGCCGAAGCGCATCGTCACCAAGCCGCCGATCGCCGCGCCTACCGCGAGCATCGTTCCCCACGTCGATCCCATCAGCACGTTCGCCGGTCCGAGCTCCTCCGGCGAGACGATGTTCGGCAGCGCGGCCTGCGCCGCCGGCTCGAAATATGCGGAACCGATGGAGATCAGGATCACCCCGAGGTACGCGAACGGCAGCATCGCCGGCGTGCGCGCGAGCAGCGGCAGCAGACACGCGCCGGTGCGCATCACATCGACGACGATCATCAGCTTGCGGCGATCGACTTGGTCCACGATATGTCCCGCGAGCGGCGTGAAGAAAAAGATCGGCAGTGTCTGGCAAAGCAGCATCAGCGAGGCGAGCGTCGCCGAGCCGGTGAGCTGAAGGACCAGATCGAGAAGTGCGACGGTGAGAAACCAATCGCCCCCGAGCGACACGAGCGTGCCGGTGTAGAGCAGGCGGAAGTCGCGGTTCGTGCGCAGAAGCCGCAGGTACATACCGCCGCGAGTATATGGAGTGCGGCGGCCATGCCGCCGCTGTCGTTGCCGCGAGGCGGCCATGCCGCCTCGCAAGGGCGCGCGGCATGGCCGCGCGTCAGGAAGCGGCAGCACGCTGCCGCACCCCTACCCCGACTCGGCCACCGGATGGGCCTCGCTGCCCACCCGCTCGTACGTCAGGAACGAGAACGGGTACTGGTTCTTCTCCCCCGCTTCGAAGTGCTCGGAGTCGATGAGGCGCCATTCGTTCACGTCGTCGAAGTCGGGGAAGAACGTGTCGCCGTCGGGCTCGGCGTGCACCCGGGTGAGGTACATGACGTCGGCGCGATGCATCGACATCGCGAAGATCTCCGCACCGCCGGCGATGAACACCTCGTCGTCGTTCTGCGCGAGGAGCAGCGCGCTCTCGACCGATCCCGTCGTCAGCACATCGGGCGCGGAGAAGTCGCGGTTGCGAGTCACCACGATGATACGGCGCCCGGGCAGCGGACCGGGCAGCGTGTCGTACGTCTTGCGGCCCATGATCATGTGATGGCCCATCGTCAGCGCCTTGAGCCGCTTGAGATCGGACGAGATGCGCCACGGCAGATCGCCCTTCAGTCCGATCACGCCGTTATCCGCGACGGCCGCAATGATGCTGACTTTCATACGGCGATCGGCGCCTTGATCGATGGATGTGGATCGTAGTTCTCGAGCGTGAAGTCGCCGAATTTGAAATCGAAGATCGACGTCACCTCCGGATTCAGTCTCATCGACGGCAGCGGACGCGGCTCGCGCTCCAGCTGCAGCTTCGCCTGCTCCAGATGATTCGTATAGAGGTGCGCGTCGCCGAACGTGTGCACGAAATCGCCCGGCGCGAGGCCACACACCTGCGCGACCATCATCGTCAGGAGCGCGTACGACGCGATGTTGAACGGCACGCCGAGGAAGACGTCGGCGCTGCGCTGGTAGAGCTGACACGACAGCTTTCCGTCCGCGACGTAGAACTGGAACAGCGCGTGACACGGCGACAGCGCCATGCGCGGCAGATCGCCCACGTTCCACGCGCTGACGACGAGCCGCCGCGAATCGGGATTGCGCTTGATGTCGCCGATGACCTGCGTGATCTGGTCAATGTGTTGACCGTTCGGCGCGGGCCACGAGCGCCACTGGTAGCCGTAGATCGGACCGAGGTCGCCGTTCGCGTCGGCCCACTCGTCCCAGATCGTGACTTTGTTCTCGTGCAGGTAGGCGACGTTCGTCTCGCCGCGCAGGAACCAGAGCAGCTCGTAGATGATCGAGCGGAGGTGCAGCTTCTTCGTCGTCAGCAGCGGGAAGCCGGCGCCGAGGTCGAAGCGCAGCTGGTGGCCGAAGATGCTCAGCGTGCCGGTGCCGGTGCGGTCCGACTTCTGCGTGCCGTGCTCGAGGATGTGGCGGACGAGATCGAGGTGCGCCTGCATTCGTGCATTTTACGGTGAGGTACACTCGTCCGCCGCATGCTGCGCATCGGAAACGTCCTCACCACCGACCTTGCCACGCACTACGGAACTCCCCTCTACGTCTACGACGCCGCGCTCATCCGCCGGCAGATCGCGAATGTGAAACACGCGTTTTCCGCGCTGCCGCTGCGGCCGTTTTACGCGATGAAGGCAAACGCGAATCTCTCGATTCTCCGCCTCGTGCGCGAGCAGGGCTTCGGTTGCGACGCCGTTTCGCCGGGTGAGATTTTTCTCGCCAAACGCGCCGGCTTCCAATCGCAGGACATCTGGTTCACCTGCTCCAACGTCAGCGATGACGACCTGCGCTCGATCCAGGACCCGGAGATCGTCATCAATGTGAACTCGATGTCGGAGATCGACCGCATCATCGCGCTCGATCTGCCGAATCGCATCGCGCTGCGCGTCAATCCCGATGTCGGCGCCGGACATCACCACGATGTCGTGACTGCCGGCGGCGGCGTGAAATTCGGCATCGATCTCGCCGAGCTGCCCTCCGCGCGGATGGTCGTCGAGGACAGCGGACGGCGCGTCGTCGGACTGCACGCGCACATCGGGTCCGGCATCGATCACATCGAGCCGCTGCTCGAAGCGGCGCGGCGCCTGCTCGAAGCGGCGGCGGAATTCGATCACCTCCGCTTCATCAACTTCGGCGGCGGGATCTCGGTGCCGTATCACCCCGAGGAGTCGCCGTTCCCGATCGTCGACTACGGCGCGGAGCTCACGCGCGTCGCCGATCAGTTCCTGCGCGCGCGCAACCTGGAGGCGATCGTGGAGCCGGGACGTTACGTCGTCGCGCAATCGGGCACGCTGCTCGCGCGCGTGACTGCGATGCGCGTCAGTTACGGCATGACCTGGATCGGCGTCGACACCGGCTTCAATCATCTCGTGCGGCCGTCGAAGTACGGCGCGTATCACCACATCACGAACTGCACGCCGTCGACCGATTCGTTCGAAAACGTGATCGTCGCCGGCAACCTGTGCGAATCGGGTGATGTGTTCACGCGCGACAGCGACGGCAACGTGATCACGCGGCGGATCGAGCGGACGAAAGTCGGCGATCTGCTCGCGTTCCACGATGCAGGGGCGTACGGATTTTCGATGGCGTCCCATTACAACGCGCGATTGCTGCCCGTCGAGGTTTTGGTCGATGGCGATGAGGTGATGGTGATTCGCGAACGGCAAGTCCTCGAAGACCTCGTCCGAGGGATGGCATGACCGGAGTGCGGCAGCTTGCTGCCGCTCTCCTGCTGCTGGCGGGCTGTGCAACGACAACCTCACCGATGCTCGACCTGAAGATCACCAACGGCCGCATCCTCGACGGCACCGGCGCTCCGTGGTTCCGCGCCGACATCGGCGTGCGCGGCGACACGATCGTCTCCATCGGCGACCTCGCGAATGAGCCGTCGAAAACCACCATCGACGCACAGAACCACATCGTCTCCCCCGGCTTCATCGACCTCCTCGGGCAGGACGAGAACGCCGTCTTCCGCGACCCGCACCTCGAGCCGAAAATCCGTCAGGGCGTCACGACGGAACTGACCGGCGAAGGCGGCTCCCCTCGCCCATCGCTCCGCGATTTCTTCGAAAAACTCCAGAAAAACGGCACCGCCGTGAACTTCGCGCTGCTCGTCGGCGCGTCGAATCCGCGCGAGATGGTCATCGGCAACGTCAATCGCAAGCCGACCGCGCAGGAGATGGCGGAGATGGAGAGCATCGTCGATCAGGAGATGCGCAACGGCGCAGTCGGCCTATCGACGTCGCTCATTTATCTCCCGGCGATGTTCTCCACGACCGACGAGATCATCAACCTGGCGAAGGTCGCGGCGAAGTACGGCGGCGTCTACTTCACGCACATGCGCGACGAAGGCGATCACATCGACGCCGGACTCGACGAAGCATTCGCCATCGGACGCGAAGCGAAGATCCCGATCAACATCTGGCACCTGAAAACCGGCGGCCGCACGAACTGGGGACGGATGCCGCACGTGATCGAGCGCATCAACGCCGCGCGTGACGAAGGAATCGACGTCGCCGCAAACGTCTATCCCTACGCCGCCTCGGCCACTTCGCTTTCAACGATTCTCCCCGACTGGTCGCTCGAAGGCGGCTACTCCGAAATGCAGAAGCGGCTCGCAGATCCGGAGCAACGCGCACGGATCGCCGAAGGACTGCGAGCCCAGGTCGAGAAGCGCGGCGAGCGCGGGATCTACGTCACGCGCATCGACAATCCGGCGCTCGCGCAGTTCGAAAAGAAATACGTCGAGCAGATCGCGCACGACATGAATCTCGCGCCCGACGAAGCGCTGATGAAGCTCTTCGCCGAAACGAACGGCTCCCCCTCGGTCATCTTCTTCTCGATGAATGAAGACGACGTGAAGTACGCGCTGAAGCAGCCGTTCGTATCGATCGGATCGGATTCCGGCGCGCCGTCGCCGGAGCAGCGCGCGAAAGGTGCGGCCGTGCATCCGCGCGCGTACGGCACCGCCGCGCGCGTGGCCGGACATTACGTGCGCGACGAGAAGCTCTTCACGCTCGAAGAGGCGGTGCGCAAGATGACGTCGCAGGCCGCGGATCGCATCCGCGTCAGCGATCGCGGCATTCTGCGTCCGGGGATGAAAGCAGACATCATCGTGTTCGACGAAGCGAACGTGCGCGATCTCGCGTCGTACGAGCAGCCGAACCAGTTTTCACAGGGGATCATCGATGTCGTGGTGAACGGCGAGATCGTGCTGCGCGACGGCACGATGACGAATGCGTTGCCGGGACGGCCGATTCGAGGACGTGGTTATGAGCAGCGATAACGAGCAGGTGAAACTCGTCCGCGCGGTCGGCTTCGGCGGACTGATCGCGATGTGCATCAACGCCGTCGTCGGCTCGGGCGTCTTCCTTCTCCCGAGCGAGTCGTACAAGCTCCTCGGTCCCTTCTCGCTTTGGGCGCCGCTGCTCTTCGCGATTCCGGTCTTCATCCTCGTGCTCAATTTCGCCGAGGCGGCGAGTCACTTCAGCGAGCCGGGGGGCGCATATCTGTACGCGCGGACCGCATTCGGCGACTTCATCGGATTCGAGACCGGCTGGATGAACTGGATCGCGCGCGTGACGTCGCTCGCATCGCTTTCGAACGGCTTCGTGCTGTCGCTCGCATTTTTATGGCCGTCGCTCGGCCAGGGTTCGGCGCGCATCAGCATCATCATCGGCACGCTGCTCATCCTCGGCGCGATTCACTTCGTCGGCGTGAAGTACGGCGCGGCGTCGATCTACGTCTTCACCTGGGGCAAGCTCATTCCGCTGGTCGGCTTCATCGGCGTCTCGCTGTTCGCGTTCAAGCACAATCCCATTCCGGCGGCGATGACGCTGCCCGGCGCGAACACCGGCTGGAACGAAGCCGCGCTCTTCATGCTCTTCGCATACGCCGGCTTCGAGAACATGGGCGTGCCGGCGGGCGAATATCGCAATCCGAAACGCGATCTGCCGCGTGCACTGCTCGCAGGCACACTGGCGATCGCGGCGATCTACGTGCTGACGCAGCTCGGCGCGATGGCCACCGTTCCCGATCTCTCGCGCAGCGCGACGCCGATCGCCGATGCAGCGAAGGCGCTGATCGGACCACTCGGCGCGTGGATCGTGACGATCGGCGCGCTGCTGTCGATGGCCGGCACGAATTCCGGCACGGTGCTCGAAGGCTCGCGCATGTTGTACGCGCTGTCGCTCGACCGGCGCATGGGACCGATCCGCTACGTCCATCCGACGTTCCGCACGCCGTCGGTCGCGATCGTCATTCACGTCGGACTGGCGATGGTGCTCGCGGTGCAGGGCTCGTTCGCGAAGCTCGCGCTGATGTCGGCGGTCGCACGGCTGACGACGTATCTCTTCTCCTGCGCGGCCGTGCCGTTCCTCCGTCCGCGTGAAGAGCGCTGGCGTCCGGCGCGGTTGATCCTGCCGATCCTCGGCGTCACCGCATCGCTGCTGATCTGCATTTCGCTGACGAAAGAGAAGCTGCTCGCCGGTGCACTTGCGATGCTTGCAGGCGTGCTCGTCTACGCACTTTCGGCCCGTTCATTGCTCTTTCAAAAGCATGAACGAACAACCGATGGACGTGCGTGACACCCTTCGCGGAATCGGCATCCGCGCGGGCATTCTGGCTGTTGGCGGACTGGTGGTCGGCGGCGCGTTGACGTCCGTGGCACTGAAAGCCGCCGGGACGCTCGTGCAGATCACGGCAGGCGCAACGCTGCTGCTCGCCGCCGGCGGATTCGCGGCCTGGGAAGCACGAAAAATCCGGCGCCGCCTGGCTTGATGTGCCCCTCATCCGGCCCTTCGCTACGCTCAGGGCCACCTTCTCCCCGCCAAGCGGGGCGAAGGTCAATGGACCTTGCGCTGCGCGAGAGCGTTGACCTTCGCCCCGCTCGCGGGGAGAAGGTGCCCGAAGGGCGGATGAGGGCGGAAACTCAAAACATCCATTCGCAGACGGCGACGGCTACGATTGCGGCGACGATGTCGCCGATGATTGCGGATGGGATCGCGTGCCGCGTCCGCTTCACGCCGATCGCGCCGAAGTACACCGCTAGCACGTAGAACAGCGTCTCGCTCGAGCCGTACATCGTCGACGCGATGCGCGCGAACATGGAATCCGCGCCGTAGCGTTTGATGATGTCGGTGGTCAGCGCGAGCGAGCCGCTCCCCGACAGCGGACGCAGCACCGCGAGCGGAAAAACCTCGGGCGGAAATCCGATCGCGTTCATCCCCGGACGCAGCGCATTGGTCAGCATGTCCATCGCTCCCGACGCGCGGAACATCCCGATGGCGACGAGAATCCCGACCAGGAACGGGATGATCTTCACCGCCACGTTGAAGCCGTCCTTCGCCCCTTCGATGAAGACGTCGTAGACCTTGATGCCGCGGATCATTCCGATCAGCGGAATGCCGACGAGCAGGACCGGAATCGACCAGAGCGAGATCTGCTGAAGAATGTCGCGGATCATTGCGCGGCGTCCTTTTTGGGGAAGAAGCGCTGCAGAATCTTCGCGCTCGTCACCGCCGCCACGGCGCCGCACAACGTCGCGATGATCGTCGTCGGAATGATCGCGGTCGGCTGCTTCGAGCCGGCTGCCACGAGCACGCCGATGATCGTCGCGGGGATGAACTGGATGCCCGCGGTGTTCAGCGTGAGGAACGTGACCATCGCGTTCGACGCCGTTTCCTTGTCGCCCTCGTTCAGCTCCTGCAGCTCTTCCATCGCCTTGATGCCGAG
>DATEZA010000187.1:0-10795 GCA_035255945.1 Thermoanaerobaculia bacterium
GAACCGGCGGCGGTCACTTTCACGAGCCACGATTGCGCGACATCGGCGAGCCACGGATCGTGCGCGCTGCCGTCGAGCTGCATGACGTTGTAGTAGATGTTGCCCGACTTGTCGGAGGTCAGCGGACCGGTGGCGTACGTATTCGGATCGATCGTGCCGAACGGGTTGATGCGCGCGAGCATCGCGCCGGTGTTGCGATCGATCTTGATCAGCGTTCCGCCGAGTCCGGGGACCCAGAGTGCAGCCGAGGTGAGCGTGCCGTGGTAGACCGGCTCCCATCCCGGGCCGTCTTTGTCGGCCGAGAAGGGGACCGGCTTCCAATCGCCGGTGAACTCCCACTGCTGCACGAGCTGGCCGTTGACCCAGCTGTATTTGCGTTCACCCCAGGTCTGCACCTGCCAGTTCTTGATGTTGGAGAACTGGCCGGTCTTGAACTCCATGAAGACGTCGTTGCCGTCGACGAGCGGCGTCTGGTAATGCACGAGCAGATCGCCGGAGGCGTAGGGACCGTTCTCCTCTTTGTCGACGAAGGGGTCGTAGACGATGTTGGCGAAAATGTGCGAGCCGGTCTGTCCGGCAACGCCGGCGAAGCTCTGATGCTGCGAGTTTTGTCCCCAGTTGCCCCACCAGACGCCTGGGGCAGCAAAGGCGTTGGCGGCGACGAGGGAGATCCCGAGGACGAAGTTCATCAGGGACAGTTTCATGTCTTCCTTCTTCCTGCGCGGTGTGGTTGTGAGAGCAGGCACACGTGGAGCTAGTTACTGCTTCCAGGTCTCATGTCGAGCGGGTCCTCCTTTCTCCGTCGAGCGGGTGAGAAAGAGATATGGAGATATGGAGGAGAGGATTTAGGGGAGGAAATCCCTACCATCTGTCAGCGATAACGGACATCACGCCGACACGCGGACCTTCGGCCGCGGTCGTTCGCGCTGCAGCAGCTGACGCTTCGCGCAGCTGAACATCGCGGAGGCGCAAAGCACACCGATTACGTCCGACACGCCGGCGGTCTCGGAGTGCGGCGGCCATGCCGCCGCTGATTTTCTGCGAGCGGCCATGCCGCTCGTCACGACGGGAGCGGGACTCGAACACCAGGCGACACGCAGACCTTCGGCTGCGGTCGCTCGCGCTGCTGCAGCTGGCACTTCGTGCAGCTGAGCATCGCGGGAGGCGCAGGTGCGGAGGCGCAGGTGCGGAAGGCGCCAGGTGCTATCCGTTATCTGCTATCCGTTATCTGGGAGGGGGGGCTGGTGGCGGTGACTGGAGTCGAACCAGTGACCTAGCGCTTATGAGACGCCCGCTCTAACCATCTGAGCTACACCGCCATGGGCCGAGTGCGGCAGGACTATACTCAACATCGAGCGCGACGAGAAATTTCTCTGCAATGTCCTCCACGTACGAGAGAAGTTGCGTCGGCTGTGGCTCCGCGGAACAAGACGCCCAGCTCGAACGCTGCCCGATCTGTTCGAAGCATTTCTGCTCCGACTGTGCCTATCGCGCCAGCGGCCGCCGCTTCTGCTCGGACAGCTGCGCGCGCACTTACAACTACGGAGAATCGGACGATGACAACGAAAACCCTGACTACGACGACTGACGCGGTGTCGAGCGTTTCGACCACCCGCGCGAATCTCACCAAGCGTCCGCGCCGCCTCCGCCGCACCGAAGGCATCCGCACCATCGTTCGTGAGACGGTCGTTCGTCCCGAAGATCTGATCTACCCGCTCTTCGTCGTGCCGAACACGCGGCCGAAGGTCGAGATCGGCTCGATGCCGGGTGTCTTCCAACTGCGCGTCCGCGAAGCGATCGATGAAGCGCGCCGCGCCTTCGACCTCGGCGTCCGTTCCGTGCTGCTGTTCGGATTGCCCGAGTACAAGGATGCGATCGGATCGTCGTCGTGGGATCCGTCGGGACCGGTGCAGTCGGCGATCGAAGGGATCAAGCGCGCCATTCCGGAGCTCACCGTCATCGCCGATGTCTGCCTCTGCGAGTACACCGATCACGGGCACTGCGGCGTGATCGTCGATCACAACGGCACGAAGGAAGTCGATAACGATCAGACGCTGCCGCTGCTGATGAAGCAGGCGATCTCGTTCGCCGCGTCGGGCGCGGATTTCGTCGCGCCCTCGGACATGATGGACGGCCGCATCGGCGCGATCCGCAATGCGCTCGACGATCGCGGGATGACCGAGATCGGCGTGATGGCGTATTCGGCGAAGTTCGCGTCGGCGTTTTACGGACCATTCCGCGAAGCGGCCGAATCGGCGCCGCAGTTCGGCGATCGCCGCAGCTACCAGATGGATCCGGCGAACGCACGCGAAGCGCTGCGCGAGATCGAGCTCGACGTACAGGAAGGCGCGGACATCATCATGGTCAAGCCCGCGCTGTCATACCTCGATGTGATCCGCCAGGCGCGCGATCACTTCAACCTGCCGGTCGCCGCGTACAACGTGAGCGGCGAGTACTCGATGGTGAAAGCGGCGGCGGAGCGGGGATGGGTCGACGGACCGCGGATCACGAACGAGATCCTGACGTCGATCAAACGCGCCGGCGCCGACCTGATCATCACGTATCACGCGATGGAGTTCGCGGCGCGGTATCGCGCGTAGTCACGCGTCTTGCTTCGCCCGAGTGCGTGAACGAGAAAGCACTCGCGGTGGCGGCAACGCTCGCCGACGGCTCGCTGGCTGGCAGCAACATCGATCGCATGGTCATGCAGTGGCCGGCTTACCGGCGCATCGGCGCCGAGAAATGGGCCGAGTTCAGCCGTCACGCGGATCTGACCTGGCGAGCTGCGGCGCTCTATCCGACCGAAGCGATCAGAGGAGTCATCCTCTCGGTTGCGACGGCGGTCGCAGTCCCCGAAGCAAGCGCGCGCGCAAGGTGCGGATCGCATCCGTGGCCGCTGCGGCATTCGCGGCGGGCGGTCTCGCACTGACGCTCGAGGCTGCTCCCAACATGCTGTCACTGAGGCACGCCGGCGCCGATCCGCAGAAGGCGTTCGATCGGTTCCGGTTCTGGAGTCTGTTCCGCGGGGCTTGTCAGGTCTCGGCGTTCGTGGCAAATGTCGCGACGCTGGCGCTGCTGTAGGAATTCGTGGCGGCGTATCTTCCTTATCGTAAGTAACTTCCAGAGGAATCCTCCTCACCTCAGGCCAGTCGAACTAAGTCGAGCGGCCTGATCCCAACTTTCCTTAGCCGAATTGCTTCCACATCGAGGCGAGGAGATACCTATGAAAATCCACATTGGAAATATGTCCAAAGAGCTCAGCGACGCAGAACTGAACGAGCTCGTGACGCCCTTCGGCGCAACCACCTCGGTCGAGATCGCCCGGAACAAGGAAGGCCAGTCGAAAGGCTTCGGCTTCGTCCAGTACGGAAGTGAAGAGCATGGACGTGCGGCGATCGCCGGCCTCGACGGCAAGGACGTTCGCGGACAGGCACTGAAGGTCAGCGAGGCGCGCCCGCGCACAAACGACGCGAAGCCGGCCGCAGCCGGAGAGGCGCATTAGCATGCCGGCCGTGAAAGCAGCCCGCAAGCCGACGGTCGCAAAACTCGCGGTCTCCGAAGGAAACATCACGAAGGCAGCACTTCGCCTGCTGTCGCAGCGCCTGGTCTCCTCGGAAATCCACTACGTGCAACGGGTTCTCGGCGCGACTGCCACGCAGGAAGACATCGACACGAATGTGCTCGCGGTCCGCAAACTGCCGTGGAACAGCCTGGTGGTCGCCGACTGATTTTCTTGCAACAAGGAATTCCCATTCCCGGGGCACTCGTTGTCCCATTCAACATCAGTAGCCAGCACTTCGAGGACGCAAACGTGGATTTGAATCTCCGAAGGCAGCACAGAAAGGAGATTCACCCATGAAAACATCCGGTACGGTCAAGTGGTTCAACGACGCGAAGGGCTTCGGTTTCATCACGAGCGAGAATGGTGACGATCTGTTCGTTCACTTCTCCGCCATCCAGGGCAGCGGCTTCAAGTCGCTTCCGGAAGGCGCCGCAGTCGAGTTCGATGTGGTCAATGGACCGAAAGGTCTGCAGGCCTCCAACGTTACGACGCGGTAAGCTCTCGCCAAACGCGAGACACAAAAGGGCAGGAGCGATCCTGCCCTTTTCATTTTCATTTCACCCGCACCAGACGGCGCTGACCGCGTCGGGATGGTCGATGAGGAAGCCGCCTTCGACTTCGTCATACGTGATCACCGCGCCGTCGAGCTTCGATACGGACATGTCGTCGAGCGCGACCTTGACGTCGCCGATCATGACGACGGTGTCGCCGTCGTTCGGCTCCCACGCGAAGTGCAGGCGATAGCCGCTGCCGCCGCAGCCGGTGGTGAAGGAGATGCGGAGCACGCGGCCGTCGAGCTCGAAGTGGAGCTGATCGGCCGCGGCAGGGGAGAGCGAGATGTTCATTCCGTGGCGCGCGGTCCGTGGATGATGCGCCACTCGGCATCTTCGCGGCGGAACCACTCCGCATCGTGTCTGAGCAGCTCGAGCTCGCGCTCCAGCTCGACGATGTGCGCGCGCTTCGTCGCCGCGACGTAGATCAGCAGATTGCGATCGACGAGCGACGCGCCGCCGACCATCGCCCGCAGCCGTTTCTCCATCGCCTTCTCGCGTCCGATCAACGCCTCGGTCGACTCCCGATATGACAGCTCGCCTTCGAGAATCTCCTGGAAGCGCATATCGCCCGCGAGCGGCAGGCGCACGCGCGTGCCGCCGTTCGCCGCGATCTTGCCGTCGAGCAGATCGCGCGTCTCGCGCTCGTCCACGGCGAACGCTTTGAACATCTGCGCGGTGAGCGGGTTGGGCAGATTCTCCGCGAACTTTTCGAATGTTTTGTATGCCTCGATCGTGTACTGCATCAGCACGCCGAGATCTTTTTCGTCCAGGACCTGGGAGTCGGTTGCGACTGCTGTCATTTGAGCCTCACTCGATCTTTGCCACTTTCACGATCACATCGCCCGCCAGCTTCGCCTGACAGCTCAGCCGGTACGGCTCTTCGATTTCCTTGTACGTTTCGTCGGGCGTCGGAGCGGTCAGGTTCTGCCAGCCGTCGACCACTTCGATGCGGCAGGTGCCGCAGGCGCCGTCGCCGCCGCAGACGTGGCTGACGCGAACGTCCATCTCGCCGGCGCAGGAGAGGAGCGTCTTGCCCGCGGCGAACTCGCCGCTCTTCCCCTCATCGACGAAGATCACGCGCGGCATCCTGAGCGGGGGATTGTACGGCACGATGCGCCATGTAGGAACTGCGCACGAGCGGCGCCGATTCGACGTGCCGGAAACCCAGTCCGAGCGCCCGTCTTCCGAGCTCCGCGAACTCCTCCGGTGTGTAGTAACGACGCACCGGATGATTGTGCTCGCTCGGTGCGAGATATTGCCCCATCGTGAAAATCTCGACGCCCGCCTCGCGCAGATCGCGCGCGACGTCGAGCACTTCGTCTTCCGTTTCGCCGAGGCCGAGCATGATCGAGGACTTGGTGACCATCCCGGCTGCGGAGGACCAGCGCAGCACATCGAGCGATTGCTGGTACTTCGCGACCGGCCGCACCTGCGGATACAAACGCGGAATCGTCTCGACGTTGTGCGCGAGCACGTCCGGCTTTGCGTCGATCACGATCTGCAGCGCATCGCGATTTCCTTCCAGATCGGAGATCAGGACTTCCACCGCTGCGCCGGTCCGCTCGCGCACCGCGGCGATCGTGCGCGCGACGTGCTCCGCGCCGCCGTCTGCCATGTCGTCGCGATTGACCATCGTGATCACACAGTGCTTCACACCCATCTTCTCCACCGCCTCGGCAACACGCCGCGGCTCATCCGGATCGGCGACGGACGGTTTGCCCCGGCCGACCGCGCAGAACGTGCAGCGCCGCGTGCAGATCTCGCCGAGGATCATGAAGGTGGCGGTGCCGGCATTCCAGCACTCGAAGATGTTCGGGCAGCGCGCTTCCTGGCAGACGGTGTTGAGCGCGAGGTCGTTGATCAGTCGCGATACGGGCAGTTGATCGAGTCCGCCGGGAACGCGGATCTTCAGCCAGTGTGGGCGATGACCCGCTCGTTTATTAAGGGGTTGTTGGGTTGTTGGGTTGTTGGGTTGTTCGGGCATGACTCAATAACTCAACAACTCAATAACTTCGATTCGAGTTGCTCGAGCGCCTCGCGGTCATCACTCCATTTGATCCTTGCATACGCCTCCGCGAATGTAAACCAGCCGTACTCGTCGTGCTCTTCGGCATCCATGCGGATCGGAAGACGCGAGTCGAGCCGTGCGGTGTACGCGACTTCGCTGGCGATGATGGGGAGCGGAAAACGTGCCGCGAGGAATTGCGATTCGATCATGAACGACTGCGTCAGGTTCATCGATTGCGGCACGGCGCCGTTGCCGGTCTCTTCGTGCAGCTCGCGCTGCGCGGCATCGAACGGCTGCTCGCCGCTTTCGATCGAGCCGGTGATCGGCTGCCAGAAATTACCGCGCTCCGGACGGCGATGGAGGAGCAGCACACGCTTGCCGTCGTCATGCACGAGCACTTTGATCAGCTTGATCGTTTCGGCGCGCGGGAAGAGGTCGCGCTGGAAGACTTCGGCGAAATGCGTCGCCGCGATCTCGCGCACTTCCGCGAGCGGCGCACGGCGTCCGGTCATCTTTTCGATCGAGGTCACGCCGGTGCCCTGCAGTCCGCACGGGGTGATGAGCCGGAAGTGCTCGAGATTCGTCGTGACGTTGAGTGCGAAGCCGTGCGACGTGACCCACTTCGCGATGCGCACGCCGATCGCCGCGATCTTGTCATTGCCGACCCAGATCCCGCGCCTGCCTTCGACGCGCGTCGCGGTGATGCCGTAATCCGCGACGGTGCGGATCAGCACTTCCTCGAGATTCGTCACGTACTTGCGCACGTCGCGATTGCCTTCGCCGAGGTGGATGATCGGGTAGCCGACGAGCTGGCCGGGGCCGTGGTAGGTGATGTCGCCGCCGCGCTCCGTCGCGAAGAAGCGGACGCGTTGCGCGGTGAGCGCGTCGGGCGTGGCGAGCAGGTTGCCGGTGTCGCCGCCGCGTCCGAGGGTGATGACCGGCGGATGCTCGAGGAGGAGGAACTGATCGTCGATATCGCCGCGCTGGCGCATCTCGACCAGCTTCTGCTGGAGCTTCAGCGCGTTTTCGTAGGTGATGAGATGAAGCCGGTGGAGCTCACAACGCCGCACGCCACGGCAGAACGCGTTTCAATCACTCCGTATGCCGTCGCTCGTGCTACCTTAATTCCATCCCGGTTAAAAGGAGGAATGCATGCGTACCACCGCGAAGAGTGGCGGCCTTACCGTGCGTGCGATCGCCGGCACGTACAACATCCTCATCGGCTTCGACCTCGACCCGGCCAAACGGGCGAACTGCCTCGGCTTCAGCATTCAACGCAAGGACCCGCAGAAGACCTGCTTCCTGCCGAACCGCATCACGTTCGCGAGCACGCCCGAGGGCACGAAGCTCGATACGGAGAACTCGCCGTTGCAGAAGTTCCGCTGGGGCGACTACACGCCACTGCCCGGGACGAAGTACAGCTACACGGTCACCGCGCGCTATCGCGACGGCGCGGGCACGCCGGTCAAACTGAAGGACGGCGACAGCGTCACCGTCACGGTGACGACGGAAGATCCGAAGAATCAGGCGACGCCGATTTTCTTCAATCGCGGCGCCGCGGCGAGTCAGGCGTACAACGATGAATTCGGTCCGGACGATCCGGACAAGCTCCCCGAGCCGCAGCGCACGAAGGCACTGGCGTGGCTGTCGCGCGGACTGGAAGAAGCGATCCTCGATTTCCTGAACCAGGCAACCGACAAATCGTTCGCGCTGCACGCCGCCGTCTACGAATTTCAAAAGGAGAACCTCCTCGGCGGACTGAAAGCGGCGCTCGATCGCAAGGTCGACGTGCAGGTCGTCTATCACTATCGGCACAAGAGCTCGCCGAAAGACAAGCCGGGACAGCCGCCGAAAGACCATACGTGGCTGGAGAACGAGAAGGCGGCGGAGGCAGCGGGACTGACGGCGGTCTGTACCAAGCGCACCCAGGACAACGCGGTGATCATGCACAACAAGTTCGTCGTGCTGTTGAAGAACGGCGCGCCGATCGCGGTCTGGACCGGGTCCACGAACTGGACGGAGGGCGGGATCTACGGACAGCTGAACGTCGGGCATGCCGTCTACGACGCCAACGTGGCGAAAATGTACGAGGCGTATTTCCAGCTGCTCAAACAGGACCTGCCCGACGCCGCCATGCGGGCCAAGGTCGAGGCGCTCAGTCCCGTGCCGGCGCCGACGGCGCTTCCCGGTCCGGGCGTGCTGCCGGTCCTTTCGCCGCAGAACGATCGCGGCATGCTGCTGCTCTACAACGCGATCGCGCAACGCGCGCGATGCCTGCTGGTCTCTGCGCCGTTCCAACTCGCCGACGAGATCATCGCCACTCTCAATCCGGTCCCTCCAGGAACGATGCACTACCTTCTTCTCGACAAGGAATCAGCCCTCGGCGAGAAAAACGAGATCGATGTCATCGAGCACAACATGGAGACCGGCGTCGCGTTCGCAGCGACGCTCGACTCCAACCTGACGAGCTTTCAGGACAAGCTGCTGGCGAAGAACGGCGAGAGCTACCACCACCAGGGCGTGCACATTCACTCCAAGATCATCGTGGCCGATCCGTTCAGCGACGATCCGATCCTCGTCACCGGCTCCGCGAATTTCTCGACCAACTCGACGATGCACAACGATTCGAACAGCCTCGTCGTGCGCGGCGACCTCGGTGTGACGGACATCTACGCCACCGAGTTCATGCGGATGTTCGAGCACTACCATTTCCGCGCCGCGAAGAAGAAAGCGGGGGACCAGGCGACGGTGATCACGCTGTCGGAGACGGACGACTGGTCGCAGAAGTATTTCGTCCCAGGGAGCAACGAGGCGTCCGATCGAATGTTGTTCGCCGGCACTCTTCCGCCATCGCCGCCGAATCCGTTCGTGCCGTTCAAGGCGCCGGCGAAGACACCGAGTACGAAGAAAGCGACGACGAAGAAAGCGACGACGAAGAAGGCGACCGCGAAGAAAGCCGCGACGAAGAAGGCGACCACGAAAAAGACCGCAGCGAAGAAGGCGACCGCGACGAAGAAGGCCGCGACGAAGAAGTCAGCGGCGACGAAGAAAACCGCGAAAAAAACGACAAAGAAGCCTGCGAAGAAGGCGGCGAAGAAAGCCGCCACGAAGAAGGCTGCGAAGAAAACAACGAAAAAGAAGCCGGCTTCAAAGAAGAAGAAGTAATCACTTGCGAAGGAGCTCCGCCTGGAGCTCCTTCGCGTCGTGGATCACTTCTTCGTCGAACGCCACCGCGAGCAGCGCCTCGAGCCGCTTCAGCGCCGCGGCCTTGTCGCCCGCCTTTGCTTCCTCCATCGCCTTGTCGTACTCGGCGATGTGGCGGTTGGTCGCCGCGGTGCGCTCGAGATGCGCGGCCTGCGATTCGAGATCCGCTTTCGTCGCCGCATCCACGGTCTGCTCCGCGAGCTTGCGCACGACGACGGCCGCTTCGTCGTACTTCTGCACGTCGACCAGCACTTGCGCTTCGTTCCGCAGATCGGGGCCGTGAACCGGTGGTTGCAGTGCCGCGCGCGCCTTTGCGTGATTCGGATCCGCCGCCAGTGACGCGCGGAAGTACCGCTCCGCATCGTCCGGACGGAATTGCGCGAGAAAGGTCCCGAGCTCGTACAGCACATCCGCATACGGCATCGCCGACGCAGTGATCAACATCTTGACCTTCGGCGCCTGCACGACGTACTTCTGCGATTTGTACATCCCCATCAATCCCTGCTCGAGTTGCGCGACCGTCGCGTTGTAGTGCTTGTGCAGCGCGGCATCGACCGCCATTCCGTGCTCGACATCCGATTCGAACCCATCGAATGCCTGGCGATTGGTCCGCAGCAGCCACGCGACCGCCCCCGACGCCTGTCGATAGAAGCCGTTGTCGCCGGTCATGTCTTCATCGCGGCGGACCGCGAACAGCTCGTTCATCGGACGGAAGCCGCGTTGCGGACGGTCGGAGTTGCGGCGGGGGAGGCCGAGGCGGATGGTGTCGCGGACGAAATCGGCGTTGCTGTAGTACTCGGCGAGTCCTTCTTCGAGCCAGAGCGGCGGACGCGTCGCGCCGCCGGCCATCAGGTTGTGCACGAGCTCGTGGTACGGCGTGCGCGCGCCGAGGCGCGTGGAGAGGACCATCGTGCCGCCGTCTTTTGCGCTGACGAATGCACCGGGTGCCGTCGTCCCGCGACTGAGCAACAACTCGAAGTACGGCTGCGCCTCGGCACGCTCATCGAACAGCAGCACGCGTGAATGCATCAGCGGCTGCTCGCGGAAACGCGCGTGCATGTTCTGCAGCACGAGCGCGAGCGTCTCCATGCGCCGCGCCAGCTCGAGCGTTTCGGCTTCGCTCGCTGCGCTGATCACGGTGAAGTGCGGCGACTCGACGCGTACCCATTTCTCCTTCTCCGCCGGAAGCGCGATCTGCAATTGCGCAGCGAGAACGAGAGCGGTGAGGATCACGCAATAGGAAACGGTAACAGGCCGCCGCGATTTCCACGGCGGCCTGACCGCTGTTTCAGGACTCTTCCTGCGGCGTCAGCCGGACTCCCGCGCGCGCGGCGCGCACGGCTTCGAATGCGGCGGTCTCGCGAAGGAAGTTGACCTCCTGTTCGGAGAGCTCGCGCGCCGTGACGCGGAAGTCGATGCCGAAGACCTCGGACAACAGACTCAGAACGAGATCGAGCAGCTCGTCGA
>DATEZA010000188.1:0-4374 GCA_035255945.1 Thermoanaerobaculia bacterium
CGCACCACGATCGCGTCGTCGATCAGGATGCCGATCGCCAGCGAGAGGCCGAGCAGCGACATCGTCTCGAGATTGAAGCCGAGCGCCCATACGGCGATGAAGCTGGCGAGCACGGAGATCGGCAGCGCCACGCCGGTGATGACCGTGGAGCGCCACGAGTTGAGGAACAGAAACACGACGAGCACGGTCAGCAGCGCGCCTTCGACCAGTGCTTCCTGCACGTTGCTCACGGAGCGCCGCACGCGATCGCCGGAGTTGCGGATCACGTCGAGCTTCACGCCCTGCGGCAGCGTCCTGCGAATCGTTTCGAGCTTCGCCAGGACCTGATCGGCGACATGCGTCGTGCTGACGTTCGTCGCCTTCGTGAGGTCGATGCCGACCGATGCGAGTCCGTTCAGCAATGCGGCGCTGCGCGGCTCTTCGGTGCCGTCGATCACATCGGCGACATCGCCGAGCCGCACGAGCTTCCCCCCGCGCGCGCTGATGATCACGTTCGAAAAGTCGCGCGGATCTTCGATGCGCCCGAGGAAGCGGATCGAGCTTTCCTGGAACGGTCCGGTGACGCGGCCGGCCGGAGTGGAGATGTTCTGCGTCTGGACGGCTTGCACGACATCGGTGATGTTCACGCCCGCCGCCGCGAGATCGTGCGGCCGCACGTTGATCTGGATCTCGCGATCGATGTTGCCGGCGAGCCGCACCTGGGCGACGCCGTTGATGCCGCGCAACACTTTGGTGATGCCGGGATCGGCGATCTGCGTGAGCTCGGGCGTCGAGAGTCGCGTCGACGAAAGCACGATGGACACGATCGGCAGCGCGTTCGGATCGTATTTCCGGATGATCGGATCGAGGATCGTCGTCGGCAGCGTGCCGCGGATCGACGACATCGCGTCACGGATGTCCTGCGCGGCCTGATCGGAGCTCTTGCCGAAGACGAAGATCGCGGTGATGGTGGCGAATCCGTCGACCGCTTTCGATTGCACTTTGTCGATGCCGGAGAGCGCGGTGAATTGTTCTTCCAGCGGATCGATGACATCGCGCTCGACCTGATCGGGCGCCGCGCCGGGATACGGCACGAGCACGGTGACGACCGGTGCATCGATCTGCGGAAATTCGTCGACTTCGAGCTTGGCGAGCGCGAAGACGCCGAAGATCACGAGGATCAGCATCGCCACGACCGTGAGCACCGGCCGTTTGATCGCGCTGTCCGAAAGAATCACCGAGCGACTCCCGGAGTGCGGCGACCATGCCGCCGCTGCCTCTTCCAAGCGACGGCCATGCCGTCGCGCCACCGCCGCCGCACTCCCCCGATCATCGCGCGACGTCTCCCGCCTGCTGCGCCGCCGCCGGCAACTCGACGCGCGTGCCAGGCGCGAGCTGCTGCGCCGATCCCACGAGGAGCACATCGCCCGGATTCACGCCGCGCGTCACCTCGGTGCGATCGTTCTGATCGTCGACGGCGCCAAGCGTGATTTCGAAGTGCTCGACGACTCCGTTGCGGACGCGAGTGACGGCGGGCGTGGTCATCCGATGATCGATCGCCGCGCTCGGCACGACGACCGTCACGCGCGTGAGACTCTGCAACCTCCCCTCGGCGAACAGTCCGCTGGCCAGCGTCCCGTTCCCATTCGGAATCTCCGCAAACACTTTGATCTGCCGCGTCGTCGGATCGGCCTCGGGGTTCACGCGCGCGATGCGTCCGCCGAAGACTTTGCCGTCGAAACCCTGCACTTTGAACTCGATCGGCGTGCCGACGCGGATCTCCTGCAGGTTGTCGGCGGAGACGCCGGCCTCGAGCTGCATCGCCGCCGGATCGATGATGGTGAAGAGCGTCGCACCGACCTGCACGACATCGCCCTGCGAGACCCAGCGCTTAGTCACCACTCCGCCGATCGGTGCCTCGACGGTGGTGTCGCGCGATTGTTCCGCGGTCGTCGCGCTCTGCGCCTGCGCCGATGCGAGCTGCGCACGCGCGGCGTCAACCTGGGCCCTCGCCGCATCGACCGTCGCCTTCGCCGCAATGCCCGCCTTGTACAGCGCTTGTTGCCGCGAGAGCTCTTTCTGCGCGATGGCGAGATTGCCTCGCAGACTGGCGATGCCCATCGCCTGCGCGCCCTGCTGCGCACTGATCGCGCCAGGACTGATGCGCGCAATCAGCTGCCCTTTCGCGACGCGCTCGCCTTCATCGACGCGCACATCGACCAGCGGCCCCGCGACCTCGGCCCGGACATTCGCTTCCGTCTCCGCGCTGAGGTTCCCGCTGATCACCGGCCCGGTAGTGATCCGATCCTGCCGCGCAACGACGTAATCATTCGCGCCGATCTTCGCGACGTTGTCCGCCACCGCCGGCGGTGCCTTCCGCCGGCAACCGGCCACGACAACAACCACCACAAGCAGCCACAGCAAACGTTTCACAGCTGGACCGGTAGCGGTGCAGGAGAAAGGCCAGCATCAGCGGCAGCTTGGCGACCGTCTCAAAACCGCGAGGATTGAACGCAGAGTGAGAAATGAGAAAGGGAGCGACTCGAGAAGTGAAGGCTCGCTGATTCTCAATTCTGGCTCTGCGCTCTGCGTTCTGCGTTCAATCCCCAACGAGCATGTGGCAGCGAGCTGCCAAGTCTGAGCGCGCCGGCCTCGGCGCTGTACGCGGGCCGGGTGTAGGACAAGCTCTCAGCTTGTCCCGACAAGCTGAGAGCTTGTCGTACATCACCACTCCGCGACGATCGTTATCGCGCCCGCGCCTCCCCATTCCGAATGCACTCGTCTTCCAGCTCGCGCATCTCCCGCTCGACGCGACCGCGCAATTTCTCCTGCTTGCCACGAAGCTCTTCCTGCTTCGCGCGCAACGTTTCCTGCTGATCGCGCAACGCGCGCTGCTCGCGCCTAATCCCGGCACGTTCAGCGTCATCGCGACCCAGCGCCGCCATCCGCATCCCGAGCGCCGCCTGCTTCATTCCGAGCGCCGCTTGCTTCGCGCCCAACGCGGCCTGTTGTTCGCCCAGGACTGCCTGCGGCTTGACGATCGCGCGTGCGCGCTCGACCTCGTGTGCGTCAGTGACGACGTACTCACGCCCATCGCGACGGAACCAGAAAGCGCGGCTGCCGTTGGAATCGCGAAGGATCTGCGAGTCGACATCCGCGTTCGTCACGGTCGAGTGGTCGAAGACTACGACATAGACGTCGCGGGCGAAGGCAGCGACGGACGTGAGCAACAGAAGAGCGAGCGTGAGTTTGCGCATGTCGGGTTAGACGGAGCGAAGTCGAAACGGTTAGACCACCGCCGCCTCATCGATCGACACCGTTCCCGCGTCGCCATCGATCGTTGCCATCACGCCGATCGGCAGCGTCAGTTTCTGCTCGATATGGCCGAACGAGAGTCCGGACAGCGCGGGGACGCCGAGACTCGCGAAACGGTCGCGGAGGATCTCCTCGAGGCTGAACGAATTTCCTTTTGGCTCGCAGTCGGTGCAGCGGCCCCACATGAATCCAGCGATGTTCTTGAACGCGCCGGCGAGCGCGAGCTCGGTCAGCATCCGGTCGATGCGGTACGGCTCTTCGTGCGTGTCTTCGAGGAAGAGGATCCTGCCCGCGGTGTCCGGCGCGTAGATCGAGCCGGTCACCGACGCGACCATCGTCAGGTTGCCGCCGACGAGCGCGCCGCGCGCTTTGCCCGGCGCGAGCTTCACGATGCGATTCGTGCGATCGATCAGCTCGTTCGGCTTCTTCGATGGTGGCGTGAGCAGTCCCGCGGGTGACGCCGTCATCACCACACGCTTGAAGTTCTCCAGCGTGTACGGCTCGAACGTCGAGCCGCCGACCGGACCGTGAAACGTGACGAGGCCGGTCATGCGATGGATCGCGTTCAGCAGCGCCGTGATGTCGCTGTATCCCATCAGCACCTTCGGCTTGCGCGTGATGAGCTGGTAGTCGAGATACGGCAGCACGCGCGGCGAGCCCCAGCCGCCGGTGTAGCAGACGATGCCGGCGATCGCGTCATCGGCGAAGAACGCGTTGATGTCATCCGCGCGATCGCGATCGCGTCCGGCGAAGTAGCCCCAGCGGTCGTAGACGTGCTTGCCGAGGACGACCTTGAAGCCGATCGCTTCCATCTGCTCTTTCGCGAATGCGATCTCGTCCTGCGCCGACGCGGCCGTCGCGGGCAGCACGAGTCCGACCGTATCGCCGGCAGCGAGCGCTTTCGGTTTCGTGCTCGCACGCGGCGTTGGCGCAGGCGTGACAGCGAGTGCGGCGGCGCCGAGCGGAAGGAGCGATGCGAATTCGCGGCGGTTCAACATGCGCCGCATTATCGGCGACGGCGCGCCGCCACCTCCCTCTGAATCTTCTTCACCTCCTCGTCCACCGCGTCTGTGTATTCAC
>DATEZA010000189.1:0-7776 GCA_035255945.1 Thermoanaerobaculia bacterium
CGGACGAAGACGAGCGCATGAAGTTCATCCTCGCGTCGTACAACGTCGGCGCGGGACACGTGCAGGACGCGGTGCGCCTGGCGCAGAAAAACGGCGACAACCCGCATGCGTGGCTCGACGTCAGTTACTGGCTGATCCAAAAATCGAAGCGCAGCGTCTACAACGATCCGGTGGTCAAACACGGCTTCGCGCGCGGCACGGAGCCGGTGGCGTACGTCGATCAGATCCTCGTCCGCTGGCGCAATTACCGCGAATTCGTGCAGCATTGACGGGATGCCGATCACCTTCGGACGTGCACGTCAGCGCTGGAGCAGTGACGGATTCGTCGTGACGGAGACGCTGCATGCGCCGGGACTCCGTCTGCCGATGCACGAGCACGAGGCGGCGAACATCACGATCGTGCTACGCGGCGGATTCGAGGAGCGCGTGGAGCGCCGGTCGTTTTCGGCGCAGCGCGGCAGCGTGATCGTGAAGCCGGCCGGTGCGCGCCATGCGAACGCGTACGGGACGTCCGAGGTCGAATGCATCACGATCGAAGTGCCGCGAAGCGTGCAGCTCGGTCACATCTCCGCGCCGATCTTCGCGTTACTCGCCGAACGATTACAGAGCACACTCGACGTCGAAGAACTAGTTCACCGGATCATTCCCCCTCGCCCCGCCGCGCGGGAAGAGGGGCCAGGGGTGAGGGGCTGGTTGCCGACGATCGAACAACTGCTACGCGAAGAGAACGTCACATCGCTGACGAAGCTCGGTGCGCACGTCGGACGGCATCCGGCGCACGTCGCGCGCGAATTCCGCGCGCACTACGGCTGCTCGATCGGCGAGTTCGTCCGCGCCTGCCGCATCGATCGCGCGCGCGACGCGCTGCTGCGCACCGACCGCGCCATCGCCGACATCGCACTCGACTCCGGCTTCTACGATCAGAGCCATTTCACGAACGTCTTCCGCCGCCTCCTCGGCGTCACGCCCGACCGCTATCGCATGCAACGATCTTCCAAGACGCTTCCCCGCCGCCGTTCGTAAGATCGGCGCATGTGGAAGACCATCGCAGTTCTGCTGATGCTCGCAGTCCTCCCTGCACCGGTGAAGCGCACCGTTCGCGAAGAGCTCGACGCGCAATACGCAAAGCTCGCCGATGCGAACGTGCGCAAAGACATCCCGGCGATCATGGCGCTGAAGTCCGATACGTTCTACACGATCGGACCGCACGGCGAGTTGAACGACCGCGTGTCGATGGAGGCGTATTCGCGCCGCTTCCTCGAGCCGCTCCGTCCGCCGATCGTGATCAAGCAGACGATCCTCGACATCACCGTTTCCGAGCACGAGCTCGTCGCGATCGTGCATGTGCACCAGGAGGTGTCGCGCTTTCGGGAGATCGAAGGTGTACTGCGGAAAATCGAGACGAGCGTCACGCAGCGCGAAACGTGGGTGAAGCAGGACGGCGAGTGGAAGCTGCAGTTCGTCGATGAGGTGAAGGATCAGAAGACGCTGGTGGATGGGAAACCGATCGTGAGGAACTGATTGCGGCGGCTTGCCGACGCGTCTACCTTTCCTGGCGCAGCTCAAAAAGCCGAGAGGATTGAACGCAGAACGCAGAACGCAGAACGCAGAGTGAGAAATGAGAAGGGCCCGCCGATTCTCAATTCTGCGTTCAATCCCTGAATAATACGCGGCAGCAAGCTGCCGCACTCCAAACATGAAGGACTTCATCCCGATCACGTGTCCGTACTGCGGCGAGCCCGCGGAGCTCGACGTCGAAGACGGCGGTTGGAGCCGGCAGTCGTACGTGCAGGACTGCCCCGTGTGTTGTCAGCCGTGGCAGGTGGAGCTCACGCGCGATGAGTACGGCGACTGGAGCGCGAGCGTGAAGACGAGCGACGAGTGAGCTGCCCGCTCACTTTTCCTTCGCGAACAGATCGACCACGATGTCGGGCCGCCGATGTCCGAGCTGCACGCCGGTGTAACGCGCTTCGTAGTGCATGCCGAGGCGTTGCGTGACGCGGACGGATGCGTCGTTGCCCGGATCGATGACCGCGACGACGCGGTTGCGTCCGAGGGTTTCGAGCACGTGATGCATGGCGGCGGCGCCGCCTTCCGTTGCGTAGCCGCGGCCCCACACATCGCGTGCGAGCCACCAGCCGATCTCCAGATCGCCGGTCGTGCCGAGCGGTTGCGTGCCGCAGACGCCGACCAGGCGATCCGTCGATTTCTCAACCAGCGCGCCGATGCAGACGCCGAACTGCTCGACCTGCCGCTGCTGGCGGCCGAGCCATTCGTCGATCTCCGATTCCGCATACGGCAACCCGCCGTGCACGTAACGCATCACCTCCGGATCCTGGGTGAAGGAGATGAATGCGGGACGGTCGGCGGGTTGCCAGGGACGGATGAGAAGCCGCTCAGTCTCGAGAAGGAACATTTACTTCGTCTTGTCCTTCTTCGGCTTCTTCGTCTCTTTGCGGCGGGAGTTGTTTCCTTTCGCCATGATCGATACCTCCTGGCGAAATGGTAAACGAATGTGAGAGTGATAGAGGAGAGCGGAGTGACAGAGGGGAGCGGAGTGGCTCTCACTCCTTCCCTCTATCACTCACTCCCTCTATCACTTTCTTCTATCTCCGCACATCGCGCACGAGCGAAATGCTGTTCGCCATCCAGTTCGCATTTCCGAGGTCCTGCGCCTGGATTTCGATCACGTCGCCGCGCTCGAGGCCGGAGATCGGCTGCATCGCGCCGCTGACGTTCACGCGCGCGTTCGGGTCGTACTGCACCGTGATCACCGAGTTGCGGTTGCCGCCGTTCGGGAGGAAGCCCGAGACGTAGCTCGTCTGCTCCATGGTGATCGTGTGGCTGTACGTATCGATCGAGCGCACCGTGCCGCGCAGCGTGGCGTAGTTGTTGTTGTACACGCCGCTGCCGCTGCCGCTGCTGCTGGTCATGCTCCGCGTCACGTCGATGTTCTGCGCGACGAGACGTCCGCCGCCGATGTCACGGGTGTAGATCGTGACCTGATCGCCCGCTTCGAGATCGCCCGGCTGATACGAACGGTTGTTGAACATCACCACCGTGTTCGGGTCGTAGTCGATGACCATGTTCGATCCGGTGCCGCGATCGAGCTCGATCGTGCGGCGCGTGGTGTCGACATAGCGCACCGTGCCGTTGTAGCTGTTCGATGCGTAGACGCCGCCGTTCGACGTGCCGTTCGGGTTCGCGTTGTAGGTGACGGTCACCGTGTCGGCGATGAGGTCGTTGCCCGACTGCCGCACGCGCACATCGATCTGGTCGCCACGATCGAGATTCTCCGGACGATAGCTCTGTCCGTTGTAATTCACGGTCGTGTTGCGGTCGAAGTAGACCCGGACCGAATTGACTCCATATCCGCCGCCGCTCGAGAGGTTCGTACCGCTCGTATTCATCAGCATGATGGAGCTGTTGTTGAGATCGACGGCGTCGACGGTGCCGTGGATCGTGCGTGAGGAATTGTCGTTACCGCCAAAGATGTCCGAGGTTGAGCCGCAGCTCGCCAGCATCACCAGAAACGTGGCGGCCACGGCAAGTAGTAGGTTCTTTCTCATCATGAGCTTGTCTCCTGTTACCCCACTGAAGACAGTTCATGACCTAGGCCAGTTTCGCCTCCAGTTCGGCCCAGCGCGCATAAAGTCGATCGACTTCTTTCTGCGCTTCGCTGAGCTCGCTGAATCGCTGCGTCAACGCCGCCGCATCGCTCGCAATCGATGGATCTTCGACGCGCCTCTTCGCCGCGTGGAGTTTCTCTTCAGCGGCGAGAACCGCGCTCTCCATGGAGTCGAATTCGCGCTGTTCGAGGTAGCCGAGTTTCTTCTTCGGCGAGCCGAGAGCTTGCCCTACGCTGCTCGGTGTAGGACGAGCTCTCAGCTTGTCCTCCTGCGCGCTTTCCCACTGCGAGTAATCCGCGAAATACTCCGCGCCCCCCTTCCCATCCAGCGCGAGCAACTGCGTCGACACGCGATCGAGCAGGTAGCGGTCGTGCGTGACGAGCACCAGCGCGCCGGGAAAATCGAGCAGCGATTCTTCGAGCACGTCGAGCGTCGGGATGTCGAGATCGTTCGTCGGCTCGTCGAGCACCAGCAGGTCCGCCGGCTGCAGCATCAGCCGCGCGAGGACGATGCGCGCCTTCTCGCCGCCGGACAATCGCGATACCGCGGTCTCCAGCTGCTCGGTGCGAAAGAGAAATCGCTTCGCCCATGACGCGACGTGCATCGAGCGATCGCGATAAAGCACCGAATCGCCTTCCGTCGCGAGCGCGCGCTTGAGCGTCATGTTCGGATCGAGCGACTGGCGGTTCTGTTCGAAGTAGACGACGCGCAGCTGCTCGGCGCGCTCGATCGTGCCGGCGTCGGGCTGCAGCTCGCCGACGATCGTCCGCAGCAGCGTCGTCTTGCCCGAGCCGTTCGGTCCGAGGACACCGAGGCGTGTGCCGGGTGTCAGCAGAATATCGAGATCGCGGAAGAGCTCACCGCCAGCGTCATCGCGAGCGTCGTCGAGCGACCTGGGGGGCGGGAGGCGCGATTCACGTGCCGCCTCCCGAGCCCCAGATCCCTCGACTCCGCTCGGGATGACGACGCGACGTCGCAATCCCTTCGCGGACCAGAGCCGCTTCGTCTTTCGATCCGATGCGGTGAAGTCGATCTTCGCCGCCGATTGCTCGCGCGTACGCGACCGGCTCTCTTCCAGTTCTCCCATCAACTTGCCGGCGGATTGAATGCGCGACTTCGCCTTCGTCGTGCGCGCTTTCGGTCCGCGGCGCAGCCATTCCACTTCGCGCCGCACGAGATTGGCCAGCGTCTCCTGGTACGCCGCTTCGTTGCGCAGCAGCTCGTCGCGCTTTTCGAGGAAGTCGGTGTAGCTGCCGTCGCTTTGAAAGAGGCCGTCCGGATAGACGCGATTGAGCTCGAGCATCCGCTTCGCCACGTTATCCAGAAAATACCGGTCATGACTGACCACGATGAACGCCTCGGGCTCCGATCGCAGCAGCGACTCGAGCCAGAGGATCGCTTCGACGTCGAGGTGATTCGTCGGCTCGTCGAGCAGCAGCACGTCGGGCTCGCGCACGAGCTCGCGCGCGATCGCCAGGCGCTTGCGCCAGCCGCCGGAGAGGATGTCGGTCTGCTGCGTGCGGTCCATGAATCCCGCTTTGCCGAGGGCCTGCGCGATGCGCGAGGTGCGCTCGTAGTCTTCGAGCGTTTCGTCGTGCGCGATCGCGTCGTGCAACACGTCTTCGATCGTGCGGCCCGGCGCGAAGACCGGATCCTGCGGCACGTAGCCGACGCGCACGCTTTTGCGCAGCGCGCGATTGCCGGAGTCGGGCTCGTCGGCGCCGGCGAGGATTTTGAGGAGTGTCGATTTGCCGGAGCCGTTCGGCCCGACCAGTCCGACGTGATCGCCTTCGAAAAGTGAGAACGAAAGATTTTCGAAGAGCGGGCGCGCGCCGAACGATTTGGTGAGCGATTCCGCGGTCAGGAGGACGGGTGGCATGTGCCGGCCAACATACCGCAGGCGGCGTGTTTCGCGGCACCGCCGGAGTAGCGGCGCACGACCGGCACTTCGAGCGCGCGCAATGCATCGCGGAACGCAGCGAGCTCGCGATCGCCCGGCGGACGGAAACCGTCGGGCCGCGCGTCGTTGACGTCGATTAAGTTGATGCGCAGCGGCAGATCGCCGAAGTGCGTCTGCAACGCTTCGACTTCATCGAGTCCGGTATTGATGCCGCCGAGCATCACCCACGCGATGGTCACCCGTCCGCCGTTCACGCGCTGATACGCGCGCACCGCGTCCGCAACCTCGGCAACGGGCCACGCACCGGCAACCGGTAACAATGTTTTGCGTCGCTCATCGATCGCCGATGTAAGCGAGATGATCAATCGATACGGATGCCGCTCGCGTGCATAGCGCTTGATCATCGGGACGAGTCCGACGGTGGAGATGGTGATCGCTTTCGCTGCGATGCGGCCGCCACACGGATGCGAGAGGATCTGCGCCGCTTTGATCACGGATGGGTAGTTGTGCAGCGGTTCGCCCTGCCCCTGGAACACCGCGCCGGTGACCGGTGCCTCGGCTTCATCGCGCACGGCGATGAATTGCGCGACGATCTCCCACGCTTCGAGGTTGCGCGTGAGTCCCATGCGCCCGGTCGCGCAAAACGTGCAGCCCATCGCGCAGCCCGCCTGACTCGACAGGCAGATCGTGAATTTCTGATTTTCGAGCGGGATGCGGACCGCCTCCGCAAGTGCGCCGTCATGCAGCCGGAACAAGTACTTCACGAAACCGTCGGACGGATCGGTGGCACGCTCGACGATCTCAGGTTTTGTACTGGTACAAAGTTGTTCCACAGCCTGTTCCACGACGCGCGGCACCGGGCGGGAGGTGGAGTGACCGAAAGTGCACGCGAGGACGCGGCGCGCTTCGGAGTCACGCACGGCAACGCCGTGAGCGCGAAGGTGCGACGTAAGATCATCAGGAAGAAAGCCGTACAGGTTCATGGAGTGCGGCAGCTTGCTGCCGCCCCAGAGTATCCTTCAAATATGCGCGGGCGGTTCCTCCTGCTCCTCGTGTTCCTCGCACTCGCGACGCACGCGAGCGAGCGCGGACTGCCGCTCGTCCGCTCCTTCACCCCCGAGGAGTTCCACGCCGGCGCGCAGAATTTCGCCATCGCGCAGGACGGCCGCGGGGTGCTCTGGTTCGGCAATCTCAAAGGCGCCATGTCGTTCGACGGCGCGTGGTGGGATGTCGTCGAGCTGCCCAACCACTCCGCCGTCTTCGCGCTCGCGGCCGATTCGCGCGGACGCATCATCGCGGGCGGCGTCGGCTCGATCGGCATCATCGAGAACGGGCAATTCCACGAGCTGAAAACCGCTCGTCCGATCGGAGACGTGACTGCGATCTGCCGCGACGGCAACGGCTTCGTCGCCATCACCGACCGCACGAAGGGCTGCCGCGCCGAATCGTATCCGTCGATCGACTGGATCAAGGGCAAGCTCGTGATCGGCGCGGTGCGGCTGCACGATGGCCGGCTCGCCATCGCGACCGCGGAAGACGGCGTCGCGATCCTCACGCGCGATGGACAACTCGATCAGATCCTCGATCACGCGGCGGGCGTTCCGGACGACGTCCTGCGCGCCGCATTCGTCGATCGCGAAGGCTCGCTCTGGCTCGCCGCGGCCGACGGCTCGGTGGTGCAGATCGATCTCTCCTCGCCGCTCACCGTGTGGGACTCGCGCCTCGGCATCCGCGGCGCCGCGCGGCAGGTCTTCCGCTGGAACAACCGCATCTACATCACGAACTCGCATGGCCTCTTCGCCATCGATCGCGAGCGCGCGCCGGTGCGCCGCGTGTGGGGCAGCAACGCCTCATGGTTCATGCTCGAAGTGCCGGAGGGCGTGCTCGTCTCGACCTCGAATGGCATCTTCCTCATCGATCGCAACGAGCACTCCACGCTGATCGCCGGCACCGAGCGCACCGGCGGCTACGGAATGATCCGCCCCTCTTTCGATCCGTCGCGCGTCTACTTCGGTTCGCGCGCCGGCCTCGGCGTACTGCGCCGCGACGCGAGCGGTTGGAAGCTGGAGCGGATGATCGACGGTGCACCGCCGTACGTGCGCGATTTCGTGGAAGAGAACGGCGTCATCTGGGCATCGACGACATTCAACGGCGCCCTGCGCATGAGTGTAGGGCAAGCTCTCAGCCTGCCGGGACTACCGGGACAAGCTGAGAGCTTGTCCTACACGCTCACGCGTTTGGGCAACG
>DATEZA010000190.1:0-18607 GCA_035255945.1 Thermoanaerobaculia bacterium
AGGGGATCTGCTGCGTCGATGCGAAGAGCTCGACGAGCCACTTCACGCTGACGTTGCCGCCCTGTCCCGGTATGACCGCGCGCAGCGGTGCGCCGTGATCGCGCGGCAGCGGAGCGCCGTTCATCTCGTACGCGAGGATGATCCCTTTGCCGGCGAGCGCGGAGGTGTCGAAGACGTGGCTGTACGGTTGCGTGCTGCCGTCGCCCTGCAGCACTTCGTCCGCGCCGCGGAGTCGCGCGTAGGTGTTGTTCGTGTCGACGCCGGTCTCCGCGAGGATCTGGTCGAGCATGACGCCGCCCCATTCGGCCGCGCCCATCGCGCCCCAGCGCCAGTCGGTGAAGCCGACCGGCAGCCAGCCTTGCGCCTGCGCCGGCGGCGGGAGCCTCGGGAAGAACGAGCGGCCATTCGCGCCGCAGTCGAGGACGTAGCGCGCCGTGCTCTTCGGCATCGCGGCGAGATCGCTGAGCGTGAAGTTCATCGGATGCGCGACGGCATCGCCATGCACTTGCAGGCGGAACTCGAGCGGGTCGAGATTGGGGGGCATGGTGCGGTTGTGCACGTAGAAACGGTTGTTCGGAACGGGATCGTCGGCGCCTATCGAGCCGGTGTTCGCGTAGTTCATTTCATACGAGCCGGCGCCATGCTGGATGAACCATTCGGAAGGAGTGGGCTCCGCGATCCACGGCTTATTTCCGTTCATAAGGCGAGATGTTACGGCAGAACCTGTGCATCGACGAACCGTCGAAGCGTCATGACCTCACGGTGGATCGCCGCCCTTCTGCTCGCCTCACTCACGCTGCCGCTCGCCGCGCAATCGAACAATCGCGGACGCAACGGTCAGCGCATCGGTCCCGGCTCGATCGACGAGATCGATCCGAACGTCGCGTGGAAGTTTCTGCAGGACAACGCGGTGCTGCACGAGAAAGCGATCACGGTGTACTGGCTGCCGCCGTCGCTGAAGGAGGCGCAGAAATCGCCGCTGATGACGTCAAAGAGTTTTCTCGCCGCGACGACGCGCTGCGTCGATTTCGAGATCGTGCTGCCGGAGCGCACCGCGCCGATCGCGAAACTGTTTCCGTCGGGACCGCCGCCGCTCGCCCTGATGGTCGATCGCGAGGGCAAGGTCATTCGCGGCGTCTCGACCACGAAGGACATCGAGAAGATGGTGAGCATCGAGCTCGATGCGCGCGACGAAGCGATGCTGCACACCATGACTGAGGCGGATGCTCAGGTGCGCGCGGGCAACAACGCGGCGGCGATCGAGTTGTACAAGAAAATCTGGGACGACCGCTGCCTCTTCACCTTCGCCGGCGCCGAAGCGCAGCGCGCCCTCAAACGCCTCGGCGTCACCGTTGCGGAACCGGCGCCGAAATCGCCACAACCCCCTCCGCCACCCGTGCAAATCGAGTCAAAACCTCCGGGTCATGCCCCGGGACAATGACCTGCGCGAGCGTCTTCATCCGGTCCTGCGCGGCGAGGTTCGAGGTGGCGTCGAGCGTCTGCGCGATCGGCACGTGGTTTGTCAAATTCTCGTAGAGGTAGACGTTGTCCGACGCGAGCACGACATCGCCCGCACGGACGTACTGCGAGGCGTACGTGTGGCGGCCGCCGGTGTACACGCTGATGCCCGGCAGGATCTCCCGATCGCCGTCGACGAGATGCACCCGTCCTTCGCGATGTGCGCGGCGGAGGAACTCCATATCTCCTTTGTCCATGCCGGGATGATCGGCGGTCGTGTAGTAGCGGAACTCCTCTTTCTGGATCCAGATCTGCGCCTTCGGAAAGAGATCGGCGCCGTCTGCGTGGTCCCAATGCGCGTGCGTGAGGATCAGGTCCGTGACGTCGTTCGGATGCACGCCGAGGCGGGCGACGGCTTCGTCAGGCCGGACGAAATCGGCGACCTTCCAGTTCTTGAAAAACTGCGGGTGGTAGAACCCGGAGTCGACCAGCACATTGTGTCCGTTGCCCCGAAGAAGCCAGATCATCATGGCGATGTCGAGCTTGCGCGACTTGTCCGCGCCCTGTACGAGCGACGCGACCGGGAACTCCGGGATCGTGCCGTAGCGGATCGCGTAAATCTCGTATCCGGCGGCTGATGCGCGGCGTTTGCGCAGCGTTTCCCAGCGGCCGAGGACGGCCTTCACCTGCGGCTCGACGTCGTTCACTGCTGCGAGCTGTTGCGCGGTCGGCGGACCGTCGTAGGCCTGGATGTTGTCGAAGAGCGAGCGGACGTTCGACTGGATGCGGGCGAGCGTCGGCTGGTCTTCGTCTTCATCGCCTTCGAGCTCGGAGAGGTCTTTGCCGAATTTGTCATCGGCCTGCAGCGACGACTTGATGCCGCGCAGCTCTTCGAGTGCGATGGCGAGCTGCTGCAGTAGGTCGTGCAGCTTCATTGAGATGGTGAACTGCTTCACTAGTTCTTCGTGCGTGGTCTTCACGCGCGGATCCATGCGCACCGTGAGCGGCTGCGTGGACGACTTGCCGTCCACGGTCAGCTTCACCGTGTAGGTGCCGGGCACGACCCACGGCGAGGTGTAGTTCGGGGCGGTGTCGAACGGCACGGCGGAAATCGGATAGCTCGGCTTGATCTGCGAAATCGGCGCGCTGTGCAGATCCCATGTGAAGCGATGCATGCCGGCGCTCGTGGCGAGCGCGCGCGACGGACGGATCCAGTACCACGGCACGTTGCCGGTGTCTTTCGGCTGCTCGGTTTTGTCGGTGCTCGCGTAACGCCGCACGAGCTTGCCGTTCGCGTCGAGGACCTCCAGCGTGACGAGCGACGCGTTCGACGCGAGCACGTAATCGATAATCGCCCCGTCCGGCGGGTTCTGGCCCGCCGGCTCGTCGGGCGGCAGCGGCGTATCAGGCCACTTGCTCCAGCGGAACCGCGTCGCGCGCTGCGGTTTGAGGAGCGCGGACGTCTCGTCCGCAGCGAGCGGGCGTCCCGCCCGATCGCCATCGCCGCCTGAGCGCCCGCCCCCCACACGCAACGGCTGAATGTCATCCAGAATCCAGAACCCCCGCCCATGCGTGCCGGCGATCAGGTCATCATCCTTCACCACGAGATCCCGAATCGCCGTCGCCGGCATGTTCTGGCGCAGCGACTGCCAGTGCGCCCCGTCGTCATTCGAAAACCAGACCTGCGTTTCGCTGCCCGCGAAGAGCAGCCCTTTCGTCTTCGGATCTTCGCGCACGACGTTGATGTCGGCGCCGTTCGCGATGCCGTTCACGATCTCCGTCCACGTCTTGCCGCCGTCACGCGTGCGCAGGATGTGCGGGCGCAGATCGTCGAGGCGGAAGGTGTTGATCGCGGCGTACGCGGTGAGCTTGTCGAAGTGCGACGCCTCCATGATCGACACCTTTGCCCACGGCACCAGCTGCGGCGGCGTCACGTCCTTCCACGTCTTGCCGCCGTCGGTGGTGACGTGAATGAGTCCATCGTCGGTGCCGGCCCAGATGCGGTTCACGTCGAGCGGCGACGGCGCGATCGCGTAAATCACGCCGCGCTGCTTCGGCTTCGCTTCCGGTGTGCCTTTGTACTTGCCGACGTTCGACGGCACGTCCCACGTTTTGCGCGTGAGGTCGGGACTGATCTGCGTCCAGCTGCGGCCGCCGTTCGTCGTCTTCCACATCATGTTCGCGGCGAAGAAGAGGATGTGCGGATCGGCGGGCGAGAACGCGATCGGCTGCGTGCGGAGCATGCGGTACGTCTTGCCGCGCAGCGCTTTGGGCGTGATGTCCTGCACCTGGCGATTACGGCGGTCGTAGCGCGAGATCCGGCCGCCGTAGACGATGTCGGGATCGAGCGGATCGGGAACGGCGTATCCGTATTCTTCCGCCGCGACCGGATGCCAGTCGTGGAACGTGATGCGGCCGTCGTCGCTGCGGCTCTCGACGCACGCGGAGCCGCTCTCCTGCTGGCCGCCGCAGACGCGATACGGAAACGCGTTGTCGGCGTTGACGTGGTAGAGCTGCGCGGTCGGCTGGTTGTACCAGGAGCTCCACGACATGCCGCCGTTCACGGTGATGATCGCGCCCTGGTCGGACGCAATGAGGATCAGTTTCGAGTCGTTCGGATCGATCCAGATGCGGTGGTAGTCGTCGCCGCCGGGCGCGCCGCGGAACGCACTCCACGTCTTGCCGCCGTCGATGGATTTCCATGTCACCACGTTCGCGGAGTAGACGATGTCGGCGTTCTTCGGATCGCTGCGGATCTCGTTGAAATCGCCGGGACGCCCCCACACGCGCTCGTCGTCGTTCATCCGCTGCCACGATTCGCCGCCGTCGTCGGAGCGATAGACGCCGCCCGATTTTTCGTCGACGCCGGCGATCGTGTAAATGCGCTGCGGATTCGCGCGCGACACTTCGAGTCCCGCGCGCCCAAGCGCTTCCCCCTCGGGCAATCCCTTCGTCAGTTGATGCCACGTCGTGCCGCCGTCGGTCGATTTGAAGATGCCGTTGTTCGGACCTTTGAGATATGCGTTCTCCCACGGGCCGTAGCGCGTTTCCCAGAGCGCTGCGTAAACCGTCTGCGCATTCGAGGGATCGAGGACGACATCGATGCCGCCCGCTTCGTCCTTCGAAAGCACTTTCTCGAAGGTCGTGCCGCCGTCGGTCGAGCGATAGATGCCGCGCTCGTTGTTCGGACCGAATGGATGTCCGAGGACGGCGACGAAGAGGCGATTCGGATCGTGCGGATCGACGGCGATCATCGGGATCTGCTGGCCGTCGCGGAGACCGAGGTGCGTCCACGTTTTGCCGGCGTCGGTCGATTTGTAGATGCCGTCGCCGGTGGCGAGGTCGGGGCGTTGCAGGCCTTCGCCGCTGCCGGCGTAGATGATGTTCGGATCGGATGGCGCGACGGCGATTGCGCCGATCGAGCCGGAGAGCTGATCGTCGAAGATCGGCGCCCACACGCGGCTGTAGTCGTTCGTCTTCCACACGCCGCCGTTGTTGACGCCGATGTAGAAGACGCCGGGTTGCTGCGGCACACCGACCGCCGCGACGGTGCGGCCGCCGCGGAACGGACCGATCATCCGCCAGTGCATTTCGGTGTAGCGGGATGAGTCGACTTGTGCGGTGAGGGCGAGCGTGGTGGTGAAGAGCGCGACGGTGAGCAACGAGCGCAGTGCCTTCATGAAAATTGAAGATAGCAGACAGCAGACAGCGGACAGCAGATAGCAGATAGCAGACAGCAGATAGCGGACAGCAGGAGAACGACCGCTGTCCATCCCTTACACTCACCACCATGTCCGAAGAACGCGTCCAACCGTACTCGTGGTATGCGCTGGCGGTCCTCACCGCCGTCTACGTCCTGAACTTTCTGGATCGGTCGTTGATCTACATCCTCTTCACGCCGATCAAGGGCGAGATGAAGCTGACCGATCTGCAGCTCGGTGCGCTCGGCACGCTTTCATTCGTCCTGCTCTACACGCTGCTCGGCATTCCGTTCGGCCGCATGTCGGATCGCAGCTCGCGCACGAAGATGATCGCGATCGGGCTCGCGGTGTGGAGTCTCTTCTCCGGACTCACCGGCTTCGCCACGAATTTCTGGACGCTGTTCGGATGCCGGGTGATGGTCGGCGTCGGCGAGGCGACGCTCGGTCCGGCCGCGTTCTCGCTGCTCTGCGACTTCTTCCCCGCTCGCATGCGCGCGACGGTGCAATCGGTCTACGCATCTGCGATCGCGCTCGGCGGCGGACTCGCGTTTTTCCTCGGCGGCTGGATCGGTCAGACGATGGGCTGGCGCTGGGCGTTCTACCTCCTCGGATTTCCGGGACTCGTGCTCGCGCTGCTCGTCTTCCTGCTGCGCGAGCCGGCGCGGACGCGCGTGCAGACGTCGGAGCGTGCGGACTGGCGGCCGCTGCTCCAATCGCCCTCGTTCCGCTACATCTGCCTCGGCTACGCGCTCCTCGGGCTCGCATCGAACAACCTCGGGATCTGGGGCACGACGTTCTACGTGCGCGTGCATCACGTCAGCCTGATGACGGTTGGAGCCGCGGCAGGACTGTTGTCGGTGGTGATCGGCGTGCCGGCGATGATCTTCGGCGGCTACGTTTCGGACCGCGTGCGGCGCCGGATGGCGTTCACGTCATTTGCCGCGCTCGTGTCGGTGCCGCTCTGGATCGCGGTGCTGTTCACGAACGACATTCCGCTGCTCGTCGGCGTGAACGTCGTGCTGTATGCGCTGGCGATTCTGTGGGTCGGACCGGCGACGGCGGATGTGACGGAGCTGGCCGGTCCGCAGCTGCGAGGACTGGCGATCGGGATCTTTTTCTCGGCCGTGAACATTTCCGCGTACGCGATCGGCGCGCCGGTGATCGGCAAGCTCAGCGATGCGTACGGATTGCGCTACGCGTTGCTCGTCTGTCCCGCGGTGTGCGCGATGGGAGCGGTGCTGCTGTGGCTCGGGAGCAGGGCGCGGCGCACGGTGCCGGCGAGCATGAACGCGACGGCGCTGTCGGAAAGCGCCTGAAATCCGCGCGAGATCTCGCTCACGGTGTGCGTGCTGATCGCGAGCGGGATGTGCACGAGGAAGACCCAGCTGAAGAGCATGACGCCGGATAGGATCCCGGCGAGACGCGCCGTTTGCGGAACGACGACGCCGATGCCTCCGGCGATCAAAGCGATTGCGGCGAAGTAGGTCCAGAACATGTGCGCCGGAATCCACGACGGGATCAGGCCCGCGACGTATTTGGCGTATGGAAAATGCAGGACGCCGCAGTACGCCAGGAATGCGCCGAGCGCGATCGATGTGAGGCGCGTTGATGCCTCGCGCGGAGCCACAGTCAGACTCACGCCGCCGAGGAGCGCGAGGATCATCAGGGGATCGACCCACACGTAGCCTGCCGAGGCCTGTGGGAGCGCTGCACGCAGGCTGAATCCGAAGAACAGGATGAGGAGGAGCACGCCGAGCGTGATGGCGGCGGCGGAAACGGTTCGGGGCACGAGTAACGCGATGCCGAGGAAAACGAGGAGCACGCCGAGCGGGTACACCAGCGGGCCGGCGTGAACCGGCACCAGGTTCACGAAGCGGGCTGTTGCGAGCTGGTAGATTCCGGAGAGGACGACGGAGAGGGCGAAGAAGAGGCGGCCGATCCTCAGCAGCATTTCCGCAAGCTAGCACCGGCTCAGATTTGCCACGATTCCAAAACTGTGACGCTTCGAAATAATTTGCCGTCCTTCAGCCATTTACGTACACTTACCGGCCCGGTTTTCGTGCCGGAAATTCTTTAACAATCTGCCAGCTCCTTGGACCCTGCATGAGTGGGGTCCCGCTAGGCCAGAAGGAGGAATCATGAGGACATACGATGTCCTGTACATTCTTTCTCCGCAAGTAACGGAGGAAGAGGCGACGACGCTGACAACCGAGTTCAAGCGCGTCGCCGAGTCGCTCGGTGCCACGCTGAAAAACGAAGAAGCGTGGGGCCGCCGGCGGCTCGCATATCCCATCAACAAGTCGACCGAAGGTATCTACCACCTGCTCGTGTACGAGACGGTGGCCGGACTTTCCGAGCTCGACCGCCGCATGAAGAACTCGGATCGCGTGCTGCGTCACATGATCGTCCGCACGGACGAGGACTTGAAGCGCGCGGACAAGCTCGCCAAGAAGAACCCGAAGAAGGAACGCGTCCGTCCGGCCGCTCCGCAGGCGTATGCACCTACGCCTGCCGCTGCGCCTGCACCTGCGCCTGTCGCTGCACCTGTGCCTGCCGCTGTTGTAGCAGCAGCGCCGGTTGAAGAGCCCGTTCCGCCCGCCGAAGAGACTCAGGCGTAATCGAGAGAAGGAGAATCAACAATGGCCACGACTACATCTGGTGGTGGAAGACGGCCCGAAGGCGGCCGCGGCGGACAGCAGAGCGGTCCGGGTGGACAGGGCGGGAAGAAGAAGTTCTTCTATCGCCGCAAGCGCGTCTGCAAGTTCTGCGTCGAGAAGCTCGAGTACATCGACTACAAAGACGTGAAGATGCTGCAGCAGTTCATCCCGGAGCGCGGCAAGATCCTCCCGCGCCGCATCTCCGGAACGTGCGCACTGCATCAGCGCAAGCTCCAGAACGCGATCAAGCGCGCGCGCATCGCAGCGCTTCTCCCGTTCGCGACGGATTAATCGCTTCATGACCGATATGCCACTGCAGCCCGCTTCGCTGGAGATTCCGGAACGGCCGTTCGGCCGGGTGGTCCGGAGTGTCTTCGGCTACGCGCTGCTGATGGCATTCATGTTTTTCCCGCCGGTCATCGTGTTCATGCCCGCCGCGATCTTCCACTGCGGAATTCGCAACGGGCGGCGCGCGACCTGGCTCGCGCTGACGATCGGCTCGATCATCGGAATCGCGCTCGGCGTCCTGACGGCGCATCAACCCGGCGCAACGATCGGCGAGATCAGGCTGACGTACGCGTATCTCGCCAGCACGCTGTTCGCGCTCGCACTTCCGGCGATGCTCGCACTGCCGCTCATCGAGCGCAGCGCATCGTTCGGCAAGGTGCTGGTGACGGCGATGCTGATCATCATTCCCGGTCTCGCCGCCACGGAATTCGGTGCACGCACGTTCCTCGGCGTGTCGCCGTACGCCGATCAACTCGCACAAACCGCGCAGTTCAAGGGCGAGGTGCTCGCGTATTACCAGCGCACGCCGGGCTTTCCGCCGGAAGCGGTGGATGCGGCGCGCCGCGGTCTCGACATGGCGTCGAAGGTCGTGGCGTGCGGACCGGTGATCATGTTCAGCGTTTTTTTCCTGCTCAGCATTCTGATGTTCGGCCGGCTGCGCGCGTGGCGCGAATTCGTTCGCACGCGCGAGGTTTCGCAGCTGTCGACCGTCTATCTGTTCCGCAACTTCTCACTCCCCGAGTGGCTGCTGTTCGCGTTCGTGATCAGCGGTCTCGCGCCGCTGGCGACCGGGCTGCTGCAGAAGGTTGCGGCCAACGTCCTGGTGGTGGTGCTGTTCCTCTATCTGTTGCAGGGGCTGGCGATTTTTCGATCGCTGCTCGTGGCGGTGGGAATCAACGGGATCGGACTGCTCTTCGCGTTCGTCCTGCTCGGATTCCTCACGCTCACCGGCATCGCGCCGATCCTGCTGACCATCGCCGGACTGTTCGATTCGTTTTTTGATTTCAGAAAGTTCAAGCGAAAGGATGACTCCAATGAAAGTCATACTGACTGACGAGATCCGCGGCCTCGGAACGCGCGGCGAAGTCGTCTCGGTGAAGGACGGGTATGCGCGCAACTACCTGATCCCGAAGAATCTCGCGCGCGAAGCGACTCAGGCCAACCTGAAATCGGTCGAGCAGGAGCGCAAGAAATGGGCGGTGCTCGGGCAGGCGGAAAAGGACCAGGCGCAGAAGGCCGCGGCCAGCATGGAGGGCGTGAAGGTGACGATCCCCAAGCGCGTCGGCGAGCACGGCAACCTCTTCGGCTCGGTGACGGCGAACGACATCGCCGACGCACTGACTGCGAAAGGCATCGACGTCGACAAGCGCCGCATCGAGCTCGCGCATCCGATCAAGTCCCTCGGCACGCACGAGATCGACGTCCGGCTGCATCGCGAAGTCTCGGCGCACATCCACGTGGAGGTCGTTCCGATCGGCTCCGAGCCGGCCGAAACGGCACCCGCCGCGACGGAAGCCGCTCCGCAGGCGTAATCTCCATTCGATGAACGACGAGCAATTCGTCGAGACCCCTCCGGCGGGAGCGGCGGCGTGGCGCGATGTCTGGCAACACGACCGCCGCTACCGCCCCGGCCGGAGCTGGCAGGGCTGGCTGCTCCGCCTTTTCCGCCGCATCACCGGTCCGGACAACGACCGGCAACGCGATTTCAACCTGGCGCTGCTCGATCTCGTCGACGACCTCCGCCGCCAGATCGATGACGTGCGCCGCAGCGCGCGCGCCGATGTCGACTCGCTGCAGCACGACGTACGCAGCGGCGATGACGCGCTGAGCGCCGAGATCGGCAAGACACGCGCGGTGATTCCGGTCGCCGCGATGCGCAACGATGCGCTGATCGCCGCGCTCGACCAGAAGATCGAAACACTCGCCGTGCGCGTTCGCGATCTGACCAATCCCGTCGCTGCGAATGCGGATTTTGTTTATCGCCGCATCGAAGATTCGCTCCGTGGCAGCGAGCACGAAGTGCGCGACTCGGTCGCGCATTACGCGAACCTCGCGCGCGAGCACGGGCCGCTGATCGATGTCGGTTGCGGCCGCGGCGAATTGCTCGCGCTCGTCCCGGGTGCGCGGGGCGTCGATACGAACGAGCGCTCCGTTGCAGATCTGAAAGCGCGCGGACTCGATGCGACGCGTGCAGGCGTGCCGGAGTGCTTCGCGTCGTTCGGCGATGCATCGATCGGATCTGTCGCGGCGCTGCACGTGGTCGAGCATCTGCCGGTCGAGTTGCTGTTCGCGTTTTTTCGCGAGTCGGCGCGCGTGCTGCGCGATGGCGGACTGCTGATGATCGAGACCCCGAACGCCGAATCGCTGCTCGTCAGCGCGTCCGAGTTCTGGCGCGATCCGACGCATCTCGCGCCGCGGCATCCGGCTGCGCTCGTGCTGCTCGCGCGCGAGCATGGGTTCGAGATCGTCGAATGCCGCGCGGTGCATCCGTTCCCCGAGGGGACGAGGATCGCGATTCTGGAAAGCGATCCGCCCGAGCTGCAGCGCGTGATCCACGCGATCAACGACCGGCTGTTCGCGCCGCAGGATCTCCGGCTAATCGCGCGGCGGCATCGGTGAGTCGTCGTACGGCTGCACGTCGATGACGTTCTGACCCGGCGGCAGCGGTGGCGTGCGATGCGGCAGCACGAGCCCGAGAATCAGTCCGCTGACCAGGCCCGCGATGTGCGCGCTGTTGTCGATGTACTTGCGGAACGTCAGGCCGAGCACGAGATTCAGGACGCCCCAGAACACGAGCTGCTGCGTGAGTCCGCGTGCCCATCGCTCGTGGCGCCATTGCGAACGGCGGATCGAGAAGATGAACGCGCCGAGGATGCCGAAGATCGCGCCGCTGGCGCCGACTGATGCGCCGTCGGTATTCGCGATGTGAATCATGCTGGCGATCGATGCACAGAGTCCGGTCGCGAAGTAGACCAGCAGAAAACGGCGCGATCCGAACAGCGCTTCGTACAGGCTGCCGAGCTGAAATAGCGCCCACGAGTTCACCGCGTAATGCGGCAGATTCGCGTGCAGGAACATGACGGTGATCAGCCGCCACCACTGGCGATCGAACAGCGTGCCGCCGGTGAGTGCGCCGAGGAGCTCGAGTGCGTTGCCGCGGATGTCGAGCATCAGCCACGCGGCCGGCTGGCGAAGCGGCGGACCGCCCAGGATCGCTTCGACGACGAACATGAGCGCGATCAGGATGAGCAGCGTTCGTGTGACCGGCGTTCGGACGGGCAGCGGCATCACCTCTCCAGCAGCGCCGAGACGCGCCGCATGAGCAGGTGCGCGAATCGCGGGAAGATCTCTTTCATTCGCATATAGAGCGCCGCGGCAGGCGGCAGTATGCGCCGGTACGCTCCGTCCCCGGCCGTGCGGCAGATCACACGTGCGACCCGCTCCGCGCTGACGCCGAGGATCAGGCGCGACGCGCCCGGCATCTTGCCACGTTCCGCTTTTGCGAAGAACTCCGTCTCGGTGGTGCCGGGGCAGACCATTCCGACGCGCACGCCGCGTCCGAGCACTTCGTCGCGCAGCGCCTCGGTGAAGCCGATGATGGCGAACTTCGTCGCGCAGTAGCCGCCCATCCGCGCGTAGCCCATGATGCCGGCGATCGACGCGACGTTGACGATCGTGCCGTCGCCGCGCGAGAGCATCTGCGGGAGCACGGCCTGCGTGCACCACACCGTGCCGAAGTAATTCGTGCGCATCATCGACTCGAGGTCGTCGGGATCTGCGGTCTCGATCACGTCGAAAGTCGCGAAGCCGGCGTTGTTGATGAGGACGTCGACGCGGCCCGCCGTCGCGATCAGTTTTTCGCACGAGGAGCGGTCACTCACGTCTGTGACGACGGGAGTGGCTGCGACGCCGTGCTCGCGGCATAGTGCGGCGACGGATTCGAGCTGATCGGCTCGCCGCGCGGCGAGGAAAAGCGTCGCGCCGCGCTTCGCCAGCTCGATCGAAACGGCCCGTCCGATGCCGCTCGAAGCACCCGTCACAACGACCGTTTTCCCGTTCAGCTTCATACGTTTAAAAGCCGTCACCGATGGCAGGTTTATAGCATTGACTTGCCGAATCAGCGGCACCTATACTCGGCCGACCTCGAGTCAACCCCATCTGCCGAGCACGGTCGCGTTCCGCGCAATCCCTCAGGAGGCCGTCATGCCATTCGAAGAAGTCAAGAAAATCTGGATGAATGGGCGCCTGGTCGATTTCGCCGACGCCAAGATCCACGTACTGACTCACGCCATTCACTACGGTTCGGGCCTCTTCGAAGGCATTCGTTGCTACAACACGGCCAACCAGGGGCCGGCGATCTTCCGGCTTCAGGAGCATACGCGCCGCCTCTACGACTCCTGCAAGATCTACCGCATGGAGATCCCGTACGCGTTCGAGGACTTCATCCAGGCGTGCATCGATACCGTCGCCGCAAACGACTTCGAAGACTGCTACCTCCGTCCGCTCGTCTACCGCGGTTTCCACTCCCTCGGCGTCTTCCCCGGGGCATGTCCGGTCGACACCGTGATCGCGGCGTGGAAGTGGGGCAAGTACCTCGGACCGGAAGCGATCGAGCAGGGCGTCGACGTCCGCGTCTCTTCCTGGACGCGCATGGCTCCGAACACCTTCCCGGCGCTCGCCAAAGCGACCGCGAACTACATGAACTCGATCCTCATCCGCCAGGAAGCGTCGGTCGACAACTACTCCGAAGGCATCGCGCTCGATGTCAACGGATACGTCAGCGAAGGATCGGGCGAGAACATCTTCGTCGTTCGCGACGGCCGCATCGGCACCCCGCCGCTCGGCGCGTCGGTCCTCGCCGGCATCACGCGCAACAGCATCATGAAGATCGGCCGCGACCTCGGATTCGAAGTCGTGGAGACCCTCATCCCGCGCGAAGCGCTCTACATCGCGGACGAAGTCTTCTTCACCGGTACCGCTGCCGAAGTCACCCCCATTCGCAGCATCGATCGAATTCAGATCGGCACCGGGAAGAGAGGCCCGGTGACCGAACGAATCCAGAAGGAATTCTTCGATTACATCAACGGCAATATCCCCGACCGTTACGGCTGGTTCACGCCGGTGTACGCCGAGCGCTCCGCCGCGACGCCGAAGCCGGCTTTGGTGATGGGCTGACCGCTTCGCGGCACATCCACTCCTGCAACGAGTAGTACTTCGCCGAGCCGGCGATCACGTGATCGACGAGCTCGATGTCGACCAGGTCCAGCGCGTCCCGCAATTTCGTCGTGAAATTGAGGTCCTGCGCGGACGGCGTCGGATTACCGCCCGGATGATTGTGGTAAAGCACCACCCCGGCGGCGTTGTTCAATACGGCGAAGCGGACGATCTCCCGCGTCGATACGAAGGCGGTGTTGATCGTCCCCATGAAAACCGTCTGCCGCTTCACGATGCGATCGTGCGAGTCGAGCAGTGCCGCCCCGACGTGCTCCTGATGGAATTGATGCGTCCTGATCAGATGCTCGCCGAACTCGGAGGGCTCGTACTTGGTGCCTTCGCAGTCGCGTGCCGTGCGGCGCGATAACTCGAACGCGGCGGCAATGCGCGTCGCTTTCGCTGTTCCGACGCCCGGCACTCGCGCAAGCTCGGTGACGTCGAGGCGGCCGAGCTGACCGATCCCGTCCCCCAGCAGCTCGCGCGCGACCTGCACCGCGCTCCTGCCCCGAGTCCCCGTTCCGATCAGCAGCGCAAGCAGTTCGGCATCCGACAGTGTTCGTGTTCCGTGCATCAGCATCCGCTCGCGTGGGCGTTCATCCATCGGCATGTCGGCAATGAGGTCAGTCATGGTTGCTCCTCCAGAATCGCGTCGATGATCGGCGGCGTCGCGACAGCCGCAGTCATCGGAATCGAATACGTGCAGGCGGAGCTCACGCCGCTCGCCTGGGGATTGATCTCCATCGAAAGCCCGCGATGCAACGGCACGAGCCCCGCGGCGGGATAGACGACGCCCGACGTGCCGATCACCAGCAGCAGATCGCAGTTGCGAATTGCATCGGACGCGCGCTCGACCGCATCGGCCGGGAGCATCTCGCCGAACCAGACGACGTCCGGCCGCATGTGCTTCCCGGACGGACGCTCGCGAAAGATGTTGCCGTGCAGCTCGATGACATTGCGCGATCCCGCGCGTGCGTGCAGCCCGTCGACGTTCTGCGTGACGACGACAGCCTCCGCCATCCGCGCAATGGCGAGATGCGCAGCATTCGGCTCCGCCGCGCGAATCAGTCCGCGCCGCCACTCGTACCACTCCAGCACGAGCTCCGGATCGCGCGCGAATGCAGCAGGCGTCGCGAGATCCTCCGCGCGATAGTTGCGCCACAAGCCGCCGGGGCCGCGAAAGGTCGGAATCCCGCTCTCCGCCGAAACACCCGCGCCCGTGAAACAGACAATTTTACGAGGCTTATCGCGGCGGATTGCGGCGATCGCAGGCTCCAGAAACGACATGCGCCGAGCTTAAGCCCGGCGCATCGAAACACTGCAAAAGTCTACGTAGATGAGAGACGGAGAAACTGAGAGACCGAGAGACGGAGTTGCTCCTCTGTCTCTCTATCTCCTTATTTCTCTACCTCATACATTCGGAATGTTCTTCTCGTTGATCTGAATGTACGCGTCCTTCCGCAGCCGATCGATATACGCCTTGTAGTCTCGATTGAATGCGTCGTCGCTGGCGTCCTTGCGGATCTTGTCTTTCAGCGACTCGAATGCGGGCACTTCGGACGGGAGGCGCGACTCGACTTTCAGGATATGCCAGCCCGATTTCGTCGCCAGCGGACCGATGATCGTTCCGGCGGCGCTGTTGAACACGGCCTTGTCAAGATCGGGGAGGAGCTCTCCGCGGGCGACATCGCCGAGGTCTCCGCCTTTGTCTTTCGATCCGGACTCGGAGAAGGTCTGGGCGAGTTTGGCGAAGTCGCCGTTCGGCTGACGCGCCGCTGCCGCGACATCATTCGCCTTCTGCTGCGCTTTTTCGGCCGCGGCCGCGTTGTCGGGACGGATGATCACGATCTCGCGCAGGTGGGCGCGCTCGGGAAGGCGATAACGCTCCTTCTCGCGATCGTAGCGCTCGCGCAGCTCGCGGTCGGTCAGCTCTTCGCGGCTGCGGAGCTCGCGCGAGAAGACCTTGTTGCTGATGAGCGTGTCGCGGAGGCGCGCCTCCATCTCGGTGCGCGAGAGGCCGGACTTCTGCAGCGATTCCTCGAATTGCTGATCGGTCGAGATGCCGTACTGCTCCTTGAGCCGCGCGGTCGCTTCCTTGAGCTCCGCTTCGGTGACCGAGACGCCGATGCGGTCCGCACGGTCTTTGATCAGCAGCTCGCTGATCATCTCGTCGATGAGGTTCTTCTTGAACTCCGCCTTCTTGGCCGCGATCTGATCGGACGTGGAGGTCTGTTCGATCTCCGCGAAGGCGTCCTTCAGGCGGTGGGCGTACTGAGTCGAGGTGACGATGCGGTCGCCGACGCGGAGGACGATCGCCTCGACGATCTGCGCCGCGGAGAGGCTCGCCGCAGCGAACGTAAGTGTGAGTGCGAGAACGAGTTTCTTCATATCGTTTTGCCTTTACGACGGGCGGTCAGCAGAACAAGTTCGGGTGCCATTTATTCGTTGTCGGATTTGGGCAAAGCGCCGGTGTAGGGGAACGGCAGGCGTTTGGTGAGGATGGCGATCTGCGTATCGGTTTTCGCCTTCCCGACGAGCTGAGCCATGCGCTCGCGGATCGCTTCCTCGCGCAGCTTCTCGCGGATGACGGGCGCGGCGGTTTGCAGATCGATCGTGCCGGCCGGCCGGCGATCGTCCACCTTGAAGATGTAGTACGAGTTGTCGGTCTCGACGACTCCGCTGACCTTCCCCGGCTGCAGGCCGAAGATCTCGTCCTCGAAGCGCTTCGGCAGCTTGCCGCGGCTGATGTAGCCGATGTCGCCGCCTCTCTTCGCGTTCGCGGCGACGGAGTACTGGACGGACAGCTCCTCGAAGCTCGCGCCGCTCTTCAGCTTCGCGGAGATGTCATTCGCCGCTGCTTCGTCGTGCACGAGGATCTGCCGCGCGTGCACTTCCTCTTCGTTCTTGAAGTCGGACGGATGCGCTTCGTAGTATGTGCGAACTTCGTCGTCGCTGGCCTCCGCCACGTCTCCGATGACGTCGGCGAGCAGCTTCTGCCGCCGCATCTCGTCGCGCTTCTCGATGACGGTGATACCGGGCTCCGTGCGCACGCCCGCGGCGATCTTCTCCGCCGGAATCTCCACGCCATGCGCGCCGGCGTACTCCGCCAGCAGCACCTCTTCCACGTACTGATCGAGCAGCGCCGTCGCGACCTCGGGAGTGATCGACGCGAGATCCGTTCCGCTATTCCGTTCGATGTAGCGCTTGAAGTCGGAGAGGGTGAGCATGCGGTCGCCGACTCGCGCGACGACATCCGGTGGCGTGCTCGGTTTCCGATGACACGCCACCGTCATAAACGCAATGGATAGAAGGATGAAGGAGCGACGCATGAGGGCCTGAAGCGGCGCGAAGTGTAGCACGGAGGGTGGCCCTCACCCGGCCTTCGGCCACCCTCTCCCGCTCACGCGGGCGAGGGGCAACGCGACTCGGGAAGCGCGAGATGCGTTGCCCTTCTCCCGCCGCAGCGGGATGAGGGGGCTAACGGTGTCGTTCGTAGCGGATCACGCGCTCTCCTTCGCCCGGTCCGACGAACACGAATCCGTTCTTTTGCATGACGCCGATCGACGCCACGAGCTCGGGATAGGTCTCCGCGATGATCCGCTCGACCTCCGCATGCCCGAACGCCTCGGCGATCAACGCCGCAGTCGCTTCGGAGGCATATCCGCGCCGCCGGAACTGCGGCAGGACGGAATAGCCGATGGTCCATGCGCCGTCGATCGGAAGGCCGCAGCCTCCGCCGAAGCCGATGAGCGTGTTCGTTTCGCGCTCGATGAAGTAGCGCAGCAGCCACGGTTCCGCTGCCGGGTTCTCGTCGAGTTTCTTGATCGACCAGACGAGCGGATCGGCGTCGTAGTTTTCGACCGGCCAGTTGTCGGGGATGTTCGCGTCGAGCGCACGCGCGAGCGCCGCCGAGTCGTCGAACGGGATGTTGTAGATCTCACGATTGCCCGCGCGCAGCTCGAGCCGAATCGTGTAGATAGACGGGGATTGCATTTCGGTTTTTCTCCTGTGCAGCTGTGTGGACGTGAAGCGGAGAACCGTTACGCAATCATAGGCAGTGCGGCGATTCTACATCGCGATCCCGCGCAGCAGCTCCTCGATCACGTCGATCACCTCGGTCCCGTGCGCTTTCAACGGAAACGACAGCACGCCGCTCGGCAGGAACTTGATCTGCGGATCGTCGTGAATCACCTGCAGCAGCTTGTTCGGATCGACCTTCGCCGACTGCGTCAGCTTCACGATGCAGCGCGCGCCGTCGCGCACGATCGAGATCACGCCGACCCTTTGCGCGAACTGCTTGACTTTCACGAAATGCAACAGGTTCTCGACATTCGGCGGCACGGCGCCGAAGCGATCGCGCATCTCGTTGCGGATATCGTCAAGCCGCTGTTCGGTTTGCGCGGAAGCGATCTTTTTGTAGAAGGTCATGCGGAGGTTCTCTTCGCCGACGTAGTTCTTCGGGATGTAGATGTCGACGCCGAGGTTCATCGAGGTCTCGACCTCCTCCTCGATCCGCTCGCCCTTCATCTCACGGATCGTCTCTTCGAGCAGTTTCGTGTACATCTCGAAGCCGACTGCCGCGATCTCGCCCGACTGTTCGCCGCCGAGGATGTTGCCCGCGCCGCGGATCTCGAGGTCTTTCGCCGCGATCCGGAAGCCGGCGCCGAGGTCGGAGAACTCCTGGATCGCGGAGAGCCGCTTGCGTGCGTCGGATGACAGCACGCGATCGCTCGGCACGAGCAGGTAACAGAACGCGAGCCGGTCGCTGCGTCCGACCCGTCCGCGCAGCTGGTACAACTGGGAGAGTCCGAAGCGCTCGGCGTGATTGATGAGGATCGTGTTGCAGGCCGGAATGTCGATGCCGTTCTCGATGATCGTCGTCGCGATCAGCACATCGAACTCGCGATTGATGAACGCGAGCATCGCGCGCTCCAGCTCTCGCTCGTCCATCTGTCCGTGTCCGACAATCGCGCGCAGTCCCGGCAGCAATTTCTCCAGGTACTCCTTGATCGCGTAGATCGATTCGACGCCGTTGTGGACGAAGAACACCTGTCCGCCGCGATCGATCTCGAATGCGAACGCATCGCGGATGAACTCGTCGTTGAAGGGCACGAGCGCGGTCTGGATGGCGAGCCGGTCCTTCGGCGGCGCCTCGATGACCGAGATGTCGCGGATGCCGACCATCGACATGTGCAGCGTGCGCGGAATCGGCGTGGCCGACATCGCCAGCACGTCCACCGCCTTCTTCATCTGCTTCAGCCGCTCTTTCTGCGCGACGCCGAAGCGCTGCTC
>DATEZA010000191.1:0-9044 GCA_035255945.1 Thermoanaerobaculia bacterium
ACCATTGCGCTGCGGTCTGAGGCTGCTCAATCCCGACTGCGAGCTGCGCGACGCGGGGGTCGACGCGGACGACGTGGAGCGTGTCGAGCTTTGCGTACTCGACGCCGGGCTGGATCGGCGTCCAGGTGAGGGCGGCGAGGAGGAAGAGGGGGAGCATCGTTAGGCTAGAACCTCATCGAGGCAATAGGGACGGACTGTAATTCCTGCGCGTCGTGCACGACGGTAGAGATCGATTGCTCGATCCAGACGCTCGAATCAACGAGCACGCCGCGTCTTTCTCGGGGTATCGCCTATCGCATCGTTCTGCGGCGCGAGCCGAATTTCCTCAGCCATTTTGTACGCGCGATCTCGGCAGGCACTCACGAGCTCGTCGGCACCCATGCTCCGATGCTCGACATATCGAACATACAAGACTTCGCGGCACTGCGGGGACAAATACCCGAGCGCGTCTTTCATGAACATGCTCGCGTACAACTCATCCGCGCGCGTAGCAGCATCAGGACGGATTGGTGATTCGGTCTCCGGCTCCGAAGCTGGAACATCGCCGCGCATTGCGCTCAGATTTCCGCGCCAGAGATCGAGGGTTCCGAGCTGCAGAAGAATTTCAACCGCAGCCTTACCTTCGAGCTCGAACGCCAGCCGGATGACTTCGTCCCGTGCCTCAGATGCTTCTTCCTCGGCCATACACCTATTTTACGCGTACATCTCCGCCGCCGATTCCCACTCATGCGCGATGTTGCGCATGATCAGCGCGCAATCGAAGGTCACGCTGCCGCGCGGGAAACGCGATTCGTCGGCGAAGTAGCTCGATGCAACTTCGTCCACTGCGAGCGGCTCGACGCGCCATTCGTGCGTGCGCAGGACGATGCCGTCGAGCTTCCCGCTGTTGCGAGTCGCGGAGTAGCCGAGGGAGCCGGCTTCGAAGAAGGTTGAGGCTTCGGCGATGGATTGGAAGATTGAAGTGGGCGGGAGAGACGGAGAGACGGAGGCGGAGACGCGCACATGCACGGCATCATCTGCCGAGCGCATGGAGAGCTCGACATGGCTGCCGTCGTCGTTCACGTTGAACGTGGCGCGTTGATGCTCGCCGGGAAACAAGCGTCCGCCGGCGAGGTGATTGATCAGCGAATTGGAATCGCGCCGCGGGATGTAGACGCCTTCGCGATCGTCCCACGTCACCGCAAATCGGTGCGCGGCGTTTTCGCTGGAGATGCCGAGAAGCGACGGGAAGCGCTTCGGACGGATGTTCTCCAGCCGGATCAGACAGATTCCGGCGATGGCGAAACCGTTGTGCAGCTTCGGATGGAAAGTCGACGGAAGCTGCCGCTGGGCCACGTCGGGATCGAGCCGGTAGTTGACCAGCAACCGCCGGCGAATCAGACCATGGACCTTCGGCAGCTTCATGGCTCCAACAATACTAAGCTACGTTCATGAGTGCGCACACGGTGCTGGATTACAGTCAGTACATCTCTGGCTACGCCGAGCATTTGGGAAGAAGCCCCGATGTAGATCAGCAGTCCGAGTTCATCAGCAACAAGGGCCTCTTTTTTGCCCTGCGGGGATGGTGTCCCTATTGCGGAGCCCAGAGCTCGTTGATTTACGATACCGGTAACCGAGACGCGGAGCCGTCGTTGGAGGATGGTTGGTCCTCGCCAAAGATCAGCGTTTGGACTTCCCGTGCGTGGAGTTGCCCGTCTTGTGGCTGGTGGGAAGTGGAGACGATCCAAAAATGGGCCGGTGAGCCCTACGCGGATGAGACAGAGCTTTGTATCTACCATGCATCGCTCCGCCACTTCGACATCACATCCAAGGAAATCCCCGTTGCGACACTGATCGATCATCTCGCGTCGTCGCCACAATCAATCGAACACATCTCTCCATACAAGATGGAGCGACTCGTGGAGGCCGTCTTCCGAGAGCATTACCACTGCGAGGCGGTTCACTGCGGCCGATCCAACGACGGCGGGCTCGATTTGATCCTGATCGATGGCGATGAACCGATCGCCGTACAGGTCAAACGGAGAGAACGGCGATCACGGACGGAGTCAGTCGTTCTGATCCGCGAGTTTCTCGGCGCCTGCCTGTTGGGCGGCTATACGAAAGGGATCATCGTCACGTCCGCGCACGATTTCTCGCCCGCGGCGCGGCTCGCGGCGCACAAAGCGGTGACGAAAGACCTGGTGGACTCCTTCGAGCTCGTCAACGGCGATGAGCTCATCCGGCGTCTGGATCTCGTGGCGAGCGCGCAGGCAGACCACTGGAAGCCGCTCACGAAAGAGCCGCGATGGGGCGAGCAGAGGTAGCTGCCGCCGATTTTACGGGTTCACGCGAACCGGATACGCAATCGAAAGCGTGCAGCCCTCCGCATCGGTGATCTTCACGAGGATCGTCACGTCGGCGAGCTCGTGCGGGACGCCGTGCAGGCGGCCGCCGGACGTGAGATGCAAGCCCGACGGAAGCGAGCCGTCGGTGATCGTGAACGAGTATGGCGGCGTGCCGCCCACCATCTCGATCTGGAAGTTCACGTGCTCGCCGAGGGTCATCTCCGGGATGGCCTCGGTCACATTCGTAAGCGTCGAGCAGTCAGGCATTGCGGCGGCGGCGATGAAAAACAGAGCGAGCGCGAGGAAGGCAGTTTTTCTCATGCGCCAATCAATATGTATTGCGATCGGGAGGGACGCAACGCCTGATTTTGGAAGAATCGATCAGGTAGAGCGCAAACGGAATCCACCAGATGAAGTCATTTGTGACGCAGAGCACAATCGAGCGCATTGGCCATGAGCCGCTGATCAACAATTGCGCCAGTCCGATCGGGCCGAGCACCTTGCCCGCCAGTCCGACTGCCGCGATCAATCGGCCGTGCTCCGGATCGCGTGCCACCTGCCAGTAGAGAATCCCGTAAAGACCGATCACCATGCCCAGACACGCGAAGATCTCCGGGTAATTCGACCGCGGCATGCGCGCGAAATCGAACAGCCATTGCGGGCGCGCCATCGAAAACGCGCCCCACAACAGGTTGTACGCACCGGCCAGCGCGAACACCGCGCGATGAAATGCGCGGCGTTTCACAGGGGACGCCCCTCATCCGCCCTGCGCACGGGGGTACTGTTCACTTCAATTGCGCCAGCAGCGTCTGCACCGCTTTATCCAACTGCGTGTCGTGTCCCGCGAGCCCTTCGCCGATCGGCCGCTGCACGAACACATCGACGGGACGCGGATTCATCTCCATGTCCTGACCCTTGCTGTCCGTAATGCGGATGTGCGGCATGCGAACCACCGTGCCTTCAATAGTTGGAACGTCGCCTGTGTAAATGATCCAGCCCGCAGTCGGCTCGCCGACCACCTTTCCTAATCCCAGACTACGGTACCCCTCGGTGAAATCTTCCGCATCCGACAGCGAATGGCGGTTGATCACCAGCACCGTCGGCCGCTCGAGCGCGCGCTGCCCGAGGAGCGTGCGCGCCGGCGTGGCCTGCTCGCCGCGGAACGTCATGTTGAGGTAGCTGCGCCGCGACAGCACATCGATCGCGTACACGTTCACGAATCCGCCGTTGTTGTTGCGCACGTCGATGACTACGCCGTCGCGCGTGCGATTCTCGGCATCGAGGTCGACGTACAGCTGCTGCAGCGACTCGTAGCTCATGTCGATCATGTGGACGTAGCCGAGGCGGTGATTGCTGATGCGATCGACGTACTCGCGACTCGCATCGACCCACGCGCGATACGTGAGCCGCTTTTCGTCCGCGGCATTGATCGGCTGCACGACGACATCGCGACCCGGCGCGAGCGTGATCACCGTCCGCTTGTTGATCTTGTACTCGAGCGCCTCATCGAAATTCGCGACCGGCTTGCGATCGACGGCGGTGATGATGTCGCCCGTTTTGATCTTTGCGATATCGGCAGGCGAGAGCGGAATCACTTCACTGACGCGCAGCGTGCCGTCTTTTTCGTACGCGTTGCGATCGAAGCGGACGCCGATGCGTCCGGTCATCGGAGGCGCGGAGCCGGGCGGCGGATTCGCGCCGCTGTGCGACGCATTGAGCTCGCCGATCATCAGATTCATGAGGCGGCGGAACTCGAACGGACTCGCGGCCGCTGCGACGCGCGGCGCGTAGATGTCGTGCATCGCGTTCCAGTCGACGCCGTTCATTTTCGCGTCGAAGAAGTCGTCGCGCAGCCAGGTCCAACCCTGTTTGAACGCCTCGTCGCGCTCGCGGAGGAAATCGACGTCCATCTCCGCGCCGACGCCGAGGGTTTTCGTTTTGACCGGATCGAGCGTCGCGGAGGTGATCTTGCCGCCGTCGAGGTACCAGACTTCCTTGCTGTCGGGCGAGAACTGCACTTCGCGCTTGCGTCCCGAGGTCGCGCTCAATTGTTTCGGCGGACCGGGCTCCGCAAGCTCGTCGATCGAATAGACCCAGACGTTTTCGTCGTCGCCGGTCTGCGCGGTGAAGGCGACCCATTTGCCGTCGGGACTGACCGTGTTCTCGCCGGTGTCGAGTCCGAGCGGCAGGAGCTGCAGGCGATCGCGGATGCCGGCGAATTCGATCGTCACGTCGGGGACTTTTTTCTCGTCTTTCTTTTCGTCCGGCTTCGGCTGGAAGAGCTCGCGGAATTGTTCTTCCTTGAACTTCGGCGTCTGCGGGACGAGATCGATGCGCGCGATCTGACCCGGCTCGGTGCGCTGGCCGGTCGACATCAGGAGGAACTTGCCGTCGCGGCTCCACGAGATGGTGTCGCTGGATGCGTTCGCGATGAACGACACCGGCCTCGAAGTGTAGGACAAGCTCTCAGCTTGTCCCTGTCCGGACAAGGACAAGCTGAGAGCTTGTCCTACACCAACCACGTACGCGTTGCGGAAGCGGTCGGCGCCGAAGGAGAGGTAGGCGAGCCACTTGCTGTCGGGCGACCATTCGAACACGCGATCGGAGCCGAGGGGGGGCGAGTCGAAGATGCCCTTGGCCACAGTGCGGATCTGTTTCGATGCGAGGTCGAGGACGTCGATCTCGCGCTTGCCGCGCTGGAAGCCGAGGAGTTTTCCGTCGGGGGAGAAGCGCGGCATCGTGTCGTCGTCGTTGCCGGTGGTCAGCTCCGATTCCTTCTCGCCCGCGAAGTCGTATTGATAGAGCCGCCGCGCGGAGCCGCTGCGATCGGATGTGTAGACGATCGTCTTGCTGTCCGGACTCCACGCGACCTGCGCCTCGGCGCCGCTGGTGTTCGTGATGCGCACCGCGTCGCCGCCTTCTTTCGCGCTCGCGGCCCACACTTCGCCGCGCGCGATGAACGCGACTTTCTTGCCGTCGGGCGAGAGCGCGTAATCGGTGAAGCGATCGGTGAGCCGGCGATGATCGATGGCAGTCGTCGACGGCGATCCGAGCCGCGTGATCTTCACCTCGGACGCATTGCCGCTCGCGGTATCGAGCTTCCAGATCGCAAAGTCGCGCTCGAATACGATCGTCTTTCCGTCGTACGAGATCGACGGCCAGAGCACGCGGCCGTTGTTGAATTTCGTGACCTGCGTTGCCTGCGAGCCGGGCGTAACGCTCCAGATGTTTTCGGCGCCCCCACGATCGGACGCGAACCAAATGCGCTTCCCGTCCGCCGACCACATCGGCCACATCTCGCGCGCCCCATCCGAGGTGAGAGTGGTGTAGGACAAGCTCTCAGCTTGTCCCGCTCGTCCCGACGAGCCCGACAAGCTGAGAGCTTGTCGTACACCACCATCCACGATGCAGATCTGCGAGTCATCGATGTGGCTGTGTCCGTGCCGCCACCACTGGCGATCGCCGATGCCGCGCGCGGTGAACGCGATGCGATTGCCGTCCGGCGCAGGCGCGGCGAAGAATTCGTTGACGTAACGCTCGCCGAGGATCTGCATCGGCGTCCCGCCGTCCGCGGAGACGCGGTACACGTCGTTCATGCCGGAGATCTCGCGGCTCGTCGAATCGAAGTAGAGCCACTTGCCGTCGTGCGACCAGCCGTCGAGCTTGTCCTGCTGATCGTCGAACGTGATGCGCTTCGTGGCGCCGGTCGCGAGATCGAGCACGTAGATGTCGCCGTTGCCGCTGCGCGTCGACGTGAACGCGAGCCGCTTGCCGTCGGGCGACCAGACGGGACGCGAGTCGTACGCGGGATTGGAGACGAGCAGGCGCGCGTCACCGCCGGCGAGCGGGACGGTCCAGATGTCGCCGCCGGAGACGAACGCGATGTCGCCGCCCGGCGATACAGACGGTTCGGAGTAGCTGGCGAGTTGGGCGTGAGCGGAGAGCGCGAAGAGGAGCAGCACGGCGATCCGATTCATGGATCGCGATTCTAAGCAAATCCCCTCGGCCGTTCGTTGATGGTGGTGGCGATGTCGATCATGCTGGCGGTGTAAATCGGCTCGTCGAAGGTGAAACGTAACGGTTTCTTCACGCCCGCGACCTTCATCACGACGCTGTTCGCATCGACGTCGACTTCGATGTTGTCGATCTTCGGCAGCCCGATCTCCGCCGGTTTCTGCGACGGGAAGAGCACGCGCTTGTTGGTGACGAAGAGTCCTTTTCCGGCGTAGACGCAGTACTCGTGAAATCCGAGCTTGACGTTGCAATCGGCGCGCGGGAGGTTGCGCGCGGTGATGCCGCGGAGGCGGTCGAACTCGGCCTGCGAGGGCTCGGTGATGTCGATGTCGAATCCGCTGCGGAGCTTTTCGAGCTGCGCGGATTGCGCGGGACCGAGGCGGTCGTCGGCGAGGAGATGCCAGAGGATGACGAGGTAGAGGTCTTCGCGCAGCGTGATCTTCGCGTCGCCGTGCAGACCGGCGGCGCCGGCGGCGTCGGACATGATCTGCGCGACTTCTTTCGCGCCATCGGCGCCGGCGCGATGCAGCGCTTCCAGTCCGATCTGCAGGACGGAGAGCCGTGCGGCGGGCGACCAGACCGGATCGGGGAGATCGATGGCGGCGCGCTCGCGGGCGACTGCTTCCATTGATGCGTCGTCAGGCGTTTTCGCCATCTGTTCGAGTGCGGTGAGGTACGCGCCGAGGAGCTCGCGGTCGCGTTGCTCGCGCGCTTCACGCGCGGCGCGCTCGCGAGCCTCGGCTTCACGCATCGCGCGGCGCTGCTGCGCGGTGAGGATGATCGGGACGGCGATCATGGCCAGTCCGGCGATGATCTCGATCAGTCCCTGCGCACCCTTGTTGATCAGCACCGCGAGGCCGAGGAGGACGAAGATGCCGCCGATCGGCGCGAGTGCGAGGAGCGGCTTCGGCAGCGCCATGATCTGCTCGACCCAGGTCTGATCGGAGTGCTTTCGCTCGAATGAGCCGGGTGTGGCGACGTTGCGTGAATCGGCGAAGAAGAAGGATTCGCGTCTGCGGCGCTGGAAGGAGCCGTCGGCGGCGGTGGAGAAGGATGGATCGTCGTCGATCGTGTCGATGGGACGGCGGTGAGCGACGCCGAAACGGATCGGTCCGGTCGCGAGATTCTTTGTCACGAAAAACGTCATCGTGCCCGACTCGGCAGTGCACGACGGTTGCCAGCCGGGCGAATGGTTCAGTCCGGCGTGTGCCCCGGTGGTTGGTACTCACGCTGACGCAATCCGCGCCAGAACCGTGCGATACGTCCGGCTCAACGTCAGCCGTTGGTCATTGCGAAGAATGACTACGTAGTCGCCGGCGAACGTCGGACGCAGCTCGCGAATGCGCTCGATGTTGACGATCGTCGATCGATGAATGCGCACGAACTGCGAGCCGGCGAGCAGTTCTTCGACCGCGTGCATGGTCGATCGCAGGAGGTGCGTCGCGTCGCCAGCGTGCAAGCGGACGTAATTGCCCGCCGCCTCGATCCAGTCGACATCGGCGTACGGCACGAAGTAGATGCGATCGGCGTTGTGAATGGTGAAGCGTTTGAGGAGCGATGTGAGCGCGGCACGCTGATCGACCGTCCCGCTTCGCGCGCGCCGCACGGCCTCCGCGACGCGTTCGCGCGAGACCGGCTTGAGCAGGTAATCGATTGCGCGCACTTCGAACGCCTGCACCGCGTATCTGTCGAATGCGGTGACGAAGACGACGTGCGGCAGGCGACGCACCTCGCGCAACATGTCGAGCACGGCGAACCCGTCGACCTGCGGCATCTCGACGTCGAGGAACAGCAGCTCGGGCTGGTGCTCCTGCACCGCGCGCACGGCCTCGTAGCCGTTGCGGCACTCCGCGACGACGCGCATCTGCGCGTCCTCTTCGAGCAGGCGGCGAATGCGCTGGCGGGAGAGCTGCTCGTCGTCGACGATGATCGCTCTCATGACGCGGCCAGGCGGAACGGAATCGCCAGCTCGACGCGCACGCCGCCCGCCGCGTCGTCGTGCAGCGAGATGCGCTGATTGTGATCGAAGAGCTGCTCGAGCCGCGCGCGCGTGTTCGCCAGCCCGAGACGCTCGGGCTGCGCGCTTTGCAGACCGGGACCGTTGTCGGCGACTTCGAGCAGCAGCTCGGCATCGCGGCGATGCGCGGCGATGCGCACGATCCCGCCATCGAGCCGCTGCGCGATCCCGTGCTTGAGCGCGTTCTCCACGAGCGGCTGCAGCACGAGATTCGGTACCGCGGCATCGAGCACGTCGGGATCGACATCGAACTCCACGGTGAGCCGGTCGCTGAACCGGATCTCCTCGATGGCGAGGTATTGCCGCAGAAAATCGAGCTCCTCGCGCAGCGGCAATTCGTGCACGCCGAAGCGCGAGAGCGACACGCGCAGCAGCTGGCTGAGGCGCTCGATCATGCGATCCGCCGCTTCGACGTCGTCATGCATCAGCTCCGCGATCGATTGCAGCGCGTTGAAGAGGAAGTGCGGATTGAGCTGCATCTCGAGCACCTGCAGCTGCGCCTGCGCGAGCCGCGCCGCGAGGTCGCGCGCACGCAGCTCGCGATCGCGATAGAGGTCGTAGCTGATCAGGCCGAGGGAGAGGCCGGCGAGGACCGCGGTGGTGAGAAAGCTGAAGTAGAAACGGACGACGAAGATCCGCCGGAACAACGTGAAGCCGCTTTCCGGAACGGAGAACGGCGTGAAGAACGG
>DATEZA010000192.1:0-15485 GCA_035255945.1 Thermoanaerobaculia bacterium
ATCTGTGAGGCGTCGAGCGCGAGCGACTGCACGTTGCGCACGCCGTCGTACGAAAGCACGCGCGCCATCGGTTGCGCGCCGCGCGAGCGCCACGCTCGCGCATTGCCGCCGTCCGCGACGAGCACGTACCGGCTGCGCGGCACCGCGCGGTCGGTGATCAGCCAGCCCACACCCATCGCGTCGAGATGATCGATGCCGACGTTCACGATCTCGTGCGTGAGCGTGTCGACATATTTCTGCGAGGCGACCGGCGCGGGCGTCATCGCATCGAAGCGGCGCGCGTAGAGATTGAGGTAGCCCGGGATCCACGCGTCGCGATTGAGCGTCGGGATGGTGCCGAGGCGGATGATCTTCAGGTCGCGTCCGACGATGGCCGGATACGGCACGCGGTCGGTGCGCAGCGGAGCGACGACGCGCAGCGTGAACGTGCGCGGCACGAGATCGATCAGCAGGATGAGCACGACCACGATGTCGACCCACACGCGCCGCTTCGGAATGCGATCGAGACCGATGACCGCGAGCGCGATGACCGCGAACGCGCCGAACGGCACGAGCCGCGCGGGGTAACGGAAAAGCGTCACCGGCGCGCGCGCGATCCACTCGCCCGCCGGCAGGTGATTGCCCGCCGCGATGATCGCGCTAACCGCGAGCAGCACGAGCCAGGGCCACGCCTTGCGCGGCACGCTCAGCGCGACGAGCGCGAGGATCACGATCACGACGCCGACGTAGATCACCGGGATGAAGTGCTGCGAGAGCGAGTAATCGAAGGTGTGCAGCGGCAGTCCGATGCGAAGCCATTCGCGGACTGGCATCGAGTGCTTGAAGATCGTTTCGTGATCGAGTCCGGCGCGGCGATCGCTCGCGCGCAGGAGCTCGAGAAACGGAAGGAGTTGCACGGCGCTGAGGCCGAACGCGATTGCGGCCGCCTCCAGTGTCATCCTGAGCCGCGCAGACGGCGAAGGACCCGTATCTCGAGCTCGATCGACGGGTCCTTCGCCGTCTTCGCGGCTCACGATGACGCAGAGCGCGAACAGCAGCGCTGCGATCGCAGCGAAGAACGGCTCGCCGCCGAGGAATGCCATCGCGAGGACGACACCGCCGAGTCGCGGACGATGTTCCAGTCCGCACCAGATCGCGAGCGGGATCCAGGCGAAGGTCGCGAAGTTGTTGCTCACGTCCCAGAGCGACACGGTCGGACCGCAGATCATCAGCGCGACTGCGCCGACTGTCGCCGCGCCGCGCGTGTTGCTTCGCACAAAGAGCACGTACGCGTTAATGCCGAGCAGTGCGACGTGCAGCAGCAGGTACGCCATGTACGCGGTCACGAACGGCATCGCGATGAAGAGCCACGTCGGCGGATAGAAGACGCCGGTCTGCGGATTCGCGAGCCACGGCTCGCCCGACGCGTTGTACGGATTCCAGAGCGGCAGCTTCCACGCGCGCAGATATTCGGCGGTGTAGAAGCGGAGCGGCTGGAAGTAGTCCGTGTGATCGCGGAAGGTGAAGACGTCGTGGTGGATGAGCGCGGGGACGAACAGCGCGGCTGCGATGCACGCGATTGTTGCGATCGGAAACGTATGGCGGGACAGCAGACAGCGGATAGCGGATAGCGGGGGCGACGGCTGAGGGCCGCTGTCTGCTGTCTGCTGTCCGCTGTCCCGCGACATCAATGCTCGCGCGCGCAGAAATCGCGCACGATCCTCCGCACCAGCCGCGTCCCCTGCGTGAAGAAGCGCGCGCGGATCCGCTCGTCGCTCGCGTGCACGGTGTCGGCGTCGTAGTAGTTCACCTTGAACGGCGCGATGCCGTACGCGACGATGCCATGCGCGCGGAACCAGCGGCTGTCCGACGTCCCCGCACCGACCACCGGCGCGATGGCCGATCCCGGCTCATCGCTCTGCATGTCGCGCGCGAGCAGGCGAAAGAGATCCGTATCGCTCGGCGTCTCCGGCTGCGGCTCCCCTTCGAGCAGCACTTCGACTTCGGCGTTCTTCCCCACCGCATCGCGAATGCGGCCGAGCATCGCGCCGGTGCGCTCGTCGGGCAGCAGCCGCACGTCGACATCCGCCGTCGCATGCGGCGGGATCGAGTTCACCGACGTGCCGCCGTCGATGCGCGTGATGGCGATCGTGTCGTGCAGCAGCGAGCGATAGCCGGGCGAGAGCACGCGGCGGATCCGATCGACATCCATCGGATCCCTGATGCCGCGCATGACCTCCCCGCGCTCGTCGGGCTTCGTCTTTCCGACTGCATGAAAGTGCCGCTCGACCGCAGGCAACAGCCGATACGGCGTCTCGATCCTGTCGATCTCCGCAAGCGCGCGCACGAGCTTCGCCAGACTGCCGCCATCATCCGGCGGCGCGGCGCCGTGTCCCGCCGTTCCCTTCGCGTGCAGGCGAACCCACAACGGAACTTTCTGCAGCGTCTCGATGCCCCAGAACGACACGCGATCGACGATCGTCTCCGCGTAGCCGCCTTCGTTCAGCACGTAGCCGACATTCGCGAAGAGCTCCGGATGCTCGCGCAGCAACGCACCGCATCCGAGCGCGCCGCCCATCTCTTCATCCGCGGTGGCGAGAAAAATGACGTCGCGCGCCAGCGGCAGATTGCGCCGCTTGATCTCGATGACCGACATCAGCTCCGCGATGCCGAGCGATTTGATGTCGAGCGCGCCGCGGCCGAAGACGTAGCCGCCCTGCGTGACGCCGCCGAACGGAGGCTTGGTCCACTCCGCCGCATTCACCGGCACGACATCGATGTGATGGAGCAGCAGCAGCGCTTTTTCATTCGTGCCGGACGGGAGCCGCGCGTACAGCGACTGCCGCTTCGGATCGGATCCGACGAGCTGCGACGCGATCCCTTCTTTCGTCAGCAGCTGCTGCAGGTATTTCGCGCCGCTGGTCTCGTTGCCGGGTGGATTCGAAGTGTCGATGCGGATGTACGCGGCGAGTGCATCGAGTGCCTCCCGGTCCATCGGATCCTCGGGGATGCCGGTCGCGCGGCGGCAATACAGCGGCGCCAGAATCGAGAAGACGATTGCGAACGCGACGAGCGCGCGGCGCCTCGGCATTGCGGGCGAGTATAGCCGCACGTTTCGCCGCGCCGGCTACGGCTTGGCGTTAACCTGGGTGCCTTCCGGATACGAGATGAACTGACCGTTCGAATAGATGATGTCGCAGTCGAAACTGGAGAACGGTCCCGAGCTCGGCGTCGCCGAAATCACGCCGTCCGAACCGCCGGAAACGATCACATACCGCGATGCCGGCGAGGTTCCGCCCCAATCCTCATCGATGAAGCAGGTGAACGCCTTGCCCCAGCCGTCCCGCTTCGGGATGCTCTTCGAATAGGTCGGCTCCAGCGCCGCGGCGAGCGAGGAGATGGCGAGGGGGACGGAGACACCGTCGACTCCGCCGGCTGCGTTGTAGCGGTTCGAATCCGTCGCGCGCGCTTCCCATGCAACGGCAATGGTCTTCATGTCGAGCAGCGTCCGTTTCTGTTTCGCTTTCGAAAGCGCGGTGAGCAGATTCGGAATCGCGATCGCGGCCAGAATGCCGATGATCGCCAAAACCATCAACAACTCGACGAGGGTGAACCCTCTCGCTCGTCTCTGCACAAGACCTCCGTGAACCCGGACCTTAGGGCGCAAGGAGAATACCAAGGTTGCGATACTGGCTAAGCTGAAGCAGACAATGAGCTTAGGTGCAGGCTCATGTGACCCGGATCACAGGTTTCGTGACGCGTTTCCGCCCCGGTGGTGACAACATTTGTCAGCCCACGGCAGCGGGAGACGGAATCGTCAACTGCACCGCCGGCTCCTCTTCCGCCGTCGCTTTGTACAACTCGTAGCACGCACGGCAGCGCGCTTCGTACGACGAGTCGCCGACTTCCACCTGCGCGTTTCCGCCGGAGACGCGCTGCGAGTAATGCGCGGCACCGCGGCAACGCACGCACACCGCATGCATCTTCGAGACTTCCTCCGCGACCGACAGCAGTGGGCCCATCGGACCGAACGGACGGCGCATGTAGTCCTGATCGAGTCCCGCCGCGATGACGCGAATGCCGGCGTCCGCGAGCTGCATGCAGACATCGACGATGCCCGCATCGAAGAACTGGATCTCGTCGACGCCGACGACCTGCACGCCGATCTCGACGCGCGCGAGGAGCTCCGCGCTCGTGGCGACGGCGATCGCTTTCAGCCGCCGGTCGTCGCGCGTGACGACTTCGTCGGTCGCGAAACGATCGTCAATCATCGGTTTGAACACCTGCACGCGCTGTCGCGCAATCACCGCCCGCCGCAATCTCCGAATCAACTCTTCCGATTTGCCCGAGAACATCCCTCCAGCGATGATCTCGATCCAGCCGCCGCGATGAGAGTCCAATGTGTGGGGACCTCCGTGTGATTTTGATCAAGAATAACACCGCGCTGGCGTGCTAGCCTCGCTTCGGTGAACGTCCTCGCGCTCCTGTTCGTGCTCGCCGCGGCACCTCCTCTTCACATCGGCAAAATCACCATCAACAGCGTCGACGTCTACTCCGAAAAAGAGGCGTCGAAGGGCTACTTCTATCGCGCCGCGGACAAGCTCCACATCGAGACGCACGACTCGGTCATCCGCAAATTTCTGCTGTTCCGCGAAGGCGACGAATACCGGCCGGAGCGGCTTGCGGAGACGGAGCGCTCGCTTCGCACGTTGCACTTTCTGAAGTCGGCGAGCGTGACTGCATCGGAGCCGCACGACGGCCTGGTCGACGTGACGGTCACGACGCAGGACGCGTGGTCGATCGCGCCCGAAACGCAGGCCGGCAATCGCGGCGGCGAGAGCACGTACGGCGCGAGTCTCACCGACTCCAACCTGCTCGGCCTCGGCAAGGAGGTCTCGGTCAGCTGGGACAAGACGATCGACCGCACGCGGCTGGCCATCGATTACCAGGACCCGGCGATCAACTCGCAGTTCTGGTCGACGCATCTCGCATACGGCCACAACTCCGACGGCTACGATCACCGCTTCGTCCTGCGCCGCCCGTTCTATTCGTTCGCCACGCCGTGGTCCGCCGAGGCGTCGTGGCTCGCGTTTCAGCAGAACGACAAGCTGTATGCGGACGGCAACACCGTCGCGGAGTTCCAGCAGGAGCACAAGCTGCTGCAGCTCGACTACGGCATGGCAATGCATCCGAGCGACACGCGCGCGAATCGCATCACCGGCGGCATCCGCTTTATCGACGACCGCTTTTCGTCGGTCGCGCAGGACCATCGCTTCCGCTATGTCTTCGCGCGCTGCGACAAGGTCGAGAACGAATTCGTGAAGCTGAACTTCATCAACAAGGACATTCGCTACGAGGACTTCAACCTCGGCGAACAGACCTCGGTCGAAGGCGCGATCTCGCGCGACGCGGCGTACGCGCGGGTGGCGACGGCGAGCGGTCACGCGTTCAGCGATCACTCGTTCGTGATGCCGTTCGTCGCGGTGGAGAGCCGATTCAAAGGCGGACCGCAGAACAGCATCGCAAGCGGCAACCTGTTTTTCGTGCGGCGCTACGGCTTCGAGCATCCGCAGGCGACGGTGGCACGGGTGAACGTGAACTATGGCTGGCGCCTCGATCGCGAGCTGCAGTTCTTCGCCGACGGACTCACCGGCCTGCGCGGCTATCGCGTGCACGCCTTCGCCGGCGACCGCGCGCTGGTGATGAATCTCGAGCAGCGCCTCTACCTCGGGCGCGAGATCCTGCAGCTCGCATCGCCGGGAGTGGTGGCGTTCGTCGATGCAGGCAACGCGACGAACGGCGGCCTTCCGCAGCTGATGCGATTGAAGCTGGACGCCGGCATCGGCATCCGCATCGGACTGCCGCGCACCCCGAAGAACCTGCTGCGCCTCGATCTCGCGTACGCCCTGCAGCGCGACGCGCGCGGCCGGCGGGGGTTATTGATCGCGGTGTCGAGCGGCCAGGCGTTCTAATGGAGCGCGGGCGTCCTCGCCCGCAGCGATCGGGCGTCCTCGCCCGGTCGCTATGAGTCGCCGAGCGAGACGCTCGACGACTGCGGCCGGGACGGCCGCGCTCCAAAAACCCCTGCAAGCTTCGCGATGCCTTCACGAATGCGCGTGTCGTCTTCTTTCGCGAATGTCAGCCGCATCGTGTTCCTGCCGCTTCCATCGACGAAGAACGGGCCGCCCGGGATGTACGCGACGCCGCGCGCGACGGCATCCGCAACATGCTCGGCAGTGTCCACATCATCGTGCAGCGTCACGAACGTGAAGAGCCCGCCGTCCGCGCGCGTCCAGTGCGCGCGTCCGCCGAAATGCTGCGCGAGCGCGTCGAGCATCGTGCCGCGTTTGCGGCGATAGAAGGCCCGCACGTTCTCGATCTGCGGCTTCAATGCGCCGCTCTCGCAGAACTCCGCGACGATTGATTGATCGAGCATGCCGGAGCACAAATCCGCGGCCTGCTTCGCGATCTCGAGCTGCGCGGCGATTGCGCGCGGCGCGAGCATCCAGCCGCAGCGCAATCCCGGCGCGAGCACTTTCGAGAACGATCCGAGGTAGAGGACGCGGCCTTCGGTGTCCCGGGACTTCATCGGCGTCGTGTCGGCGTCGACGTAGAGCAGCTCGCCGTACGGATCGTCTTCGACGATCAGGAAATCGTGCTTCGACGCGAGTGCGAGCACTGCATCGCGCCGCGCCTGCGTCATCAGGCGGCCCGAGGGATTCTGAAAATTCGGGATCGTGTAGAGCAGCTTCGGCTTCGTGCGCGCGGCGACTTCATCGAGCGATTCGGGGACGATTCCTTCATCGTCCTGCGCGACGCCTGCGAGCACTGCGCTGCGCGCGAAGAACGACGCCGATCCGCCGATGTACGTCGGCAACTCGACGAGCACCACGTCGCCCGGATCGAGCAGCGTGTGCGCGATCAGATCGAGCGCCTGCTGCGATCCGGTCGTGACGATCGGCTCGTCCACTGCACATTCGATGCGGCGCTCGCCGCAGATGCGCGCGATCGCTTCGCAGAGCCGCGGCAGTCCGCGCGTCGGTCCGTATTGCAGCGCGACTTCGCGCCGTTCGCGGATCACGCGCGCGGCGATCTCCGACATCTGCTCGGCCGGAAACGTCTCCGGACTCGGCACGCCGCCGGCGAACGAGATGATGTTCGGATCGTTGATCAGTTTCGCGAACGCGCGAATGGCGGACGGACGGAAATTGCGCGCATCGCGCGAAAAGAAGTTCTTCATTCCAGACTCACCAGCGACGCGAGGAACCAGCTCTCCACCGCCGCGGAGAAGATCGCGTTGATGAACGACAGGAACAGATGCAGCGGCGCGGTGATGATCGCCAGCGGCGTCGCGTGTCCCATCGATGCGAAGCCGGAGAACATCCCGATGAATGCCGAGCCGCCGAACCAGATCACCAGCATGATGAAGCCGACGGCGAAATGCGCCCCCGGTTGCGCGCGGATCTCCGCACGGGCCTGACGCAGCGCCTCGCGCGCGTCGACGTTGCGCGTCATCGCGATCACGATCGCTTTCATCACCCAGAGCGAGGTCGCGAGGAAAACGAGAATCGCGAAGAAGCCCCAGATCGCCATCCAGAGACATCCGACCACGATCGAGCCGACCGACTCGCCGATGGCGAGGATGATGAACGGCACCGGCGCGAGCGGAATCAGCAGCACGATGCCGGCGACGAGCCATGCGAGGTTGTAGATCCAGAAGACCGGGCTCCATCCCCGTTTGCCGCCGTGCATGAAGCGGTCGCCGGTGAACTGATTCGCGATGTAGACGTCCGTCGATCCCGCCTGCACGAACGAATGAATCACGACGAACACGATCAGCACGACGGTGATCAGCAGCAGGATGAAGAGGAACAGGCCCCAATGATCGATCAGTGCCTGCGCGATGATCCCCGCGGCGCCGTTCGGATTGTCCGGATCGATGTCGAAGTGCCCGAGCCCTGCGCTGACGGCGATCGGGACGACGATGGCGACGATCGATGCGATTGCGAGGACGCCGAGGATCACGTGCTCCGCGATGCGGATCAGCAGCAGCGGCCAGTTGTTGAGCGTGATGTCGAACCCGCGGCGGATGACCTCGGCAACGCTGCGCTTCACAACGTGTTCTGGCCTTTGCCGACGCGGTAGTCCGGAACGCCGGTGAGCCGCACTTCCTCCGTCATCTCGTGCAGCCGGCTGCGCAGCCGCTCGCCGATGCGGTCGCTCAGCTCGTCGACGTAATTCGTGGTGAACACCGTCACGCGCTCTTCGTTGTAGCGGCTGTTGATCACGTAATAGAGGATGTCCTGCACGAACGTCGTCGGCTTCTGCGACCCGAGCTCGTCGAGCACGAGCAGGTCGGTCTCGATCAGCGGACGGAGCAGCTCGGCCTTCGACGTCGCCGAATCGTCATCGAACGACGCCTGGATGGCCTGAATCAGATCCTGAAAATTGGAGAAGAGCAGGCGTCCCGGCTTTCCGCACTGGATGATCTCCAGCAGTGCGGCAACCGCGAGATGCGTCTTTCCGGCTCCGCATCCTCCCATCAATAAGAGTCCGCGGCCGTCGCGCTGCATCGGCCAGGCATCGACGAACTCCTGCACCTTGCGCTTCGCCCCGATCAGCGAGCCGGTGTTGCGATCATGAAAGTTCCCGATCCGGCAGTGGTAGTAGCGGCGCGGGATCTGCGCCGCGCTGATCCGCTGCCGCCGCCGCAGGTCGCCCTGACATCCGCACGGCTCGACGCGAAGCGAATCGTTGTCGAGCGGAATCCATCCCGAACCGTTGCAGCGAGGGCAAGCTTTGGGGACGGCCGGGGCGATGGAGGACATGGCGCGAGTTTAGAACGAAAAGCGAACGCAGAACGCAGAACGCAGAGTGAGAATGAAGAACTGAGGTGGCGCTTCGCGCGCGTCCTTTTTCTAAATTCTTCATTCTGCGTTCTGCGTTCTGCATTCAATCCCCCTCATTCGTTCCGAAATATACTTTCCCCTCCAATGCGCACGCTCCTTCCCTATCTCGCGCAGCGGCCTGATACGGCCACGTTCCTGCTGCCGACGGAACTGTCGCGAACGATCGAGGAGCTTTTTCCGCGCTCGGAGCATCTCCTTCCGCAGCCGTACAAAGTCTTTCCCGCCGACGAAGCGCAGCAGCCGATCCTCGGTTTTCCGGTCGCCGACTCGCCGATCATGCGCGATCTCGATGCGCGGCTCGACAACTGGCTGACGCACGAGTGCCACTGGCAGGTCCGGCGCGACGCGACCTCGCGCGAGAAAACGCAGCAGGCGTTCAGCGCGTACACCACGCAGCTGTCGAAGCTCGCCGAGAACGCGATGATGGCCAACGTCCTCAGCGACTACCACGCCATCTTCTGGCTCGCGCATTCGTTCGATCTCGCGCGGCAATTCGCGAGCATCCCGCGCCGCGTCAGCACCATGGACACGCAGGTCGGGCGCCTGCAGGGCGACTCGCTCAAGTACCGCATCTATCAGAAATGGGTCAGCGAAACGCGCGAGCAGATGACGCACGTCGCGACCAAAGCCGCGTCGCTGCTCGACGGCGACGAACAACGCGCACTGCAGTTCATCCGCCTCCTGCAGGAAGACGTGCTGCTGCTGACCGAGGAGTTCATCGGACCCGATTTGCGGGAGCTGCGGAGCTTCGTCACCGGCTATCTCCATCGCGAATTCCAGGCATTCCGCGACGGCTTCGATCGGATGCGCGCGGCGGCCACCGATCTCCTCCAATCCGACCGCACCTTCCGCGCCTCCCTTCCATTGTTCGGGGCAAACGTCGATCAGGGGATCACGATCGCCTTATTGATCGATGCACGTTTCCAGGCATTTCTGTACGAAAACACCTCCGTCCAGAACGCCGTCACGCGTGAGGACCGCGAGCAGTTCGCGCTGATCTCGCGCCGCATCCGCGAGTTCGCCGTGCTCAATCAATTGCGGCGCGGCATCGTCTGGCTGACGACGCTCCCCACCGGCCAGCTCGTCTCCGATCGCCGCACCGCCGGCAACTTCTCGCGATCGACGCGGCCGATGGACTTCGGACGCGCCGGTGTCGTCGATCCGATGGTCCATCGTTTCGGTCTGATCTACGACATCTCCGCCTTCACCGAGACCCTCGGGGCGATCCGCCGCGGCGGCGAAAAAGAAGAGGTGCGCTCGTATCGCCAGATGCTCCTTTTCCAGCGCCGGCTCGAGTCCGTCGCGCAACGCCATCGCCTGATGTTCGAGAAGTTCCTCGGCGACGGCGCGTTCTACACGACCCGTCGCGCGCTGCGGCTCGTCCGCGCCGCGATCGAGATCCAGCGCCTGTATTCGGAGATGAAGCGCAAGGGCTTCCCGTTCAACAAAGGCCTGCGCATCGCGCTGAACTTCGGCTACTACCGGCTGCTGCCGATGAAGACCGGCGGCGGCGACGAGACCGATCGCATCACCGAGTTTTACGGACCGGGCATCGTCGAGCTCTCGCGCCTGACCACCGGCAAGGCGAACAAGGAGATCGAGGAGATCGCCGCATTCCTCATCGCGCGCGGCTACGACCAGTCCAAAGTGCAGACCTTCTTCGCGCCACTCTCGCGCGGCGTCGACGTGGTCGACAAGGACCAGCAGTCGCGCGAGTACTACTGCTACCTCAATGCGAACGGCAATCTGATCAACGAAGGGATCGTCGCGTCGCTGCCGCTGCTGCAGGAGCTGTCGAACGAGCTGATCATGGAGACGCAGCAGCTCTTCCGATTGAAAGCGCCGGTCGGCACGTACATCGGCTTCAATCCGCAGATCGCCGGCGTGGAGTACATCGGCATCCGCCTTCTCGGCATGGTCGCGCTCAAAGGACTGGACAACATCGAAGTCGGCGAGCTCGTGCCGTTCGCGCAGGGCGAAGTGGAAGCGTCGCCGCTCGAGACGACCGACCCGCTGGTGATCGTGCTGCGCACCGAGTTCCATCGCGACGACGAGCACACCTTCACGCCGATCGAGCTCGGCGACGACACGCACAACTCGACGCTGCACGACACGACCACCGAGCGCCTCATCGCGAGCGAGCTCGTGGTCTGCGTCCCGAACAGCACCACGAGCTTCGAGGACGTGCTGATCGGCGAATGGGACCCGCGCTCCGACGACATCCACCGCCCGCTCCGCATCCCGCACGAGGACCTCAAGCACCTGCTCGAGTACAAAGGCCTGCTCACGCATGAAGTGCTCGAAGCGAAGAAGCAGGGCGTGCGCGATCTGTACGAGCGCCTCGCCACCGAGAACCCCCCGCTGCCGCTGTCGGAGTACCGCGCGGGCGCGTACGACGCGTTCGTGCTCGGCGAAATCGTCGAAAAGCTCTGACGCCTCCCGTGTCATCCCGAGCGTAGTCGAGGGACCTGGGGGGGCGGGCGGCGCGATCAGTGTGCCGCCCGCACCCCCAGGTCCCTCGACTACGCTCGGGATGACGTTTCGCGCGAACCAGCGTCTTCGCGGCTCGGAATCACACGGGCGGGTAAAATAACCTCATGCGCGTCGATCACGACAAACGGGAGATCGTCTGCTCCGTCGGCGATCTGGTTTATGAGTCGACGTATCGACGCATCGGCGTCGAGCGGGGCGACGGCTTCCGCCGCATGTGGATCGGCCAGGACATCCACACCAAACGGGCCGAGATCCGTGCGGCGGAAGATCCGCACTACCGCGCCGAAGTGCATGTCGTGCATCGCACGCACATCGGTCCGTGGAGCATCACCATCACCGGCCGCGTCGACGGGCTCTCCGTCGACAAAGCCGCGCAGCGCGTGGTCATCGAGGAAGTGAAATCGATCCACTTCGATCTCGAGCTCGAAGCGCTCTCGCGATCCGAGAAGCTGCAGCGCCACCTCTATCAACTGTTGCTCTACGCGCTCTTCCTCGCTGGGCAGCCCGACTTCGCCGGATTCGAATTCGTCCCGCAGCTCGTGCTCATCGACCTCGTCTCGGGCGACACGAAGACCATCGACACCGACTTCGACGTCGCGAAAGTCGCCTCCGCGCTCGACCGCTCGCTGGCGCAGCTCATCGAGGACATCGAATCGCAGCACGCGCTGCGCGTCGCCAAGCGCTCGTTCGCGTCGGCGCTGGCGTTTCCGTACGACGCGATGCGTCCGTATCAGCCGGAGATGATCTCCGCCGTCGCGCGCGCGATCGAACAGCGCGAAGCGTTGCTTTGCTCTGCGCCGACCGGCATCGGCAAGACGATCGCCGCGCTCTATCCCGCGGTGAAGCAATCGCTGCGGCTCGGCAAGAAGCTCTTCTACCTCACCTCGAAAACGCTGCAGCAGGACGCAGCCATCGAAGCGCTGAAGATGCTCAACGACGGCTCGTTCCGCGTGCTGCGCATCCGCGCCAAGCAGAAGATGTGCGCGCACAGCGAGATGATCTGCCACGAGGACTTCTGTCCGTACGCGGCGCAGTACAGCGCCAAGATGGAGAAGTCGGGACTGCGCGATCGCATCACCACGGAGATGTCGTACTTCGATCCCGACATCACGTTCGAGCTGTCGAAGTCGGCCGAGGTCTGCCCGTTCGAAGTGTCGCTGGAGCTGATCGAACAGGCCGATGTCGTCATCTGCGATTACAACTACATCTTCGATCCGTACGTCGGACTCAAGACGTACAAGCAGGACGAGGATTACGGCGACTGCGTGCTGATCGTCGATGAAGCGCACAACCTCGTCGATCGCGGCCGCGGCTACTACTCGCCCGAGATTCACGAGAAGACGCTCGACGAAGTGCGCATGCAGCTGATGTCGCGCAACTGTTATCTCGATGGATGGGAAGAGCTGCTGCAGATGCTGCGCGATCACATGCACGCGCTGTGGAGTGATGAAGAGTGTGGCTCGGGAGACTGGGTGGAGGGGTACGCCGCCGAGGGGTACGCCGCCGGGTCGGCGGCGCCACACCAGGCGGGGGCACCACACCAGTCGGGGGCACTACACCGGGCGGCGGCGACACACTTGTGCGAGCCGAACCGCGAGCTGTTTCTCGAGCAGCGCACCGAATGGGAGCGCCTGGTCCTCGAGTACATCGGCTGGAAGATCGAGAATCGCATCGCCGAGGAAGACGATCCGGTGGTCGACTTCTACTTCAAGCTCGTGAAGTTCGCGAACCTGCTCGCCGAAGGTGGCGACGAGTTCGCGCATCTCGTCGAAAAAACGCCGGAGGGCATCAAGCTCAAGATCTTCTGCAAGGATCCGTCGCGCTTTCTCGGCAAGATCTTCGACTCCGCGCACGCGACCATCGCGCTCTCCGCCACGCTCGAGCCGTTCGACTTCTACCGCAAGCTCCTCGGCGTCCCGAGCGATCGCACCGCGGAGATCTCGCTGCCGTCGCCGTTCCCGAAAGAGAACCGCAAAATCGTGATCATCCCCGAGGTCGACACGACGTACAAAAACCGGGCGAATCATTACGACCGGATCGCGGAGAACGTCGCGCAGATCGCGGAAGCGGCGGAGGGGAACTTTCTCGCGCTGTTCCCGAGCTACGCGTTTTTGCGCGAGGTCGCCGAGCGGATGCCGCCGCTGCAGAAGAAAGTCATGGTGCAGCGCAACGACATGACCGACTTCGAGCGCAACGCGATCCTGGAGATCCTGCGCAATCGTCCGAAGCGCGGCAATCTGATCCTCGGCGTGTCGGGCGGCATGTACGCCGAGGGGGTCGATTACGCGGGCGACATGCTCTGCGGCGTGATGGTGATCGGGCCCGCGCTGCCGCAGGTGTCATTCGAGCAGGAGCTGCTCAAGCAGTACTACGACGATCAGTACGGCTCCGGCTTCGAGTTCGCCTATCTGATCCCGGGCATGACGCGCGTCGTGCAATCGGCGGGACGCGTGATCCGCAGCGAGACCGACATCGGCATCATCGCGCTGTTGTGCAAACGCTTCGCGATGGAGACCTACGCGCGCTACTTCCCCGCCGACTGGTACGATGAATCGCCGCGCGAGCTCGTCACGAAAAAACCGGCCGCAGAGATCCGCGCATTTTTCGAGGCGAAGACGACCGCGCAGTTGTCGATCCGATTGTTCTGATGAAAAGACTGCTGCCAGCACTGCTTCTGCTTGCCGCCTGCGCCACCGCCGTCCCTCCCGCCAAAATGCCCGAATGGACAGAAGTCCCTGCGCCGATCCTGAACGCCTTCTGTTCGCGCGTGCGCAGCGAAGGCGTCTCGCGTGAGTCGCAGATCTCGGTGGTGAAGACGACGCAGCCGATCGTCACCGCCTCCTCGCTCCGCTCCCTCGGCGAGTCGTACTTCAAGATCGGCGACACGGTCATGCTCGCCGAAGCATTGAACGCGGCACTCAAACCGCTGCCGCTGAGCATCACCCAGGGCGGCTCGTGCGCGTGGAAGCCGATCGATCATCTCGACACGCGCCGCGATCACGAAGTGCTCGTCGTCGAGCTCTCGGCGCCGTTCGTCAATCCATTCGTGCGCGGCGAATCGGGACTCTTCGCCCGCATGTCCGCCGGCGGCCAGGGCTCGCAGTGGTACTGGATTCCGATCGCGGAGCGGAACGGACAGTGGGCGATCGGCCGCGTCACACCGCTGGAGTTACACGAGGAATAGCGAATGGCCACGCCTGTCATCGTTCGCAATCACGGCACCTTCCGCACGGAGATCGAAGCGGGACCGCACACCTTCATTGCCGATGAACCGAAGTCCGCCGGCGGCAACGACGAAGGTCCGACTCCCTACGACCTCCTCGCCTCCGCCCTCGGCGCATGCACTTCGATGACGCTGCACTTCTACGCGAAGCGGGAAGGCATCCCGCTCGAAGGAGTCGAAGCGGTGATCACGAACGACCGGATGTACGCCAAGGACTGCGCCGACTGCGCCACGGCGGCCGGCTACATCCATCGCTTCGACGTGAAGCTCAAGCTCCTTGGCGAGCTCACGCAGGAGCAGCGAGAGAAGCTCCTCGGTATCGCCCGGCGCTGTCCCGTCTACAAGACACTGACGTCCGAGATCAGGATTGAAGAGGCGCTGGTAAGCGGCTGAATCGCCGCGATTTACACACTGGCACCGTTCTTTCAGATAACTATGATGCCGTGAAATTCAGTACAGAAGAAACCCGAGTGTTGGTCGCGGACGACGATCAGTCGATCCGCCAGTTGCTCTGCACGATCGTGCGCCGCGAACGGCTCGATGTCGACTGCGTCGCGGACGGCCAGGAAGCGATCGAGCGCCTGCAGGCGCACGAGTATTCGGTGATCCTGCTCGACCTGATGATGCCGCGCACCGATGGCTTCGCCGTGATCGAGTGGCTGCGCAATCATCCGCCGTCGAACAAGCCGGTGGTGCTCGTGATCACCGCGTACGCCGACCAGCGCTTCAAGAAAGTCGACCCGGAGATCGTCGCCGGCGTGCTGCGCAAACCGTTCGAGATCGCCGAGCTGGGCAACATCGTGCGGCTCTGCGTGGCCGGCTTCGATGAAGAGGTCGCGCATCACCTGCACGCGTCGCGCGACTCCGCGGTCCGGCGGTTC
>DATEZA010000193.1:0-24166 GCA_035255945.1 Thermoanaerobaculia bacterium
CGGGACCGGCTGATCGTCGTCGACGATCGTCACCGTCGACTGCGCGACGCCAATCGTCGCGTTCTCCGCCGCAAACAACCGGATCGTGAACGTCTCGCTCGACTCGATCAGGTCATCGGCGAAGACCGGAATCGAGATCGTCTTCACTGTCTCGCCGGGAGCGAACGTCACCACGTCGTCGGCCGGCTGATAGTCGATGCCGCCGGTCGCGGAAACGTCCGACGTCGTGTAGTGCACGCGAACCGGGCGAGTCGATGCAGCGGAGAGCCGCACCTCGATCTGCGCGTTCGTCAGATCGTCGGTCTCGATGGCCGGCGCCGAGCTCGCGATCGAGAGCACGGGGCGCGATGTCACTTCGTCATCGCTGATGACGACCGGGACGTTCTCCTCTTCGATGAACGCGTTGTACGGCGATTCCTTCACCAGCTTCAGCGTGAACGACTCGTCGCCTTCCACTGATGCATCGTCGGTGATCGGGATGTCGATGGTCTGCTGCGGCTGCGCCTCGCTGAGTGTGACGGTGCCTTTCACGCTCGTGTAATCGCTGCCCGCAGTCGCGCTGCCGTCGGCGGTCTGATAGTCGATCTTCACGAAGTCTTCATGCGACACAGGCGGCACGAGCGACAGCGTGACCTTTGCCGGGCCGGCGTTCTCGGCGGCGATGACGTCATTGGCGCGCACTTGGACGAGCGTGGATGGAACGAACGAAATGTTGATGTTGCGCGTCGGCGACGTCGCGCCGCCATCGAGCAGCAGAAGGAAGCTGAGCACGTCGATGCGATGCGGATCGCTGGGCGGCGGAACGGGAAACAGGACCGTCTTGCGGTGCTCGCCCGGCGCGAAGATGAACGTGGTCTCGCCGGCAGTCACGGTGACCGGCATCGCGGTCGCGCCGGTCAGCCCGAATTCGAGCGGCAGCATCGCGATCGGCGTCGAGCCGCGCATCACGGTGCGCGTCGTCGGGCCGACCAGCGAAACGATGGGACGCGGGTCGTTGTCGTCGATGCCGACTCGTGTCTGCGACGGTTCGAGGAGCGTGGTGCCGGACGCATCGAACAGCTGTACGTCGAACTCGCCGAGGTTGAAGACGGCGTCGTCGACGAGGGGCACGTCGATGGTCTTTGAAGTTTCGCCCGGCGCGAACGTCAGCACGCCGCTGACGTCTGTGTACTGCAGGTTCGGCAGCGCGGTGCGCGGGAGCGTTCGGTAATGCACCGACACCGTTCCGGCGCTGCCGCCGGTGCGGACCACCGGCACGTGCGCCACCTTGTCCGCTTCATGAGCTTCGAACGCAAACGCGATCGCATCGCTCGGCATCTTCAGGAAGCCGGGCGCGTCGGCGCCGAGCTCCTTGCCGAGAGCCGACGCGAAGACCGGGATGTTCGCGCCGGTTGCGCCGCGCGGCATGAAGACGACGATGTCGCCTTGCGCGAATACATTGGGATGTTGCGGTGAATCGCCGAGTGGCTGCATCGCATCGATAGTTGCGGCGGAAGTCGTCCATGCGCCGAGGTGCGGACGGACCCAGAGCACCGTCCAGGCGCCGGTCGCCGGCAGCGCGAAGCGAGTCGCGTAACCAGCACTGTCGTACACGATCGTGTGCGCGGGGAGCGCTGCAGGCGCCACGGTCGCAGCGCCGCTCGCTTTGATCGTGAACGTGCCGTTGTTCAGATCGACGACGGCGAACGCAGCATCGGGCAGGTGATCCCAGGTCCAGCGGACGATGGTGTCGAAGTCATCGTCGGCGATGAAGGCAGTCGGGCGCGTTGCGTCGCTCGAGACCCATGCGGTCGTTGCGCCGAGGGTCACGGTTGCGGACGCCGATGTCGAATCGAACTGCATCGAAGGCGCAGCGGACGACGGAGCGCGAACGTTGAAGCGCGTTCCATCGGACAGGGCGCTGTTGTTCGGCTGCCAGACCACGAACGTCAGAGACTGCGCGGTCGTGAACGAGCCGAGGTCGACGACCTGGTGGATCTCGGTCGGCGAGATCACGTTCGCGAGGGGAAGCGGTATGAACGTTCGGGTGGTGACAATGCTGCCGGGATAGAAGCCGGTGCCTTTGATGACGAGCATCACGCGCGAGCCTGCCGGCGCTTCGGACGGCGTGATCGACGTGATCACCGGCTTCGGGTAGTTCACGTTGAATCCGAATTGCTTGCTGACCGGCGAATACGTGGTGTCGCCGTCATAGCGGGCGGTGAGGCCGCTGACCGGCGCGTCGTATGTAGCCTGCAGCGTGGCGGTGCCGTTGGTGATCGGGAGCTCCACCGGCGGACGATCGCCCGGCTTGAGCGTGATCGTGCCGGTCGGAGTGCCGTTCGGTCCGGTGAGCGATACGGTGATCGTCACCGGCTCGCCGACGTTTCCCTGCGCCGGATTCTGCGAAATCGCGATCGCCGGCTGCGGATGCTGCAGATCGGTGATCGTGACGTCGTTGCCGTCGCCGCCGTGGTAGCTGATGCGCCAGCGGTTCTCGACGATCGCGCCTTCGGGCAGACCGTTGAATGTGCCGGTCACCGGCTGCGACGACGCATTGCGGATCAGCGTCCGCGTTTCGCCCGCAACGGCGGACGCCGGATCGACGAACAGCGTTGCGTTGCCGAGATCGAGCGTGCCGTTGAGCAGCATCGTGCTGAAGTTTCCGGACGACAGGAGCTCGAAGCGCGTGGAGGCATTGGCGCGGATGTCGCCGGCCGACTTCGCGCCGTCCGCGAGCGTGCCGCCCGTCGCGGTGAGCGATCGCACGTTGCCGGTGAAGCTGCCGCTGACCAGCTCGACGTCGCTGTTGGTGTTCACGATCGACGCGTGCGGGCCGTCGATGCGAACGGGCTGGCTGAAGGTCTCCTGCCAGCCGAGATTGCCGCCGCCGCGCAGGATCAGTCCATCAGCGGGCGGTGTAATCACGCTCTCGAACGAAACGCCTTTGCCGGCCGCGATCTGCAATCCGTCCCGCTGGCGGATGCGAAGGTTCGCCGTGACGCGCGCGTTGCCGTTGAAGGTCAATGTGTCGAGCGTGAGCGTGGGCGTCTGCCCGTTGGAGGAGCCGGAGACGTCGCTCCCGGTGAGCAGCGCGTGAATCGTCTCGTCGGCAAGCAGGCCGAGCCGCCCGGAGCCTTCGGAGAGGTCGACGATCGCGGAGTCGGCGATCTGTTCCGGCGCGAAGATGCCGAGGTATGCGACTCCCACAAACGGGGAAACGCCGCGAACGTTGCCGGGGACGGCGATGGCGCCGTTCGTTTTTCTGAGCGCGAGTGATGCGCCGAGGATCGTCTCGCCGGCGTAGGTGTTGGAGTGCGCTCCGCCGAAGATCGTGTCGCCCGCGATCCGGACATCGCCCGGACCGCTGATCGCGCCGTACAGGACGACCGGTGTGCTGCCGGCAGTGACGAGATGTTTCGACACGGTGATGTCGTTGTAGATCGCGACTCCCGCGTCGATCATCGAATCATCCGCCACGAACGGTTCGCCGATCAGGATGAACCCGTAGTGGTCGAACACCATCGTGCGGAAATGCAGGTTCGGGATGTCGTTGTAGATCGTCGTCCGCGCCGCGTCATTGGTGAACCGCAGATCGGCTTGGGGATCATCAGCCGGCGGACCGCCGGTCCAGTTCGCCGCGGTCGAAAAACGATTGTCGACCGTGCCGTGCCATACGTGCGTTGCGGCCAGAGCTGTGGATGTGAAGACAAATGCAGCGATCGCAAGAAGGAAGGATGGGCGCATGGATGGGTGGACGGCCTCTCTGCGATTGTTTTACCACCGAAAGGGGCATGAGACATGAAGTTATCAGGCGCGGAGGTGAACGGAAATGGCATCACGTAATCGCGATGAGATTCAGGGTCGTATCGATCAGACCGCCGGCGAGATCAAGCAGCGCGTCGGACGGGCGCAGGGCAACATCGAGCTGGAAGATGAGGGAGTGCAGCAGCGCGATCGCGGCGACGTCGAGCATGGGTTCGGCAAGGCCCGCCGCAAAGTCGGCGAGGCGATCCGCGACGTAGGCAATAAGCTCAAACGCTAAATCGCGGCGATGCCGGAGGCTCAGCGGCCTCCGGCTCGCCTGCGCGACGGCGGCGCACGATCGTCGTCGGTGATCGTGACCGCGCGCACCAGGCGCGTCGATGCAGCGGAGAGCCGCACCTCGATGTCGGACAAGTGTGGCGCCGGCGACCTCGCCGGCGGATCGCCGCCGGGTCGGCGGCGCCACACGGCACGGCTTCAACGGGCGCCGGCTCGGCGGTGCGGAATCGGCTGATCGTCGTCGGTGATTCAGATCGTCGCCGAAGACCGGGATGAAGATCGTTTTCGTGGTCTCGCCCGGCGCGAAGGTCAACACGTCGTCGGCCGGCTGATAGTCGATGCCGCTGGTCGCGGAACCGTCCGACGTTGTGTAATGCACGCGAACCGGGCGAGTCGATGCAGCGGAGAGCCGCACCTCGATGTCGGACAAGTGTGGCGCCGGCGACCTCGCCGGCGGATCGCCGCCGGGTCGGCGGCGCCACACGGCACGGCTTCAACGGCCGCCGGCTCGGCGGTGCGGAATCGGCTGATCGTCGTCGACGATCGTGACCGTCGATTGTGCAGTGCCGATCGTCGCGTTCTCCGCGGCTGAAAGCGTGACGGTGAAGCTCTTCGCCGATTCGATCAGATCGTCGCCGAAGATCGGGATGGAAATCGCTTTCACCGTCTCGCCCGGCGCGAACGTCAACACGTTATTCATTGTCTGATAGTCGATGCCGCCGGTCGCGGAACCGTCGGCCGTCGCGTAATGCACGCGCACCGGGCGCGTCGATGCAGCGGAGAGCCGCACTTCGATCTGTGCGTTCATCAAGTCGTCGGTCTCGGCGAACGATGCCTCTCCTGCGATCGAGAGCGACGGCCGCTCCGTCACTTCGTCGTCGGCGATCACGATCGGCACGCTCGACTGTTCGAGGAACGAATCGTTGGTGAAGGCTTTCGTCAGCGAGAGCGTGAACGACTCGTCCCCTTCCGCTGCTGCGTCGTCGGTGATCGGAATGTCGATCGTCTGCTGCGGCTGCGCGGTGCTGAGCGTGATGCTGCCGTGGACGGCGGTGTAATCGCTGCCCGCCGCCGCGCTGCCATCGACGGTCTGGTAGTTGAGGGTCACGCCCTGATTGGCCGGCACCGGCGGCACGTACGACACGGTCACTTTCGCCGAGCCGCCGTTCTCGCTGACGGAGACGGCGCTCGCGCGGATGTGCACGAGCGTCGCCGGCACGAGCGAGATCGCGACGTGGTCCTGCTGCAGCGTCGCGCCGCCCGAGGCCACCGTCAGGGACACGCTCAGCAGATCGACCGCAATCGAATTCGTCGGCGGCGGGATCGCAATGAGCAGCGTCTTGCGATGCTCGCCCGGCGCAAAGACGAGCGAGCCGGCCGCGGCTCCCGACGCTTGCCAGCCGAGAGTCACGGGCAGCGCGGTCGCGCCGGTCAGTTGCAAGTCGAGCTGGAGCGTCGAGGGAAGCTGCGGATTGCGCAGGACCGTCCGGATCGCGGGACCGACGACGGAGATCACCGGACGCGGATCGTTGTCGGCGACATCGACGCGCGTCTGCGACGGCTCGCGCAGCGACGTGCCGGACGGATCGAACAGCTGCACATCGAACGAGCTGGGGTCGTAGATCGCGTCATCGACGAGCGGCACTTCGATGTTCTTCGCCGTCTCGCCAGGTGCGAGGGTCAGCACGCCGGTGACGTCGGAATAGTGCGGGCCCGGCGGGATCGTGTGCGGCACCGTGCGGTAGTGCACCGACACCGTGCCGGCGCTGTCGTCGCGGATCACCGGCACGCGCGCGACCTTGTCTCCTTCGTTCGCGGCGACCTGGCTGCTCTGCATCTGCAGAATGCCGGGCGCGCCGGCGCGAAGGTCGCCGATGATGCCGGCGAAGACGGGGATGTTGGTGCCGCTTGCGCCGCGCGGCATGAAGATGACGATGTCGCCCTCCCAGAATACGTCGGGGTGCGCGGGTGAATCGCCGAGCGGCTGCATCGTATCGATCGAGCCGGTGAGGAGCGTCGTGCCGCTGATGGTGGTGGTCCAGGCGCCCGTGCCGATGGTGGTGAAGCGGCGCACCCACAACACGGTCCACGTCGAGCTCGGATTCGCGCCGGTCACCGGCAACGCGATGCGGGTGAGGTATCCCGACGGGTCGTACACGAATGTGTGTGCAGGGATCGGCGCGACGGCGGCAGTCGCGTTGCCGCTCGTCTTCGTGGCGAACGTCGCGTTGTTCAGATCGACGACGGTGAACGCGGCGGTGGGCAGGGAGCCAAACGTCCAGCGGACGACGCCGTCCAGATCGTCGTCGATGATGAAGTTCGTCGTGCGCGTCGCATCGCTCGAGATCCAGGCGCTGCTCCCGCCGGCGGTCATCGTCGCGGATACGGATGTCGAATCGAACTGAATCGCCGGCGGTGCGATCGACGCCGGCTTCGCATTGATCCGCACCAGATCCGAGGAGGTCGAGAGTTGCGCCGGGTGAGTGACGCGGAAAAACAGCGACGTCGGAGCGGTGAGGTAACGGAGGTCGAGCACCGCGCGCAGTTCCACCGGCGAGACATAGGTCGTGGTGAATACCGGCAGTCCGACAGGGGCCGACGTTGTGAATGCCGACTGGGGTACGAAGCCCGTGCCATGGATCACGACCATCACGCGCGTGCCGGCCACGACTTCCGCCGGCGTGGTCGACGTGACGACCGGCTTCGGGTAAGCGACCTTCAGATCGAAAAACGTCGTGTTCGTGGCGTAGGTCGCATCGCCGTTGTACGTTGCAAAGATGCCTGCCACCGGCTGGTCGTAGGTCGCCTGCAGCGTCGCGGTGCCGTTGGCGATCGGCACTTCGACCGGCGCCTGTCCGGCCGGAAGGAAGGTGACGGTGCCGGTGGGCGTGCCGTTCGAACCGGTGAGCATCGCGGTGATCGTCACCGGCTGGCCGACGATTCCGGGCGACGGAGTCTGCGAAAGCGCGACCGTCGCCAGCGGATGCTGCAGGTCGGTGAGGGTGACGTCGTTGCCGTCGCCGCCGTGGTAGCTGATCCGCCAGCGGTTGCCGGCGATCGCACCTTCGGGCAGACCGTTGAACGTGCCGATGACCGGCTGCGTCGAGGCGTTCTGGATGAGAGTCCAGGTCGACAGACCGCTCCTCCGCTTCGCGTTCGGATCGAGTACGAGCTGCGCGTTGCCGAGGTCGAGGGTGCCGTTGAGTGTAATGGGAGTGAAGTCGCCGTCGAAGGTGGCGAAGTATTCGAACCGCGTCGAGGCATTGGCGCGGATGTCGGTCGCCGATTTGGCGATGTACTCGATCGTCCCGCCGGTCGCGGTGAGCGATTTCGCGCTTCCGCTGAACTTGCCACTGATCAGCTCAACCGGGCCGTTGCTGTTGAGGACCTGCATCGACGGACCATCGACGCGAACCGGCGCGGAGTACGTCGCGCCGCTCCGCCAATCCATGCTTCCGCCGCCGCGCATCGTCAGGCCCGACGCGGGGATCGTGAGTGTTTTGGTTCCCGAAATGCTCCTCGGCACCTGCAGCTCCGGGCCGGTGATGTTGAGGTTCGTGTCAACTCGCACATCGCCGGTGGCCGTCAAAGATTCGACGGTGAGAGTGTGATTCACCGGGTCGGCGGTCGCCTGCGAGATCTCCTCTCCGGTCGAGAGGGCGTGAATGGTCTCGTCAGCAGCGAGGTGGAGACGACCGCCGGCGGAGAGGTCGACGGTCGCGGAATCGGCGATCTGCTCGGGAGCGGCGACGCCGACCACGATGAACTGCTGGCCGAGGTGAGCGGAGCGGATGTTGCCCGGCACCGCGATCGCGGCGCTTGTCTTCGCCAGTGTGAGCACCGAGCCGACGATCGTGTCGCCGGTGTACGTGTTGGAGCGCGGGCCGGCGAAGGTGACGTCGCCGGAGATCGTGACCGGGCCGCTGCCGCCGATCGCGCTGTAGATCGCGACTCCGCCGAGGGCGAGCTTCCCGGAGAACGCGATGTCGCAGTAGATCGCTGCGCCGCCGCCCCCGATGAAGCCGTTGTCCACCGCGAGCGGCTCGCCGATCACGGCGAAGCCGGTGCCGCCGAATGCGAGCGAATGGATGTGGAGATTCGGGATGTCGTTCTCGATGACCGTCCGCAGTGCGTCGGCCGAGAATGTGAGATCGGCACCGGGATCGTCCGCCGGTGAACCGCCGTTCCAGTTCTTCGCGTTCGAGAATCGATTGTCGGCTCCTCCGTGCCAGGTGTGTGTTGCAGCGAGCAGGGAGGAGGTAAAGACAACGGTCGCGATCGCGAGAAGGAGGGATGGGCGCATGGATGGAAGGAGACCTTTCGCCGGATGTTGTACCACGGCGCGCCTCACTTCAAAGTCCGCGCGGTCTCCACGGTGGTGTAGGACAAGCTCTCAGCTTGTCCCCAGGGCGACAGAGCCGCGCGGTCTCCACCATCTTCTAACCTGGTGGTGTAGGACAAGCTCTCAGCTTGTCCCCCAGGGCGACAAAGTCCGCGCGGTCTCCACCATTTTCTAGCCTGGTGGTGTAGGACAAGCTCTCAGCTTGTCCCCAGGGCGACAAAGTCCGCGCGGTCTCCACCATCTTCAGCCTGGTGGTGTAGGACAAGCTCTCAGCTTGTCCCCAGGGCGACAAGCTGAGAGCTTGTCGTACACCACGTTCGGCGAGACGCGGGCGTGCCGGTGATGGTCGCGTCTCCTGCGAGCGCGGCGGCGTGGAGATCTAGCGCGAGGCGCGGCGGTGATTCGGCGTGTCGTTCACGATCGTGACGGCGCAGCTCGCGTTTGCGATCGTCGCGTTCTCCGCCGCGGAGAGCGTGACGGTGAACGACTCGTCGCCTTCTTTCAGCGCGTCGGGGAAGATCGTGACCGGCAGCGTCTTCGTCGTCTCACCCGGTGCGAACGTCAGCGTCGTGTCGATCGCGGCGTAATCGAGATCGGCGAGCGCGGAGCCGTTCGCGGTGGTGCAACGCACGCGCACCGGAATCGTCGACGGTTGGGAGAGACGGATCTCCGCGCCGATCGTCGTGAGTCCCGATCGTTCGCCGGCCGATGCGTGATCGACGATCGACAGCACCGGACGCGATGTCGTCTCGTTGTCGATGATGGTGACCGCCGGCGTGGCGCGGAGGTTGTACGACGAGTCCGACAGCTCGACGGTGAAGCTCTTGTCGCCGTCAGCCGTGGTGTCGTCGTTGATCGGAATGTCGATCACCTGCGTTCCACCGGCGGGACCGAAGGTGAGCGTGCCGCTCTTCGCGACGTAATCGATGCCGCTCTTCGCGCTTCCGCCGTTCGTCGCCCAGTTGACGGAATACCCGTTCAGCGGCCGAGGTGCGAGCGAGACATCGATGTGCGCGACGCCGGCGTTTTCGTCGACCGTCACGCCGTTCGCGAGCACGCGCGTCTGCACTTCGCCTTCGACGATGATGGTGACGAAGCGCGACTGCACGCTCGGGATATCGACCAGGATCCGGGCCGGCAGCGCGATGTTCCCCTGCGGAAACGAGAGCGGCACGATCTTCGTCGTTTCACCCGGCGCGAACACCACCACGCCCTGCTCCGTCGTCGCTCCGCTCGTCTGCCACACCACCGGGATCGGCAGCGAGGTCGCGCCGCTGAGCGTGAGCGCGAGCTGGATCGCCTTGCCCGCCATCACGACGGTGCGGCGATCGGGACCGACGACATCGACCACCGGCGGCGGATCATCCTCGTGCACGACGACGACGAATTCCGTTCCCTCGCCGAGCGTGGCGGAGACGGGATCGGACAACCTGACGTCGAACAGCGCGTACGAGGACCAGACCATGTCGTCGATCAGCGGGATGTCGATGGTGGCGAGGAGCTGTCCCGATGCGAACGTGACGACGCCGCTCGACGGCACGAAGCGAGTGCCGGATGAACCGTCGCGATCGATCGTTTGATAGTGCACCGAGGCCGTACCGGTCGAGCCGCCGGTGCGGATCAGCGTGAGGTGTGCGGCCTTCGCGTTCTCCTTCACATCCCAGATGCCGTAGAGCGGCTGGATGACGCCGGCGCCGGTGTCGTCGAGCTCCGTACCGAGGCGCGCGGCGTAGACGGGAACGGCATACGGGCCGCTACTTTGCGCCATGACGATCAGCACGTCGCCGCGGAGAAATCCCGCCGGATGTTCCGGCGAGTCACCGAGCTTCAACATCCCGTTCACAGACGTGATGAGCACGTTGTTGTACAGGTGATCGTCATCCTCGCCGCTCCGCAACAACATCTGCCAGGCGCCGGCGCCGGGACGAACCCAGAGTAACGACCACCGCAGGCCGTCGCGCGTCTGCAATGCGATCGATGAAACGTTGCCCGCCGCATCCTTGACGAATGTGTTCGATGGAAACGGCAGCGGGTCGACTGTCGCGTTGCCGTATGCGCTCAGCGAGTAATTGCCCGTCCCGATATCGACGACCGCAAACGCCGCCTCGGGGGTGATCATCGGCCAGCGCACGACGCCGTCGCCGTCATCGTCGGTGAGGAATTTGGCCGCGTACGTGAAGTCGCTGGACAGCCACGCGCTCTTTCCTTTCGGCGTGATCGTGGCCGAGGCCGAGTGCGCATCGAACGTGATCGCCGACGGCGGCTGCGGCACGCCGGTGACGGTCAAGGTCACCGGATCGGAGATCACCATCGGCGCCGGCGTGACGGCGGTTACGGGCAGCGTCGCCGCGGCGCGCCGGTCGCGAAAATCGACGGTTGCGTGAATCTCAGTCGATGAGATGACCGTCGACGTCAGGCCGCCGCCGTTGACGCTCACGATCGTTCCCGGAACGAAGCCGGAGCCGCGAACGACGAGATGGGATTTCGCGCCGCCCTGCACGGTTGCGGGCTCGACCGATGCGATCGCCGGTTTGCGATAGCGGATGTCGAGCGCGGTGCCGGTGATGTCTCCGCTGCCATACGTCGCGTCGCCGAGGTAACGGAAGTAAACCGAGTAGTTGTCTGCGGTCGGAGTGGTCCACGCCAGCGTGGCCTTGCCGTTGACGAGCGGCGCTGAACCGATGTTCGTGCCGCCGTTCCGGAACGTGATGGTGCCGGCCGGTGTGCCGCTGCCACCGGCGGCGGTGGCGGTGATCGTCACCGGCTCGCCGAAGTAGGCGGGCTTCGGATCCTGGGTGATGGTGAACGTTGCGTCGGGCTTCCTGAGATCGGTGACCGTGACATCGTTGCCGTCGCCGCCGTGATAGCTGACGCGGAATCGATTGAATGCGATGCCGCCCTCGGCGATGCCTTTGAACGTGCCGATGACCGGCTGCGCCGACGCGTTGCGGATCAGCACGACCGGTCCGGTCGCGAAGCTCGCGGGGAGGAGATCGAGCGTCGCATCGGCGAGATCAAGCACGCCGTTCAGATCGATGAACGAGCCCGGCGAGTACGTGCTCGCACGTGCGCTGAGCGTCACGTCCGGGCCGAGGTGTACGTCGCTCGACGAGACGAGGCGATTGACGATTGCGCCGCCGGTCGCATGCAGCGATGCGACATTGCCGGCGATTTCGCCGCCGGTCATTTCGACGGCGCTCTTCGGTGTGCGCAGGTTTGCAGTGATTCCTTCGATTTTCGCCGGCGCGGTGTAGTCGCCGCCCCACGACACGCTGCCTGCGCCGCGCAGCGTGATGCCGGAAGGAGGCACATCCACTTTGCCGGAAACACCGATCGACGCGTTCTGCGGAATGTCGAGGACGCTCTGGGTCAGGTGCAGGTTCGAATCGATCGAGACGCTCCTCGCTACCTCGAGCGCATCGACGGTGAGTGTCGGCACCGGCTGCTCCGATTGCGGGACGCTGATCCTCTCCGCCAGCTGCAGCGCGTGCAACGTTTCATCCGCATACAGCTGAAGCTCGCCCGATTCAGCGAGCGCGATCTGCGCGTCGTCCGCGATCTGATTCGGCGTGCTGACGATCAGCCGTTCCTGGAAGCCGAATTCCGAACGGAGATTGCCGGGCAGGGCGATCACGCCGGGCTTGTCTTTCTTCAGCGTGAGCGAGCCCTCCTGCTTCAGGACGGTTTCGCCGGTGTACGTGTTCGCATTCGGACCGCTGAAGATCGCAGCAGCATTGACGACGAACACCTTTCCCGGTCCGCCGATCGCGCCGCGCAGATCGATCGGGCCGGCGGTCGACGAAAGCGTCAGCGATCCTTCGTCGCGGATGTCGCAGAAGATCCGGACGTCGTACGTCGAATCGATCGTGCTCTCTCCGCTGACGAGCAGCGGCTCGCCGAAGAGCGAGAAGCCCTGAAACGCGAACCGCAGCGTTTTGAAGCGCAGGTTCGGGACGTCGTTGAACACGTCGTAATGCGCGGCCCAGCCGTCGAACACGATCTCCGCATCGGGATCGTTCAGCGGCGAGCCGCCGCCCCAGTTCGCCGGATCGGAGATGCGGTTGTTCGCCGTTCCGAGCCAGACGTGCGTCGAGGCGAGAGCGGGCAGCGCGGCGAGGGCCACGCAGAGAGAGAGGACGATGGAGCGGAGCATTTTTTGGGGGCGGGGGCAGGTGTAGGACAGGCTCTCAGCCTGTCCCCCTGAGACAGGCTGAGAGCCTGTCCTACACCACTGCTCCTTGGAACTCGGGGAGCTCTTCGCCGGCGGGCTCGCCCTCGTGCGCGCTGTGCGTGCGCGCGACGAGGACGTAGATCGACGGTACGACGAACAGCGTGAACGCGGTGCCGATGATCATGCCGCTGACGAGCATGATGCCGATGCTGTTGCGCGCGCCGGCGCCGGGGCCGTGCGCGAAGACGAGCGGGAGGTGACCGACGACCGTCGCGGCCGTGGTCATCATGATCGGACGGAGTCGCGTGCCCGCCGACTCGATCACCGCTTCGAGCTTCGTACGGCCGAGCTCCTGCAGGTGATTCGCGAACTGCACGATGAGGATGCCGTTGCGCGAGATGAGTCCGACGAGCGTGATCAGTCCGACCTGACTGTAGATGTTGATCGAGGTCAGTCCGAGGAATGAGAAGAGGAGCGAGCCTGCCAGCGCGAGCGGAACCGAGCCCGCGAGAATGATCAGCGGATCGCGGAACGATTCGAACTGCGCGGCGAGCACGAGGTAGATCAGGATGCCGGACAGCAGGAAGACGCCGAGGAACTTGCCCCCTTCCTGGCGCAGCTGCCGCGATTCGCCCGCGTAGTCGAGCGTGTAGCCGCGCGGCAGGATCTTGTGCGCTTCGTCCTCGAGATAGCTGAGCGCCGTGTCGAGTGAGACGCCGGGCGGAATCGCGCCCTGGATGCGGACCGCGTTGAGCTGCTGGAAGCGCTTGAGGTCGCGCGGCTCGGTCGTGGTCTGAATCGTGGCGAACGTCGACAGCGGCACGAGCTTGCCGCCGGCGCCGCCGACGTAGATGTCGCCGAGCTGCTCCGGCGTGAGGCGATCCATCCGCTTCACCTGCGGAATGACTTTGTAGCTGCGGCCCTGGATGCTGAAGCGATTGACGTAGTTGCCGCCGAGGAGGACGGAGAGATCGCGGCCGGCCTGCGCCATGTCGACGCCCTGCGCGCGGAGCTTGTCGCGATCGAACACCACGCGCGCCTGCGGCTGATCGAACTTCAGATCGGTGTCGGCGAACATGAACTTGCCGCTCTTGAACGCCTTCTGCACGAGCTGATTCGCGAACTCGGCGAGCTGCGCCGGCTCGGCGGTCGAGACGATCGCCAGATCGACCGGGAAGCCCTGATTGCCCGGCAGTGACGGCGGCGTCAGGATGATCGAGCGGATGCCCGGAATCTTCGACATCTCCTTCGACGCGGCGACCTGCAGATCGCGCGTGCTGCGCTTCCGCTCACTCGCAGGCTTGGCCACCATGCCGCCGAATCCGGAGGTCGGGAAAACGAGCTGGAACGTCGAGACGGTCTCGGGGAACGAGCGATAGACGGCGTCGATCTGTTTGGAGAAGAGCTTCGTCTGATCGATGGTCGCATTCGCCGGCGCCTGGATGATTCCGAACACGAAGTTCTGGTCCTCGGACGGCGCGAGCTCCTTCTGCGAAAACATGTAGAACGGAATGATCAGCAGCAGCACGAGTGCCCAGAGCGTGATGACCACCGGCCGGTACTTCAGCGTGCCGGTGAGCATCCGCTGATACATGCTGCGCACGCGTTCGAACTGATGGTTGATGAAGCCGGCGAAGCCTCTTTCGGTGTCCCCTTCGCGCAGCAGTTTCGAGCCCATCATCGGCGACAGCGTCAGCGCGACGATGCCGGAGATCAGCACCGATCCGGCGAGCGTGAACGCGAACTCGCGGAAGAGCGAGCCGGTGAGTCCGCCCTGCAACGCGACCGGCGTGTAGACGCTCGCGAGCGTGATGGTCATGGCGATGACCGGTCCGACGAGCTCGCGCGCTGCGTCGAGCGCCGCCTGGAACGGCGTCTTGCCCATGTGCATGTGCCGTTCGACGTTCTCGACCATGACGATGGCGTCGTCGACGACCAGTCCGACGGATAAGACGATTGCCAGCAGCGTGAGGAGGTTGATGGTGAAGCCGAACACGTTCATCAGCAGCACGGCGCCGATGAGCGAGATCGGAATGGCGACGACCGGGATGATCACGCCGCGCATGGAGCCGAGGAACAGGAAGATGACGATGACGACGATCAGCAGCGTTTCGGCGAGCGTCTTGAGCACTTCGTTGATCGCGTCCTGGATGTATGCGGATGCGTCGTACGGAATGCCGACCGTCATGCCGGCGGGCAGCTGCGACTGGATCTCCGGCAGCACCGCGCGGACCTGCTTCATCACTTCGAGCGTGTTCGCGGTCGGCATCGGGAAGACGCCGATGAAGACGGCGTTCTGGCCGTTGAAGCTGACCTGCTGGTCGTAGTTTTCGGCGCCGAGGACGACGTCGGCGATGTCGCCGAGGCGCACGGCGGTGCCGTTCTGCTCCTTGACCACGAGCTGCTTGAACTCGTCCGTCGTCTGCAGGTTCGTGTTGGCGACGAGGTTGACCGAGGTCATCGTGCCCTTCGTGCTGCCGAGGGCGGAGAGGTAGTTGTTCGAGGCGAGCGCGTCGCGCACCTGCGACGGCGAGATGCCGAGCGACGCCATCTTTTCCGGCTTGAGCCAGACGCGCATCGCGAACGTGCGGTCGCCGAGGATGTCGGCGCGCTGCACGCCCGGAATCGCGCTGAGTTTTGGCTGCACGACGCGAGTCAGGTAGTCGGTGATCTGGTTCTGATCGAGATCGCTGGACGAGAAGCCGAGATAGCCCGACGCGAACTGGCTGTCCGCAGTCTGCAGCTGGATGATCGGCGCCTCGGCTTCCGGCGGCAGCTGGTTGCGCACCTGCGCGACCTTCGCCTGAATCTGCGTCAGGGCCGCGTTGGTGTCGTAGTTCAGCTTGAGGTGCACGGTGATCGTGCTGACGCCCTGCGAGCTCGACGAATCGAGATAGTCGATGCCTTCCGCGCCGGCGATCACGCGCTCCAGCGGCGCGGTGATGAAGCCGCGGACGAGATCCGCGTTCGCGCCGACATAGACGGTCGTGACGGCGACCGTCGCGATGTCGCTGCGCGGAAACTGCCGCACCGTCAGCGAGCGGATGGACTGCAATCCGCCGATGAGAATGACGAGGTTGACGACGACCGCGAGGACGGGGCGTTTGATGAAGAGGTCGGTGATTTTCATAAGTGAGTTGCTGGGTTGCTGAGTTGCTGGGTTACTCGGTGGGCTGCACTCAGCAACCCAGGAACCCAGCAACTCAGTAACTCTTTCTAGCTATCTTCCGGTTTCGGCGCCGGGTTGTTCCCCGGCTGGACCGTGTTGTTGACGGTGACGGCGGCGCCGGGGCGGAGCTTGAAGACGCCCGACGTCACGACTTCCTCGCCCGGCTTCACGCCGGTGAAGACTCCGACCTGATCGCCGCGCGAGCCGCCGAGCTTCACGAACTGCTGGCGCACGCCGCGGAACGACTTGCCGTCCGGTCCCTTCACGTCTTCCACGATGAACACCGAGTCGCCGAACGGCGCGTAGCTGATCGCCGATGCGGGGAGCGTGATCACCTCGTTGCTCGCGCCCTGTGGAAGCTTCGCCTCCACAAACATGCCGGGACGGAGCTTGCCGTCGGCGTTGTCGAACACGGCCTGCACGCGTACGTGGCGCGTTGCTTCATCGATGGTCGAATCGAGCGCGTTGATCCGGCCGGTCTGGTTGCCGCCGATCGCATCGGACGACACCTCGACCTGCGAGCCGGTTCTCAGCGCGCCGATCTCCTGCTGCGGGACGGTGAAGTTGACATAGGCCGGACGCAGCGACTGCAGCGACACCACCGCTGCGCCACCTTCGAGGTATTGGCCGAGGTTCACCATGCGGATGCCGAGCACGCCGGAGAACGGCGCGCGGATCGTCTTGCGCTCGATCGTCGCTTTGATCTCGCCGACCTTCGCGTCGGCCTGCTTGAACTGCGCGGCCGTGCTGTCGAACGTTGCCTGGGGAATGATGCCGCCGGCGAGCATGCCTTTCGCGCGGTCGAGATCGACGCGCGAAAGCTCACGCTGCGCTTCGGCCGCGACGAGCTGGGCGCGCTCCTGTTTCGTATCGAGGCGGACGAGCACGTCGCCTTTGTTCACCGGCTTGCCGGAGACGAACGAGATCTCCTCGACCATACCCGGGAGGTCGGCACTGACCGTCACACCCTGAACGGCGGCGACGGTACCGATCGCGGAGAGCTTCGTCTGCCACGGCTCGGCTTTGGCGAGCACGGTCGTGACCGCTTCCGGCGGCGGCGCGTACATCGCGCCGGCGGCCATCGCCTTCTTGATCTGAATGAACTTCACTGAGCCGATCGCGGCCACAAAGGCGATCACGATCGCCAGCATCAACAGCATTCGCTTCATCATGCGAGACACCTCGATTGGAAAAGCATATCGGCAGGTAACACCAATTCCGTTGTAAACAGTTCGTCGCGAAGCAGACGCCGGCTGTGACTCTCTACAAGGCGTAGAGATGGTCACAGCTTGATATTCAACGGAACGCGCCGAATCGTTTGGCGATCCTACAGCGGCACCAGGCGAGATCGCTTTTCAATCGTGAAACATTTCGCGCGATGCGGGTGGGGGTGGAGAAGCCGGCGAGCGGGGCGCTCGCCGGCTGCAGACGGGGACGTCCGCGCTCCTGTTAGTTGCAGTTCGTTACCTTCAACTTGCCCACACGCGTGTGCCAGTTGAAGGTGCCGCTCTGTGCGAGGTATTCGGTGGTGAAGTACATCGTGCAGTCATCGGTCGGATCGACGCTCAGGCTCGAGTAATCGCCCCAGCGGTTGAGCGACCGCAGCTGCGCGCCGGTGCCGGCGAAGATCGAAGCCTCGGGCTGCATCGTGTTGATCGGATCGCTCGCCGTGCGCATTGTGTACTTGATCGACGGATACGCCGACCCGCTCGACGTGCTGTAGCCGAGGACGATGTTGCCGGTCTTGTCCATGGCTGTGCTGCCCATCCAGCGGAAGGTGGTGTCGGGCGCGAACGTCGACTGCTGGAACACGCTCACGTTGCCGCCGTTCACGCGCAGCTCGTACCAGCGGACCGCGGTCGACTCGGTCTTCTTGTTCGTGCCGGTCTTCACGGTGTGATTGACCACCATCGATGCAGACGAGCCGAAGTTGCGGTACGCGAGGCGGTACATCAGGCGGTCGGCGAGCGAGTCGAGGAGCTGACTCGTGCCGGGCTGTTTGATGCAGGCGCCGCCCGCGCATCCCATGCTGAACGCGCTGACCGGAAGACTGGTCGGACCGGTGAGCGTGGTGTTCGCCGTGTTCGCCCAGTCGACGTGGAACTTCCACACGTTCAGGCTGTTCGTGCCGAACTCGAGGAGGTAATTCGGCTCGCCGGCCGGAGGAAGCGTGTTGCCGTCGACATCGGACACGAGCTCGCCGCCATGCGTCGTGCCGGTGTTGAAGCACTGCTGCGTCGCCGCCTGGCCGGCGAGCATCTTCGCCGAGTCCCACGCGCACACCCAGCCGCCCGCGAAGGTGTTTCCGTTGAACATGTTGTAGGTGATGTAGTACGCGTCGGGCCACACGCCGAGCTTCGGATAGTCGTTGAAGTTCGTGCCGTACGAGAACGAGTAGCGGTTGTAGCTGCCGGTCGGATCCTGCGAGGTGGAGACGGCGACGCACTGCGTGTACGGCGTCGAGCTCACCGCGAACTGCGTGAAGATCCAGCGGTCGTGGATCTTGTCGAACTGCACGATCGGATCGCCGTCGTTGTTCGACTGGCACGTTCCGCCGAATCCCTGCCAGAGCGTGTTGCCGTTGGCCGGACCGTAAACCATGTTGCCGGTCTGCGCATCGAACACGGCGAACGCTTCATTCACCCACTGCACGTACCACTGATGCGTGCCGGTGCCGTCGGTGTACTGGCGGCCGATCGCGCCGTTGGTGTCGGGAGGCGCGGCATTGACCGCGTAGTTCGCGAGGCCGACGCCTTCGAACGATCCGAGTGCCGCGGGCGCCTGCTGCGTGACCTGCGTCTGAATCGCGGCATCGTTCGCGCCGGGCGGCAGTCCGTCGCCCTTGTTGACCCGCTTCGGCTCGAACTTTTCGCGAGCCGGGCCGCCCTGCGGCGGAATCGGGTTCATGTCGCGCAGATTCGGCGAGCGGTCATTCTTCGCCGATTGATCGACCTTGGAGTGACCGTACGCGTTCCCGTTGCCCGGATCGGCAGCGACCGGTAGCGCCGCCACGGCGAGCATGAGACAAACAAACAAAACTCGTTTCATCAAGACCCCTTCTTAATTTTTGACATCAGGATGGAATTGCAAATAGCCGTACCTACAGCAAGGCCGCTGCCAGTCGTAAGTTATTGAAAATACGTGAAGGGACGCGCCGGCGCGGGTCAGGCTCTGAGCACGACGCGGATCATTAGTTGATGGCTGGTCGCGTCCTTAACCCATTGGGGGCCGGTTCAATTTATCCTCGTCGCATGAATTGGCCGGCACTCCCGCTCGCGGAATGGATCGACACGAAAGACACGCTGCATCGATGGATGCAGGTCATCGGCAAGATCCGGATGGAGCTCACGCCATCCATCAATCACTGGTGGCACGTGCCGCTCTACGTCAGCGCGCGCGGACTCACGACCTCGGTCATCGCGCTCGGCGACCGCTGGTTCGACATGGAATTCGATTTCATCGCGCACCAACTGCACATCCGCACGAATGACGGCGTGGAGCGCGACGTGGCGCTCGAACCGCGAACGGTCGCCGATTTTCACGACGAAGTGTTCTCCGCGCTGAAAGAGCTGCGGATCCGCTGCAGCATCTGGACGACGCCGGTCGAATGCGAGAACCCGATCCCGCTCGATCGCGACGTCGCGCACAAGTCGTACGACACCGAATACGTGCAGCGCTTCTGGCGCGTGCTCGCGCAGTCGCACGCCGTGCTGTCGGTGTTCCGCAGTGAGTTCATCGGCAAGTGCAGCCCGATTCACTTTTTCTGGGGCAGCTTCGATCTCGCGCTGACGCGCTTCTCCGGCCGCAGAGCGCCGGCGCGTCCGGATGCGGATCCGATGACCCGCGAGGCGTACTCGCACGAGGTCAGCAGCGCCGGCTGGTGGCCGGGCGACAGCCGCCTGGCGCTGCCTGCGTTCTACAGTTACGCCGCTCCGGAACCTGCCGGCTTCCGGAATGCCGCAGTGAAGCCTGCAGCCGCGCACTACAACGAATCGCTCGGCGGCTTCTATCTGCATCACGACGACATGCGACTTGCATCCGACCCCGGCCAGGCATTACTCGACTTCTGCCGATCGACCTACGACGCAGCCGCGGACCTCGGACACTGGGACCGCGCGGAACTGGAGCGAAATCATGTGTGAGCATCTGAAGACGACCGACAACGCCCCCGCGCATACGCCGAACGGCTGCGAAGAATGCCTGCAGTCCGGCGATTCGTGGGTCCACCTCCGCCGCTGCCTGCACTGCGGCCACATCGGCTGCTGCGATTCGTCGAAGAACAAGCATGCGACGAAGCACTACCACCGAACCAAGCACCCGGTGATCCAGTCGTTCCAGCCGGGCGAGGAGTGGAAGTGGTGCTACATCGATGAAGAGATGGCGGAGTAGCTACGGCACGTTCGCCAGCCGATACGTGGAGTCCGACGTGCGATTGTCGACGACCGAGCTGTAGATGAACATGCGGCTCAGGGGCGTGGCGCCGATGTAGATGGAGCCGCCTGCAGGCGGCGACGCGACACCGGTGAATTCGCTCAGCGGAACCTGCACAAAGTAGTTCGCGGGATAGGCGACGCTGGAGCGGAAGTTGACCAGCGAGCCGTTCGCTGCGTACGTCACGATGCTGAGCGTTGCGCCGCTCTCGAGCGTCCGGACGCCGACGTTCATCCGGAAGTTCGTCAGATCCGGCGGAATCAGCAGGAAGCCGTGCTCGAAGCCGTCCATCGCGCTGTCCCAGGACAACGCTTCCTCTGAAAATCCGGACGTGCCGCTGCTGCCGCCGTCGCTGAAGACGCGCGCGCTGGCGATCGGAACGGCGCCGTTGTTCGTGTAGATGTCGAGCGAGCCGAGCCCGCTGGCGCCCATCGACGCGATTACGTCGGGATACGAAAGCGTCTGGATGGCCGGAATGGTGAACGCGAGCGATGGATCGCTCGCGCTGGCCGGTTGTCCCTGCGTGTGAAACACGAGCTTGCCGGTGATTGGCGAGGCCGTCGGGTTGAGCATTTGCAGCGATGTCCGGAAAAACGCGGTTGCGCCTTGCACCGCGCCCGCCGCCGGGATGATGCGCGTGAGCACGGGATTCGACGCGAATGCGAACACACCGATGTCGTACGACGGGGCGAAATTCGATGAGCTGCCGAGCGCGCCGGCGACGCTGAGGTCGGAGGTCGTGATCAGGTTGTAGCCGACCCGTCCCGGATTGTTCTGCACCTGCACCGTGCCGCAGCTCACAAGGGGCTGCAGCTGCACGATGCCGATGACGTCTCCGGCAAGAATCGAGACGGGTGGGCTCAGCGTGACGTCGTTGCGGCCCACGACGGCGTCGAACGGACCACGCACCGCATTGACCGTGTACGACGACAGGTTGAAAAACGTGTTGCGCAGAAAGACGATCTTGAAGGCGCCCGAGCAGGCCTTGCTCCAGACCACGCTCGCCTTGTCGACCGTACCGGCCACCCGCGCATAGCTGGAGAGATCCACGTACGTCACCGGCGCGTTGCTGGTGATCGTCGCGGTTCCGCCGTGGTCCGTGATCATCGTGCCGACGGTGACGGGTTGCGCGAAGAGAGAGCAGGCGCAGAGCACGAAGAGAATCGCAACTGTCGTTCGCATGAAAACGAGAATACGCCTACGCCGAAGCGGCGCGCTGCAACAACAGGTCACGTTCCCGTTCGTTCGTCGTGAGCGACGCCGCGCGCTCGAATTCCTCGCGCGCTTCTTCGCGACGTCCGAGCTTTGCCAGCAAGTCGCCGCGCGCGGCGGGGAGGAATTGGTAATTGCGCAGCGACGGCTCGTGCATCAATTCATCGATGAGCGCCAGTCCCGCCGCCGGACCGCGCGCCATTCCGATCGCAACTGCGCGATTCAATTCGACGACCGGCGATTGCGTGACGTCCGCAAGCGTCTCGTACAACGATGCGATGCGCTCCCAGTCGGTCTCCTCGGGTGTGTGCGCCCGCGCATGACACGCGGCGATCGCCGCCTGCAACACATACGGCCCGTGCGCGTGTTCGCCGGCGCGTGCAAGCGCGGCGAGGCCGCGTCCGATGAACACGTAGTCCCATCGCCCGCGATCCTGCTCGAGCAGCGGAACGATCTGGCCTTTGTCGCCGAGCCGCGCGGCGAAACGCGACGCCTGAATCTCCATCAGTGCGATGAGTCCATGCACTTCCGATTCATTCGGCACGAGCTCCGCGAGGATGCGTCCGAGGCGCAGCGCGTCTTCGCACAACGACGGGCGGATCGCCGAGTAGCCTTCGTTGAAAATCAGGTAGATGACTTCGAGCACCGACGCGAGCCGGCCCGCCAGATCTGTCGGCACTTCGAACGGCACCTTCGCCTCGGCGAGCGCGCGTTTCGCGCGCACGATGCGTTGCGCGACCGTCGGCTCCGGGACGAGAAACGCGCGTGCGATCTCGTCGGTCGTCAGTCCGCCGAGGAGTCGCAAGGTGAGCGCGACGCGAGCCTCGGTGGTGAGGATCGGATGGCAGGCGATGAAGATCAGTCGCAGCAGATCGTCGTCGATCACCTCAGGCTCCTCGAACTGAACTTCCACATCGCGTACGAGATCCGCCTGCTTCCGTTCGAACAGCGCGTTGCGCCGGATCAGATCGATGGCGCGGTGTTTGGCGATCGTCATCAGCCACGCGCCCGGCTTATCCGGAATGCCTTCGTTCGGCCACTGCTGCAGCGCGGCAACGAGCGCGTCCTGCGCGAGATCTTCGGCGATGCCGACATCGCGCACGATGCGGGTCAGGGCGGCGATCAATTTTGCCGCCTCCATCCGCCAGACTGCGTCGATGGTGCGATGAATGTCGGCAGCCGTCACGAGCTGCCGACATTACGTCATCCCATTGATTCCATGAAGTCGGATTCTTCCCAGATCGGACGGATCTCGACTTCTTCACCGCCGCCGAACGGCGCGCGTTTCAGCCACTCCACCGCTTCGTCGATCGACTTCACCTGCCAGATCCAGAAGCCTGCGACGAGCTCTTTCGTCTCCGCGAACGGACCGTCGATCACGGTCGGCTTCGCGCCGAAGCGGACGCGCTTCCCCGCGGAGCTCGGCTTCAGGCCGTCCGCGGCGAGCATCACCCCCGCTTTCACCAGTTCATCATTGAACTTGCCCATCTCGGCCACGAGCTCTTTCGTCGGCATCGCCAGCTTCTCGGAATGTTCATTTGCTTTGACCAGAACCAAAACTCGCATTGTCGTTTTCTCCTTTTTTTCGTTCCATCCCCCTCTCCCCGCTTCGCGGGGAGAGGGGCCAGGGGTGAGGGGTTTCGTCGGGGCTCGTCGGGGCTCGTCGGCCGTTTACGCCGCGCGCAACCTTCCACCCATCCACGCGCACGGCAACGCGAGCGCGATGAGTGCAATCGGATACCAGTGAGGACCGAACGCCGGGCCTTTGTTCCACGTCGCGATCGTCACGCCGGCGGTGAGCACGAGACCGATCGCGCCGAGGATCAGCGCGTGTTTCATCGGCTCACGCGGAGCGAGTCGCGCGGTGAGCCAGCAGCCGAAGATGCAGATGATCGTGCGATATGCGACAGCGAGCGCGAACAGCGCATCGGACATCGGCTGTCCCCACGGCGGGAAGACGCCCGTGGCGTGCAGCACGACATCGACGGCGGTCGTGACTACGAAGATCGTGGCCAATCCGGCGAGCAGTGAACCTGTGGTTTTCATCGTCGTTTCTGTCTCCTTCACTGACACGTCGAAGGAGCAGACGACAAATCGACACGAGGCTCAAATTTTTTTCTGAGGGCGTCGGTGAGCGCCTCGGGGATTGAACGCAGAACGCAGAACGCAGAGGAAGAATTCAGAAAAAGGACGTGCGCGAAGCGCCACCTCAGTTCTCAATTCTCATTCTGCGTTCTGCGTTCTGCGTTCAATCCTCCGGGTCTCTCGCACATTTGAAACATCTCTTGACGTGTGCCGTAGTGTTGTAGTTGAATATAACAGTACAGCGCACGCAAGGAGATGCTTCATGAAACCGCTTCGTCCCATTCTGGCTCTCGCCCTCGCAACCTTCACACTCGCCGCATTCGCCCAGTCTGACGCCCAGAAATCGTTCACCCAGCTCAAGTCGCTCGCCGGCTCGTGGAAAGGAAAAGTCACGATGGAGCCGCCGATGCCGAACGGCGGCAGCGACGCCATCCTCGACCTGAACCTGCGCGTGACCTCGCGCGGCAACGCGCTCGTGCACGAGATGTATGAGCCGGGCAAGGCGGACGATCCAGCGCACTTCGACCATCCGGTCACCATGTTCTATCTCGACAGCGACAAGCTCTACCTCATGCACTACTGCGACGCAGGGAATCGTCCGCGCATGACCGCGCGCAGCTCCGACGGCAAGACGGTCGAATTCGATTTCGTCGATGTCACCGGCAACCTGAAGTACGGCCACATGGCGCACGCCCTCTTCACATTCATCGACGCTGACCATCACACGGAGGAT
>DATEZA010000194.1:0-18282 GCA_035255945.1 Thermoanaerobaculia bacterium
TCATCGCCGTGCACAACACCGACGAAAAACCACATCGCGTGACGATCCGCATCCCCGACCGCGAGCGCTCGTCGCTGATCAACCTCCTGAGCGAAGGCCACAGTGACGGCGACGGATCGGGCACGCACAAGCTGGCGATCGAGGGATACGGCTACCGCTGGTACCGCGTCGGCGGCCTCGATTACATCCTCAAACGGAAGAAGGAATGAGGAGCGCGGGCGTCCACGCCCGCAGTCGCTGGCCGTCTCGGCCGGCGACGGTAGTCGTCGGGCGGGACGCCCGACGACTGCGGGCGGGACGCCCGCGCTCCTTGATACGATGAAACGGCTGTCATCGAGGACCGTCTCAACATCATGAACACCCGAGCTCATTTGGCCCAGGCCGCGACGCTGGTCGCCGCCGCGATCCTTTGCGCACTCGTCTCGAATGCGTTCGCTGCGCGCGAGCGGCACATGAACCTGGTCGGCTATTACCCGAACGCGACGAAGGTGCCGCCGCGCGAAGAAACGCCGGCGCCAGTGCCGCCTCCCGCCACGGCGACGCAAGCCCCGCCAACCGCCACAATCGCGCCTCCGCCTGCAATCGTCACTCCGAAACCGGCCACTCCGGTCACGCAAACGACACCCGCACCGGCAACCAAGCCCGCCGCGACGGCGAACCCGCTCGCCAAATTCGCCCCGCACGAAAAGCAGCCCTACATCGAGATCGCGTACAACGACGTCAAAACGCTCCACGATCACGGCGCGCTCTTCCTCGACGCCCGCCGCACCTCGGTTTACGAGCAGGGACACATCGCCGGCGCGCGGCCGTACTCGGTGTGGGAGTCCGACATCGACGACAAACTCTCGAAGCTCTTCAACGAGCGGCAGGATCCGGCGCAGCAGGCGCTGCCGATCGTCGTTTATTGCAGCGGAGGCGACTGCGAGGACTCGCACATGCTCGCGCAGAAGCTGTATGGAGCGTTCTTCAACAATGTTTACGTCTACAAGGACGGCTTTCCTGACTGGCAGAAGCACGGCGCGCCGAGCCACACCGGAGCGGAACCATGACCGGCCGTGAAGCATTGACGCATCCCTGGCTCACCGTCCGCGTGCAGATCGCGCTCGGCGCGATCTTCATCGCCGCCGCGCTGCCGAAGATCGCCGACCCGCCCTCGTTCGCGCACATGATCTTCAACTACCGCCTCGTGCCGGGCTCGCTGGTCAATCTCTCCGCGCTGATCCTGCCGTGGGTCGAGCTCCTCTGCGGACTCGCGCTCGTACTCGGCATCTGGACCCGTCCCGCGCGCAACCTCGTCGCGTTGCTGCTGATCGTCTTCATCGTGGCCATCGGCATCAATCTCTTCCGCGGCAATGCGATCGATTGCGGCTGCTTCAACGTCGCCGATGCCGGCAAGACCTACGCGCAGCGGATCAACGACATGCGCGTCGACATCCTCCGCGACCTCGGCATGCTGTTGCTGGCCGCGCAATTGTGGTGGGCGGATCGCACGCGTGCATTACCAGCGAATTCTTGAGGAGATCGCCGCCGAAGTCCGTCCGCTGATCGGACAGGGCCGCGTTGCGGAGTACATCCCGCCGCTCGCCGCCGTTCCGCACGACCGGTTCGGCATGGTCGTGCGCACGGTCGACGGACAACTCTTCGCCATCGGCGATGCGCACGAGCGCTTCTCGATTCAGAGCATCGCCAAAGTCTTCGCGCTCACGCTGGCGATGAAGCTCGACGGCGACGACATCTGGCTGCGCGTCGGACGGGAGCCGTCCGGCAGCGCCTTCAATTCGCTCGTGCAGCTCGAAATCGAGCGCGGCATTCCGCGCAATCCGTTCATCAACGCGGGCGCGCTCGTCGTGCTCGACGCGATCCTCAGTCACGGCGACGAGCTGCTGCTGCCGTTCATCCGTGAAGCGGCGGGCGACGATTCAATCGGATACGACGTGGTGGTGGCCGAGGCGGAGCGGGAGACCGGGCATCGCAACCGGGCGATGGCGCACTTCCTCAAATCATTCGGCAATCTGCACAACGACGCCGACCGCGTGCTCGACGCGTACTTCCGCCTCTGTTCGATTGCGATGTCGTGCGCCGAGCTCGCGACCGCGTTCTCGTTTCTCGCAACCGGCGGCGGCTCGATCGCGACGCCGCGCCAGGCCAAGCGCGTGAACGCCGTGATGCTCACCTGCGGCGTGTACGACGAAGCGGGCGACTACGCGTATCGCGTCGGATTGCCGGCGAAGAGCGGCGTGGGCGGCGGTGTCGTTGCCGTGATGCCGGACAAATTCACCGCCGCCGTCTGGTCGCCTGGGTTGAGTGAGAAGGGCAACTCGCTCGCCGGGACGATGGCGCTCGAGCTGTTGACGACGAAGACCGCAATCTCGATCTTTTGAGATTACTTCGAGCAATCACCGAGGCGCTTGCCCGACATCTTCGTGGTGATCTCGTTCTCGCCCATCTTCATCTTCGACCAGCCGCTGTAGCTGTCGCCGTCGAACGTGAGCTCGCCGTGGCCGTCGACCGGCTGCTTGCCTTCACATTTCACGCTCCACGAAACCTTGTTGCCGTCGACCTTGAAGTCCGACACCTTGCAGTTCGCGTTCTGGCGGCCCTTCGGCACGGCGTTCTCCGGGTTCTCCGTATCTTCCTTCGTGACGCAGTGCGTGAACGTCATCGGCGGCATCTTCACGGGGGTGCCTTCCATCTCCATCGTGATCTGCCAGTTGCCCGGTTTCTGGGGCGACGCGGCGAACGTCGGAAGGGCGAAAAGCGTCAAAGCAGCGGCGGCCAACGAGAGTTTGCGCAGGTTCATTCGGTTCTCCTTAAGGACAGTGGGAAGTCCTGGCAGTATAGCGTGTTACGATCGTTCGTTGCGTCCGAATAACTTCTCAGGAGTCATGATGCCGTCCCTCCTTTTCCGGCGCTTTTTCCTCGCCGCCGCGACCCTCGTCCTGTCCGTAACTCCTTTACTTGCAGAAGAACCGTGGGATGGCACTCCCCTCTCCGCGGATCCGAAGGCGATCCTCGCGGCGGCGGACAAAGTTCAGCCCGGCGACGCCGACGCCGTCGTCCTCCTCGAAGAAATGCACTACGTCTTCGACGCGCAGGGCCGCTCCACCGGAACGGAACGACTCGTTTACAAAGTCGTCGCAGACTCGGCCATCGATCAATGGTCGACGGTGATGGCCGGCTGGGCGCCGTGGTACCAGGAAAAGCCCGAGATGGTCGCGCGCGTGATCGCCAAGGACGGCAGCGTCCACATGCTCGATCCGAAGGCGATCACCGAATCGCCCGCAGGCGACGAGTCGATGGAGATCTTCAGCGACAACCGCCTGCTCCGCGCCCCGCTCCCCGGCATCGCCGTCGGCTCGATCGTCGAGGAAGTGGTCACGTACAAAGACCGCAATCCGATGTTCGACGCCGGCACGATGGACCGCTTCTATTTCGGACGCGGCGTGCCCGTGCAGCAGTCGCGGCTGATCATCGATGCGCCGCAGACGCTGACGGTGCATCTCGTCAACAAGTCGGGCTTCGAGCCGAAGAAGGACGGCGATCGCACGACGATCGAAAGCGGCGCGCTCAAGCCGCTCGAAGATTTCGAATGGAACCTGCCGTACGACGAGTCGGGACGTCCCTACGTCGCGTTCGCCACCGGAAAGTCGTGGCAGGACATCGCGAAGCGGTACTCCGAGGTCGTCGATAAACAGATCAGTGTAGGACAAGCTCTCAGCTTGTCGGGACAAGCTAAGAGCTTGTCCTACACTGCTAAGAGCTCGAAGCGGCGGGACGTGATCGACGCGATCCTCGCAGAGATTCAGAAGAACGTGCGCTACGCCGGCGTCGAAGTGGGCGACGGCTCGATCATCCCTCGCCCGCCCCAGGAAGTCCTCGGGCACAAGTACGGCGACTGCAAGGACAAGGCGACGCTGCTCGCGGCGATGCTGCGCGAAGCCGGCATTCCGGCGAGCGTCGCGCTGATCCGCGCGGGCAACGATCTCGACGTGAGCCAGGATCTCCCCGGCTTCGGCCAGTTCAATCACGCGATCGTGCACGTCGATGGCGATCAGCCGATGTGGATCGATCCGACCGACGAGTTCGCGCGCGCCGGCGAGCTGCCGATTCCCGATCAGGGACGCATGGTGCTGATCGCGAATCCGAAGACGACTGCGCTCGTGCAGACGCCGGTGTCCGAGTCGACCACGAACCTGATCAAGGAAACGCGCCTCTTCCAGATGTCCGAGGAAGGGAAAGCGGATGTGACGGAGACGTCGGAGTTCTTCGGCGCGAATGATCCGTCGCAGCGCCGCTTCTACGTCACGTCGGACAAAAAGTCATACCGCGATTCGATGGAGCAGTACGCGACGAATTACTACGCGGCGAAAGAATTGAAGGACATCAACGCGAGCGATCCTCGCGATCTCTCGAAGCCGTTCCAGCTGTCGATCAGCGTGAAGGAAGCGGCGCGCGGCACGACGGGCGGCGGCGAAGCTGCGGTCGGTATTTTCCCCACGGGCCTGATCGGCGAGATGCCGCAGGCGATCCGCTTCTCCGACGATGACGAAGACGATCCGAACGCGCCGAAGCGCTCGAAGCCGAAGCACAAGCGGCTGCACGATTTCGTGTTCGTGCCGTATGTGAAGGAGTGGCATTACGGCATCGTGCCGCCGCCGGGATACGCCGCGCGCACGCTGCCGCAGAACGAGACGGCGAAGCTCGGCGCCGGCTCGCTGACGAAGGAGTTCGTCATCGAGAAGGACGGCACGGTCGCCGCGAACTTCCGGTTCGACAGCGGCAAGCGCCGCCTCACGCCGCAGGAGTTCGAAGCTACGCACAAGGCGCTGAAGGAGCTCTCCGAACAGAAGCCGATCCTCCTCGGATTCGACGAGATCGGCGCGACGAAGCTGAATGCCGGCGATGTCGGCGGCGCGCTGACGGAGTTCCGCAAGCTCGTCGCGTTGCACGAGAAGGAAGCGCGCCATCACGTCGAGATCGCGCGCGCACTGCTCGCCGGCGGCATGGGCGAAGCGGCGCGGCAGGAAGTGGCGAAGGCGATCGAGATCGAGCCGGCGTACGCAGGCGCATACGCGGCGAAGGGCTGGATCCTGCAGCACGATCTCTTCGGCCGCCGTTTCCGCAAAGGATTCGATCTCGCCGGTGCGATCGAGGCATTGCGCAAAGCGAGGGAGCTCGATTCGAAGAACGTGCAGTACCGCGCCGCGCTCGCCGAGCTGCTCGAGTGGGGCGAGGACGGAGTGCGCTTCGGCCGCAACAATCATGTCAATGACGCGATCGATGAGCTGCGCGGACTGATCAAGGATCTGAAAGAGAACCGCGTCGAAGGTGATCTGATGCTCGCGCTCGCATACGCGGGCAAATTCAAGGAGCTGCGCGAAGCAGCGGATGCGGCGAAGGATCCGGACGAGCGCGAGCTCGGACGTGTCGTTGCGCTCGCGGCGACCGAGGGCTCGGCGGCAGCGATTCGCGAAGCGAGCTCCGTCGATCCGGCATCGCGCCGCAAGCTCCTCGGCAATGCCGCGCAGATCGTGATGGGACTGCGCCTCTACGCGCAGGCCGCCGATCTGTTCGAGCAGTCGTCGCAGGGACAGGCGAATGCGACGCAGGTCGCGCCGCTGATCGAAGTGCTGCGCAAGACGAAGCGCTCCGAGGACATCAAGCTGGCCGATGACGATCCGCGCGACGTGCTGAAGAAAATCATGATCGCGCTCCTCGCCAACGGCGCGGACGAGAAGACGATGGAGACGTTCGTCAGCGCCGATCAGGTCAAGCTGCAGAACGATCTGCCGAAGGAAGCCGATGATGAAGAGCTCGATGCGTCGGCGGGCCGCAGCTTCGCCGCCGTGCGCAATCAGATGATGGATGACTCGCTGCCGGCGCGCGTGATCGCGGACATCGCGATGGCGTCGCTGCAGCTGCAGCAGGATGGCGACGAGAAGACCGGCTATCGCATCCGCATGCGTCCGCAGGCGGGCCTCGCCGAGGCGGGGAAAGCGTTTCCGATCGAGGCGTTTTTCATCGTCAAAGAGAACGGCAAGTACGTCGTGAGCGCGGTGCTGCATCAGCCGGAGATGATCGGCTGGAGCGCGCTGCGCTTCCTCGACGCAGGCGATGCGGAGAGCGCGCGCAAGTGGCTGAACTGGGCGCGTGAGGAGATCACCGCGGGCAATGCGGGGGACGATCCGCTCGACACATCGCCGTTCGCGACGCTGTGGGCGAAGGGGAAGCAGAACGCGACGCCGGACGAGATCCGTCTGGCGGCCGCGTCGCTGATGCTGCGCCCGCCGTACACCGCGAAGGCGCTGCCGATCCTCACCGCGGCGCGCGAGAAGGCGACGGCGGACGACGTCAAGATGCACATCGATCTCGCGCTCTCGGCGATCGCATCGTTCGCGAAGAATTGGAACGAGCTGCTGCCGATCAGCGAGCGTCTGCTGAAGACGTATCCCGATTCGGCGTCGGCGTTCAACATGCGCGCCGCCGCGCTGACGGAGAGCGATCACTACGACGACGCGGAGAAGTTCGCGAAGTCGCGGTTGGAGAAATTGTCGAAGGACGAGGATGCGATCCGGGCACTCGGACGCGTGGCCATGGCGCGCGGCCGCTACGACGAATGCGACAAGTACTACCGCCAGATGATCGACGATCTGCAGCCGACGCCGACCGACTACAACAACGCGGCGTGGAACATCCTCTTCATCGGCAAGGATCTCGATCGCGCGATCGGCTACGCGCGGCAGGCGTCGTCGCGCGGCGGATCGTCGTCGCTGCACACGCTCGCGGCGTTGTACGCGGAGACGGGCAAGAGTCTCGAAGCGCGCGAAGCGCTGCTGAAGTCGATGGACGATGCGGGCCGCGACGATCCGGCGAGCCACGACTGGTACGTGCTCGCGCGCATCGCGGAGAACTACGGCGCGACCGACGCCGCACTCGCCGCGTACAAGCGCGTGAAGAAGCCGGCGCACGCGTCGAGCGACGACACGTACGTGCTCGCGCAGCGCCGCCTCGCGGCGATCGGCGGGAAGGCGCACTCGTAGAATTTGAGGACAAGCTGAGAGCTTGTCCTACACCCGGTGTCGCGGGAAGGCGCACTCGTAGAATTTGGGGACAAGCTGAGAGCTTGTCCTACACCTGGTGTAGCGGGAAGGCGCATTCGTAGAATTTGGGGACAAGCTGAGAGCTTGTCCTACACCAGGTGTAGCGGGAAGGCGCATTCGTAGAATTTGGGGACAAGCTGAGAGCTTGTCCTACACCAGGTGTAGCGGGAAGGCGCATTCGTAGAATTTGAGGACAAGCTGAGAGCTTGTCCTACACCTGGTGGTGTAGCGGGAAGGCGCACTCGTAGAATCTGAGGACAAGCTGAGAGCCTGGTGTACGACAAGCTCTTAGCTTGTCGCCCTGAACGTCGATGAGCGCAGACGTCATCACTCGCATGTACGAATCGATGTCGTTCGAGCGCGGAGCACAGCCGGACTGGCAGACGCAGTCCGATGTCTTCGCGCTGAACGCGCGATTGGTGCGCGTCCGCGACGACGGCGTGTTCGAGTTCGATCCGGTCACCTTTCGCGATGACTACCAGCGCATGATCGACTCCGGCGCGCTGGAGAGCCTGTACGAGCGCGAGCTCTGGCGCGAGGAGCAGGTGTACGGCGAGCTCGCACACGTGCTCAGCGCGTACGAGCTGCGAACGTCGCGCGACGGAGAGCTCATCGGCCGCGCGATCAAGAGCATTCAGCTGTTTCAGAAGGACAGCCGCTGGTGGATCAGCGCGATGATCTGGCGGCGCGAGAACGAGCAGATTCGGGTGGAGACATCGAGGTGAGCGAGCGACGCATCCCCGTCTTCTTCTACGGCCTCTTCATGGACGCCGAGCTGCTGCGCGCGAAAGGCATCGATCCGCAGAACGCGCGCCGCGCGTCACTTCCCCGATTCGCATTGCGCATCGGGAAGCGCGCAACGCTCGTCCCTGATGCGAACGCTCGCGCGCACGGCATCGCGATGGATCTCACTCATACCGACATCGACAAGCTGTACGCGGAACCGAGCGTGAGCATGTATCGCGCGGAGCCGGTGCTGCTCGAAACGGAATCGGGACCAGTCGCCGCACTCTGCTTCGTCTTGCCCGAACCGCCGCAACCGCACGAGCGCAACGACGAGTACGCCGCAAAGCTCCGCGCGCTTTCGCTGCGCCTCGGATTACCTGTTTAAGGCTTCAGCGCACGGCGCGCGCGCGGGGCGCGAGCATCGGCCGCACGAATAGATGCCACGAGCCCGCGTATGGCGTCTCGGCCGGCATGCGCAGATACGCGATGTTCTTCTGCGCGCCGCCGAAGACGGAGATCATCCACCAGCCGGCTGAATCGCCTGCATCGGCGAGCGTCTTCGTTTCCATCGTTACGCCGCCCGGCCCGTCGTCGAACCGCGTCGCCACGATCGCCTTCGCGCTCGCGTTCAACCCGTACGCCAAACAGCCATCGCTCGAGCACTGGACGTCGCGCGAGGCCGGGAATGCCGGGAACTGCATCGGCTTGCCGTCGATGCGCTGCCCCTGCGCGTTGATGCGCTCGTACGTTTTGTCAGCGATGACGACGTAGTTGCGGCCGCTCCAGAAGAGCGACTGGGGATGGATCGAGAGCGCGAAGCCGCCGATGTCGCGCAGCACGCCATCGGCGGACACGCGCGAGGCCGATGTTTGGAAATTGTTCCTCCACGTGATGAGGAACTCGTGACCGTCGGATGCGGCAAGAAACTCCTCGGCCTTCGCGCCGGCGATGCCCGGCTGAACGTCGCGCAGCGTACCGTCGGGCTTCATCAGCTTCGCGCGCAAGGCGGTGTCGTCGCGCCAGAGGACCAGATAATCCGAGCCGTTCCATGCGATCGACGGCACGAGGCCGCCGCATGGCGTGGTCATTTCGGACAGGACGATCGGAGCTGCATCGAGCGGATGTCCATCGCGTGCGATGCGCATGGCGCGGATCGATGACGATTCTTCCCACGCGAGGAGAAAGTCGGTGCCGTTCGTCGCCACCGCCGGCCACGTCGCATCACAGGTCTGGTTCGCGATGCGGAGCGGCTGCGGATCGGGATTGCCGGAACGATCGATGCGCGTGGCGTAGAGCGCGAGCGGATCGCGCGCGGAATCGCGCTCGCGCCACGCGATCAGCGAGAGGTCGCCTGCCGTCGCCGCCGCAGGCATCTCCTGCGACAACGAGCCTTGTCCGACGTCGAAGCGTTGTGAGGCCCATGCGCTGAACGATGCGGGATCGCCGTACGGCTGCCCGTTGAGCACCGACCACGTATCGTGCACCTCAGTCCTCGGGGTGTCGGTCGACCAGAACAACATGCGCGGGCCGAGAGCGGAGACGAGGACCGACTGCGGATACGTGCCGTCGAGCAGACGCACCGGGTGCGCGTCGGCACCGCCGATGCGATCGATCGTCGCGAGCTCGATGCCGCCCGTCGAGACGTAGGCGAGCGCGTAATGGTCGCCCTGCCAACGCAGATCGGCGGCTGAGTCCCAGGCCCAGGGCGCGCCGAACGGCACGCCGGCGGTGGTGACGATTCCCTGGCCTGAGAACGCGAATGCGGAGAACGTGTAGTTGTACCAGCCGTAGTACGGCAAAAACGACGACGGCATGCGAACGATCAGCAGATAGCCGTGGCCGTCCGATGCGATACGGGCGGCTTCGATGTCTTGCGCGCGCAGCACCGTGTCGCCGCGCAACTCCGCGCCGTTGCGGTCGAGCGCCTTGATCTGCAGCTCGCGCCAGGCCGTCCTCGCGGCGAGAAAGCCATCCCCATTCGAGGCGACGACGGGAGGAAAGCCATCACTGTTGTCGAAGAGGAGGAAATGGTCGCGGACGAGATTGAAAGACGTGTCGTACACGACTGCATGCTCGCTGTCGGCGAAGAGCAGCCGATCGCCGCCCTGCGCAATGCTCGAGACGAACGGAAACGGGAACGGAAACGTGCGCGGCTGCGGATCAAGGATCTCGCCCGACGCGGAGATGCGCATGTACGAGCCGCCGGTGACGACGACGTATTCACGGCCATTCCAGAACGGCAGCACGGCGCCGGTGGCGCGCATCGGCAGGATGAGGTTCGGAATGTCCAGCACCTTCCCGTGCGGATCGATACGCGCCGCCGCGATGACTTTCGAGCCGTATGAGATGTGCGCAGGAATCGCCGCACGCTCGTCGAGCCAGACGACGAGCTGATTGGTGCCGTCGCTCGCCGTGCCTTGAACGACCTGCGATGGACTGGATACGCCCGCGCGTGCCGGCGCCACGGGACGTTCAGGACCGATGACAAACTGCGCAAGGAGAATGCCGAGCAAGCCGAGCATGACGAGGACCTCGGCAATGATACGGAACCTCGGTAATTCTTGTTAGGGCCTCACCCACCCCGCGAAATGCGTGGTCCCTCCATCGATCTTGATCATCGCCACCGGTTTGATCGGATCGCGATCCGGCCCCATGGTGATCACACCCGACACTCCGTCGTAATCCTTCGTCGTCGCGATCTGATCGCGAATCGCTTTGCGATCGAGCGAGCCCGCTTTCGCAATCGCGTTGGCGAGAATGTGCAGCGCGTCGTAGCCGAGGGCGGAGTTCGCGTCGGGATTCTTGCCGGTGCGCTTGTTGATCTCGCGGACGAATCGCTGCACCGCCGGACGCTCCTCGCCGACGAAGTAATGATCGGAGAAATAGCAGCCGTCGACCGCTTTGCCGCCGATCGCGACGACGGCCGGCGAATCCCAGCCGTCTCCGCCGAGGAGCGGCACGGTGATGCCGAGGTCGCGCGCCTGCGACGCGATCTGTCCCGCCTCGGTGTAGAAGCCGGGAACGAAGAGCACCTGCGGATTCGCCGACTTGATCGTCGTTAGCTGCGGACGGAAGTCGCTGTCGCCGCCGGCGTACGTCTGCTCCGCGACGATCTTCCCGCCGAGCCGCGTGAACTCGTCGTGAATGACTTTGCCCAGTCCGACCGAGTAGTCGTTCTTGTTGTCGATCAGCAGCGCCGCGTTCGTCAGGTTGAGGTTCTGCCGTGCGAAGAGCGCGAGCGCTTTGCCCTGATATGGATCGATGAAGCAGACGCGGAAGATGTAGTCGCCTTTCTTGGTCACGTTCGGATTCGTCGACGACGGCGAGATCATCGGAATCTGATTCGACTGGCAGATCGGCGCCGCGGCGAGCGATTGATTCGACGAGTTCTCGCCGATGACGGCGATGACGTTGTCGCGCGTGATCAGTTTCGTGACTGCAGAAGCCGCTTCTTCGGCCTTGCCTTGATCGTCTTCGATCACCAGGCGGATCTTTCTGCCGAGCACTCCGCCGTTCGCGTTGATCTCCTCAGCGGCGAGCTTCACACCCTGCATTGTTGCCTGTCCGAATGCAGCCTCGGAGCCGGTCATCGCACCGTAAAGACCGACTGGAATATCAGTTGCGACGGGAGCCGTTTGCGATTCGCGGTTGGGCCGGCAGGCGAGCACGAGCAGCGCCGCCACTACCAAAAGTCGTTTCAAGATTCCTCCGATTCGCGGCTAAAATTCGCGCCGCCTACGCTACACGAAAGGATTCGAATTTCAATGCAGGCCAACGATCTCCGCAAAGGCCAGGTGATCCTCTTCGAGGGTGACCTCTGCAAAGTCATGGAGTTCCGGCACCACACTCCGGGCAACCTGCGCGCGATGGTGCAGGCGAAGCTGCGCAACATGCGCACGGGCAACCAGTTCGAGCACCGCTTCCGCTCGCAGGATGAAGTCGAGCCGGCGTACATCAATCAGCACGAGATGGAGTACCTCTACTCCGACGGCCACGCTCATCACTTCATGAACACCGAGAACTACGAGCAGGTCGAGATCAGCGAAGAGGATCTCGGCGACGCCGCCGCGTGGCTCTCGCCGGGCGTGAAGCTGCAGGTGCAGTTCTACGAATCGAAGCCGATCGGCATCGAGCTGCCGAAGTCGATCCGCGCGAAGATCTCGACGACCGAGCCGATGGTGAAGAGCTCGACGGCGTCGGCGTCGTACAAGCCGGCGACGCTGGAGAACGGCGTGGTGGTGCAGGTGCCGCCGTTCGTGACCGAGGGCGAAGAGATCATCGTGGATCCCTCGGAAAACAGGTACATTGAACGGGCCAAGTGACACGCGTTAGACGTGTCATCCCGAGCGAAGTCGAGGGATCCGGTGCGTCTCGCGTAAATGGCTTCCGTTCACTTTCTCTGCACAAAATGCGAAGCGCGATTGGGGCGCGATGCCGGTGAGGCGTCGCGCCCTTGTGATTTCTGCGGCTTCGACACGTCGGTCGCCGCACCTCCCGCCGATACGCTGATCGACACCTGCGCCGCCTGCGGCCACAAAGAGCTTTATTTTCAAAAGGACTTCAACCGCACGACCGGCATCGCGCTCGTCGTCCTCGGATCGATCTTCGTCCCCTGGACCTACGGCCTCTCACTGCTCGCCGTCACGATCCTCGACTACATCGTCTGGCGCATCGTGAAGAACGTGGTGGTCTGCTACAAGTGCCAGGCCGTGCATCGCGGCTATGCGTACGCGGAGCCGGTGAAGCCGTTCGATCTGGTCATTCACGACCGGCATGTATACGGGCAGGCGCCGCCGGGCGCGGAGGAAGGGCATTAACGCAAGTCGGAGCGCGGGCGTCCCGCCCGCAGCCGGCGGGCGTCTCGGCCGGCGGCGATGGTGATCGAGCGAGACGCTCGATCACTGCGGGCAGGGATGCCCGCGCTCCAGCACCGCGTAACGGCTCGCAGAGCGCAACGAAGGAGCAGCGGTTCGCGCTGCTCCCTCGCACAGTGAGCTACATGCGGCGCTCGTCGCGGATCTCGCCGCCGCTCGGCGCGTTGCCGTAGCGGTACTCGTAGGCGTGACGGATGTAGTCGCGATCGCGATTGAAGTCCTTGCCGTAATCGCTGCTCAGCTGGCGCTCCAGGTCGCTGTTCCACTTCGGATACTGCGTTCTGTAGTGATTCTGTGCGCCGTAGCCGAAGCGGAACGCCGGTTCGTGTTTCTCGAAGCCGTCGCTCGAGCCGGCCATCTGCTTCACCGTGTCGTCGACGTCCTGATTGAGCTCGCGCGCGCTCTTGGATCCGAAGTCGTGCCTGGTCTGCTCCCAGTCATTGGCGAACGCGGCCTTGACGCGATTCCAGCCAGTGTCCACTTCGTTGTTGTACCAGTTGGGCTTATTCATGAGCTTTCTCCTTTCACTGCAAAATCACAGCGGAAGGTGCACGAGCGACGCCAGCCAGCCTATGGCGCCGCGACGCGAAAGAAGACGTCGTAAATGCGCCGTATTCCATGGCTCAATTGCAGGGCGCCTTCGTATCTGAAGAAATTGCCGTATTCGTCGCGGCGTCCCACGAGGCGGTAATCGAGCAGGATTGCGGTGACCGGCGACGATGCGAGCGGCTGCAGCTCCGAAAGACTCGAGTGACCGTCATGATTACGGTCCGTCCACAGCAACAACATCACCCAGGCAGTATCCGACGCATCAATGCGACCGTCGTGGTTGGTATCGAGTACAGCCAGCGCCTCGAAACCATTTGCCGCGGTCGACGCTCCGGGCCCCGGCGTATGGTTGCCGAACAACTCGTTTCCGCTATCGATCACGCCGTTGCCGTTCCGGTCGAGCGCCAGAAACGCGACGGCAGAACCGGGTGCCGTCCAGGTGGCGAGCTCGGGGAGACCGTCGGCATCGAGATCGAAAGCGACCGGATCGGTTTTCCCCGACAGCGGATACGAGCCGTCATTCAAATCAATGACGATCGGCGACGTACAGCCGGTCCAGTCTCCGTAGTAATAGCCACAATCGAGATAGTTGTAGCCATTCCGAGGCTGCCCGGTGCCCCCGGCGGTGTCGGCGAGCCATCGACACAGGTCATGCAATAGGTGCGGTCCTCGCCGTTATAGAGGACCGTCACGTATGCGCAAACGCGCCCATACGGGTCATATTCGCAGTACTGGCCGCCGTCTGCGTGCGTGCGGCACACTGAATCGAGGTCGCGATGTGCCGAGCTATAGCCGCAGTAGTCGCCGTCCGGCGCGACGCTTTGGGCCTGCGCGAACAGTGGTAAACAGCAGAGCAAGATCAGAATTCGACGACGCATCGCGCTCTCCTCAATAGCGCACGATACTTACACACTCGCCAAAAGCCGGACAAGACACAATAATGGAATGATGATCCCGCATCCTGTACACTTCGCACGAAGCACATCTTCATGACGCGTACGGTACAAGAGCGGTTTCCGCGCTTCATTGTGATTCTCACAACAGCGACGCCGATTGCCGCTGCCGCTGCCGCCGTCGCGCACATCGCTGCGACGGCCGGGCATCTGATCGCGAGCGGTGAGGACGAATATCGGTTCCGTCTGCGCCGGATTCACGCCGTGCTGCCGTTTTCACCGACGATCCAGGCGAGAATCGCGGCGTCTGTGGCAGGAACGAATATCCATGTCAGCGTACCGGCTGCACGGTTCTGGAGCATCCTGCAGATCGCGTTGTTTACCATCGTGCTCGGCGGATGGATGCTCTCGTGGCACTGGAGCGAGCAGCTCGCGGCCCCATGGATTGCCGCGGCCATGCTGCTCGTCAGCATGAGTGTCGTACACGGTGCAGGGAACCGCACGATCCAGTTGCTCGAAAACGCCCTTTCGGACGCCGAATGAATCACCGTGCACGTGCTTTCCTGATCGCAGCTGCATTGAGCACGTGCCTCACAGGCCATCATGCAATCGCGTCGACGATGCAGATCGCCACATATGCCGGCTCGACCGCTGTCACCGAAGGCGAGGTGTGTTTCTTCCGCGGCAAGAACGGCGATCCATTTTTCGATCGTTTTCTCACGAGCGGAGACGTTCGCTGTTACCCACTGACGAATGCCCCGGAGCCGCCCGCCGGATTGTGGAACTATTACGTGCAAACGAACACCCACGTTTCGACTCATCCGCTGGCAATCGAGATTCTTAGCCCTGGAACCATCCGGCCGATGCGCGTAGAACTTCTACCGGCGGCCACGCTCGATGTTGCGGCTGCACAGAAGGGCCTCAGACCTGGTGAATACCTGGCCCTGTATGTCTCCAATGAAGGCCAATCGTCGTCACGCCCATCACTGCGACCGATTCCCAGAGAAGTTTCGAGCGTGCTCATTCCCGCCGACATGCGCGTTTTGCTCGTTGTGGAAGATGAGCAAATCATCTGGGCAAGCCGGCCGCTGAACGTGCCAGGGGGAGGCACGATGACCGCTCCGGCGCCGGATCGCGCAACTCACGACGTAATCGTCCTGACCGGTCTCGATGCCGCCGTCACGCCGTCGGAACGACAGCAGATCGACGGCATGGCGCCGCCGGTCGTCCGCCTGGTCGGCAAGGGCCGCACGTTCACTCCGGCATTCGAGTTACGGCGTGCGCCACAGTTCGATACGAGCATTGTGGAATTTCTCGATGTGCCTCCCGGCGAATATGACGCCACGGCGAGCGGAGCCTACTGGTTACCCGACCATGCTCCCGTGACGGTCCACTCACCATCAACGGCCATCGCACAGCCGAAGCGGCTGATCGTGACCCGGCCTTGCGCACGAATCGAGATCCGCTGGCAGGTGCCGCATCCTTTGACCCAGTCTCATCAAGCCTCCTGTGGCGCAGATACCCCGGAGCAGACAAGTCTTCGCGTCGCACGCTGCGCTTTTGGATTCGGACGTGGTGCGCTACAGGATTGCGTCGCCGTACACGATGAGCAGTTACACACGGACAGCGGCGAGCGTGTTCTCGACATGCTTTCGCCCGGCGATTACACCGTCACGCTGAGCCATGGCGGCATGAGCACACGTCAAATGATCTCCACGCGAGCATCGCAAACTGCCGCTGTCGACATTGCCCTTGCGCCCGGACGTATTCGCGGCCGCGTGACTCGCTCGGGCTCTCCAATAGCTGCCGTCGTGACGTTCGCGTCGGGCAGCACGCACACGGACCGTAATGGCGACTACGATGCGTTCGTGGAGGACGCTCCGGGAGAACGCCCGGTCGTGGTGACGCCCTGCGACACTCAGCGTGAATATGTCGACGTCCCGCCGCGACCGCTCCTCGGCGACGACCACTATGACATCGATATTCCGCAGAATCGGCTCGTCATTACGGTCGTGGACGCCCGAACGAGAGCACCGCTGCCCAATAGTTCCGTAACCAGCCGCATCATCACTGCCGATCACACAGTGAGCTCTCGCATTCTGTCCATGACCGACGCAAAAGGCACTGTCAGCGACGAGGTAATTTCCGAGAACGTCACGCTGGAGATTTGCAGCCGGCATCCCGGTTACGAGGGCGCATGTATCCGGGACATTCGCATGCACGATTCACAGCAAGCCGCCACGATTGCCCTCCAGCCTCCGGCCGGCAGGATGGTCCGCATCGATGCCCACCCTCCCATCGGTCCCGGCCGCGTTTACACAGTGCTCGGCCATCGGATCATCGGCAATACCGTCATCGAGCAAGACCAGACGATATGGCTCGATCCGGGTAGTGGTCCCGGTGCGATGCTTTATGTAGTCGCGCTGAATTATCCACTGATGCGTATCCCGGTTCCCGATCTCTCGGACGAGCTCGTCCTGCGGCTGCCCCGAGCCAGTCCGGTGATGCGAACGGTCACGCTGTCCGGAGAATCGCCGCACCATGGTGGACCGATCGGCCTGGAAATCGACGGCACGCCCGTTCCTCAGGAGATCGTGCGCTATCTCGAGGCCATTCACGGCACATCGCCATTGCAAATCCGGAACGGGGAAACAATCGAATTAGGACCATTCGACGAATCCCTGCACGCGACCCTGTTGTTGTGGCGATTCGTTGTCGACTTACCGGCGAATTTGCGCGTACAGGATCCATTCAACGATCCTCGCACGCTTCCGCTGATGGATCGCGCACCTCTCGTTGGTGAGCGCGTCGTGCTGCACCCGGAGCGTTAATGAATCACAGCGGAAGGTGCACGAGCGACGCCAGCCAGCCGCCTAAAACTTCGCCGATCACTACGGCGACGACATCGACGTAAAGGATGCCGGTCGCGGCCATCGTGGAGCGGATGCGCACCGTGCCCCACACCATCGGATAGAGCGCGAGCGGCCCGGCCAGTCCCCAGCCGGCGCGCATCCAGAAGAAGATGTCGAAGAGCACGCGGCGATCGGCGGCGAAGCACGCGGCGATGACGACGAGCACTCGCGCGATCGCCGCGAAGAGCGTCGCGATGGTCAATCGTTTCAACGGATCGATCGCCATTCCGCGCACGACGAGATACCAGTGGCCGAGGGTCATCGCCAGATTGACGCTGCCGAGGAGTGCGATCGAGGAGAGCGCGCCGGCGACGGCCCACGCGAAGTGCGCCGGCTTCATCGCCGCGTTGAATGCGATCACGCCGATGATGATGTAGTCGAGGCCGAGCAGCAACGCGCCAAGGCGGAAGATGACGCGCTTCGGCCACCGCAGCGTGAAGAGCACCCAGAGCGTGAAGAGGATCAGCGAGGCATCGATTTCGGCGAGGTCGATTCGTTTTGCAAATGCATGCGCGGCGATCGCGCAGAGCACGAGCGCGCCGGAGATGACGAGCACGAGCCGGTAGAACTTCACGCCGGCGTTGCGGCGTCCGACCAGTGGAAGGAAAACGACGAGACCTGCCGCGAGGTCGATCAGGAAAAGAGCGAGCAGCACCGGCGTAGGATAAGCGCATGAAGCGAGCATCCGCGACAACCATCGAGCGCGTCCGCAAGATCTGTCTCGCATTTCCCGATACATTCGAAAAACTCTCGCACGGCGAGCCGACCTGGTTCTGCGGCGGCGGCAAAGGACACGTCTTCGCGATGCTCAGCAACAATCATCACGACGACGGCAACATCGCGGTGGTCTGCAATGCACCCGAAGGGGCGCAGGCGGCGCTGATCGAGGCGGAGCCGGAGCATATTTACCGGCCGCCGTATGTCGGCGCATCGGGATGGATCGGAGTGCGGCTCGATACGGGACTTGATTGGAAGATGATCGCGGGATTGATCGAGCAGGCGTACGAGACGACGATGGAGCGCGGGCGTCTCGCCCGCAGTCGGCGGCCGTCCCGGCCGGCGACCACTCCGGCGACCGGGCGGGACGCCCGATCGCTGCGGGCCAGAGGCCCGCGCTCCTAGCGCACGGCGGCGGAGGCGCGCACGAAGCGGAGGCCGCGCGCGCGCAACGCCGGCGCGAGCTCGTTGAGCACGCGGATCGTCACCGGATACGGATGTCCGATCCCCA
>DATEZA010000195.1:0-7865 GCA_035255945.1 Thermoanaerobaculia bacterium
CACTGGAAGCCGTACGGGTTTCCGACCGCGATCGCGAGCTGCCCGGGGCGGATCGCGTCGGAGTCGCCGAGGGTTGCGGCGATTTGCGTCGGCGCCGAGATGCGCAGCACCGCGAGGTCGGTGTGCGGATCATCGCCGGCGACCGACGCTTCGTAGCGCGTGCCGTCGAAAGTCGTGACGTGAATCGCGCGTGCGGCGTTCACGACGTGGCTGTTCGTGAGAATGAAACCGTCGGGCGTAAAGAAGAAGCCGGAGCCGTGTCCGCCGTTACTTTCGACATTGACCACTGCGGGCGTGATGCGCGCGGCGGCGCTGGTGACGGCGATGGAGTAAGCGTCGAGGAGTTGATCGTCGTTGGGGATCGCGCTCATGGGAAAGGTTTAGCGCGATGGACGCAGATGTGCACTGATCGAAAGAGCAGGGGAGACTGAGAGACTGAGAAACTGAGGGGTCTCAGTCTCTCTGTCTCTCTGTCTCTCTGTCTCTCTGTCTCTCTGTCTCTCACTCCCTCGTTCTCGTCTTCCAATCCTTATCAATATCAGCCAAGAACGAGACCAGATCGTCCGCGTGCTCTTCCTCGACGGCGAGGATGCCTTCGAGGAGGCGGCGCGTGGTGATGTCGTTGTCGCCGACGTAGCGGATCATGTCGGTGTACGAATCGATCGCCACGCGCTCGGCGATCAGATCTTCTTTGATCATCTCGATGAGGTTCTGCCCCTCCACGTACTCCGAATGCGAGCGGCTGAGCAGTCCCTCGGGGCTGAAGTTCGGCGAGCCGCCGAGCTGCACGATGCGGCCGGCGAGTTGATCGGCGTGTCCCTGCTCCTCGTTCGCGTGCGTGAGGAACTCCGTGGCGATCGGATCGGAGTGGATGCCCTGGGCCATGAAGTAATGACGCTTGTAGCGCAGCACGCAGACGATCTCCGTCGCCAGCGCTTCATTCAGCAGCTTGATCACCGTCTCGCGATCGGCGCGATAGCCGTCGGTCACCGCTCCGGTCTCGATGTGTTGCCGCGCGCGGCGGCGCAGCTCGGTCACGTCGGTCAGAAAAGGCTTGTCAGTCATGGGTACTCCTTTGCGGGCTGATGCTTTCAGCGTTCATGCCCGAATTTCGTCTTCGCGGCATCATACGTTCGCCCGCGCCAGTGCAATTGGCGGCGGACTCCGGTCAGCCACATCGAGCGGATGAAGATCCAGGCCCAGATCGCGGTCATCACCGGATGCAGCAGGATCGCATTCCACATCGGGTAGCGCAGTGATCGGAAAAGGACGACACGCGTGAGGGTGATCACGGCGACCGTCGCGATCGCCGGCCAGTTGCCGAAGCACGCGGCGACATACGGCGCGACGTGGAGGACGATCATCAGCACGACCGTCGTCAGTACGAACACGTAACTGCGGCCGAAGACGGCGAATCCATTCTTGGTGAAGCCTTCGATCACTTCGCGAAGGCCGTGGTACATGTGCAGGAAAACGAAATCGTCCGCGCCCACGGCCTCGGTGCGCCGCCCGCTCTTGCGGATGCGGCGCGCGAGACTGACGTCGTCGATGACCGCATCGCGCAGCGACTCGTGTCCGCCGACTGCGTCGTAATCCGCGCGGCGCACGAAGTTCCCCGGCCCGCCGCCCACTGCGAGCAACGCAATCTGCCGCCGCTCGCCGATCCACATCGGCAGAAACGTGAAGACGCTCATCGCGAGCTGCGGCATCGCCGCGTTTTCCCAGAAGCCGTGCAGCTCGAAGCGCGGCAGGAGCGCGATCATCGCGGCATTTCGCTCTTCGAGTTGCACGACGGCGGCGGCAATGGTGCCCGGCGCATAGAACACATCGGCATCGACGAACATCAGCAGCTCGCCGCGCGCACGAGCCGCCGCCTGATGCAGCGCCCACGGTTTGCCGAGCCAGCCCGGCGGCATCTCTTCGCCGCGCAGCACGATCAATCGCGGATCATCGATCGAGGCGAGGATCTGCGGCGTCGCGTCGGTCGAGCGGTCGTCGACCACGATCACCTCGAAGCTCGGATAGTCCTGCGCCAAAAACGCGCGGACGGTGCGCTCGATGATTCGCTCTTCGTTACGCGCCGGAACGAGGATGGAGACGAATGCCGCGCGTTGCGGCCGGCGCGATTGCAGTTTCGGAATCGCCCGCAAATTCAAAATCGTCCTCGCCAGGGCCATGACCCATAAGACGAGGACGATCGTGAAGAGAGTGTTCGTAGGGGAAGTTTAAGCCGCTCCGCCGACGCGGCGCTGTGCCTCGAGCACGTACGCCGATTCGGGGAACTCGGTAATGATGCGGCGGTACTGCTCGCGCGACTTGTCGGGGCTGCCCTGCGCTTCGTACGCGTGGGCGAGGATGGCCAGCATCGCATCGGGCGGAAGAACCTGGTTGTCGGTCTTCTTCAGCTCCTGATCGAGCTCGGTCGACACCTGCTGCGCTTCGCCGTTCTCGATGCGGAGCTGGTAGAGGTCGTAACGCGCGGCCTGCGCCAGCACGTTCTTCGGATGTTCGTTGACGAACTGCTCGAGCAGCGTGCGGGCCGCTTTCGCGTCACCCTTGCCGGCCTGAATGCGTGCGAGGTAGAGGTTCGCGACATCGGATGCATTCGATCCCGAGTATGTCGTCTGCACGTCCTTGAAGAACTTTTCGGCGGCGGCGGTGCGCTCGGCCTCGGTGTGGTACTTCGCGTTCGGCATCGTGGGCTGGCCCGGCGCGGTGGCGACCAGCGGCGAGTCCATCGCCTCGATCCCCTGCGCCAGCGTGTCCTGCGCTTTCTGCTCGCGCGTGGTGCGGTAGAAGTAGATGCCGTAGATGGCCACGGCGATCACGACGGCCACGACGGCAATCGTGAGCAGCAGGCGCTGATTGTCGCGCGCCCGGCTCGACAGTGCGCCGACTTCGTCGACGAACTTATCGTGTTTGAGGTCTCTGCGGGTTTGACGATCCATAGGAAAAAACTGCCTCCGTTCGAAGGTCGGTGAGAGTAACAGAAATCTCGGTTTCCCCCTCAAGATTCCTTATTTTCGCCACACTCTCCCGGGTAAAATCTCTTCATACCCGGCCGATGTTCCGAGGCACTCTGTTTGCAGACGATCTCGGCCGGAATTTCCGAACGTAACCCAGGAGCACAATGACCGCGCGGGCCACGCTGGCAACGCTATTTGCCTTCCTCCTCTCCCTCCCGATCCATGCCGGCGGAACGCGAAAGAACCGCGCTGAAGCACGCATTGCAGAGTCAGGGGCGATCGTCCTCTGCTATCACATCGTCGAATCGCCACGCGACCCGCGCATGGAGATCAGCCGCGAAGTATTCGCGCAGCAGATGGACTACCTGGAGATGACCGGCTACACCGTCATCCCGCTGCGCGATCTGTACGACTTCGTGATGGGAGCGAAGAAATCGCTGCCGAAGCGCGCAGTGGTCGTGACGATCGACGACGGCTGGCGCTCGACCTACACGCAAGTCTTCCCGGAGATGAAGAAGCGGCACTTCCCGTTCACCGTCTTCATCTATCCGAAGATCGTCGGGCAGACCGCATACGCGATGACGTGGAAGCAGATCAAGGAGATGGCGGACGCCGGCATCGACGTGCAGAGCCACTCGTACTCGCATCCGTTCCTCACCCGGCGTCGTCACGAGTCGCTCGACGATCGCGCGTACTCCGAATGGCTCGATCGCGAGCTCGTGCAGAGCAAGAAAATCCTGGAAAAGGAAACCGGTCACACCGTCTCGTTCCTCGCCTATCCGTACGGAGACTTCGATCATTACCTGCGCGTTGCAGTGGCAAAGGCGGGCTACTCCGCCGCACTGACATGCGAGTTCGGCAAAGTGCTGCAGGGCTCCGATCCTCTGCGCATGCGCCGCATGGTCATCGACAAAAAAATGGACTTCGCCGCGTTCCGTCACTACCTCGGCGCAGGCCAGATGCCGATCCAGCGCGTCGCGCCGCTGCCGGGGCAATATCTCGATCCTGCGCAGCCGGTGGTGCAGGCGAAGATCCCGAATTACAAGTCGATCGATCCGAGCTCGCTGCGCATCGGACTGATGAACGTCGGCACCGTGCCGTACACATACGACCCCAAAGAGGGTCTGCTCACCATGACGCTGCGCGATGTGATGAGCACGATCAAGGGCAAGTACCAGCGCGCGATGATATGGGCCGATGACACGAAAGGACGCCGCGTCGAAGCATCGATGGTGCTCCGTTTTGCCGGACCGGACGATCTAAAGCCGGTCGCGAATCCGCTCGATCCGGCGGCGTGTTCGACGCCCGCGAAAACGGTCGCGGATCCGAATGCAGCGCCGGCGCAGGTTGCGGTGCCGGCCGGCGGCGTGCGCTAAGGCAGCTCGATCTCCGGATCTTCTTCGCGCTCGCGATAGAGAATCAGCGTCTTTCCGACCATCCCCGCGATCTGTGAATCGGTCGCGGAGGCGAGCTGTTGCGCGAGCTCCTTGCGCGCAGCGGAGTCATCCGCATCGATACGCACTTTGATCAGCTCGTGTGACGCGAGCGACTTCTTCGTCTCCGCGACGACCGCCTCGCTCACACGCCCCCGTCCGACGCGCACGACAGGCGCGAGCGGATGCGCGAGGCCCTTCAGATACTGCTTCTGTTTCGAGGTGAGCACCGTCATTCGCGCATCGTATCAATCCAGCGTGCAAACGGCCGTCCTGTGAAATGCGTGAGCCGGCGCAGATGTCGATCACCGAGCGCGCCTGGAACGACGCGGTGCAACGACTCGCGTCGTGCAACGAAAAGAAGCGGCAGCGGGATACCTGACCTACCAGGAGAACACCCGCCAGTTCGTTACACCGCAGCAGGCCGGCGAGTCGGTGGGACTGCAGGCACCGGTCGAGTTCACCGACGGTTGCAACGATGTACGACAAGCTCTCAGCTTGTCGCCCCCGGCAAGCTGGAGAGCTTGCCGTACACCACCCGTCGCAATTATCTGGTGCTGACCACCACCGTACGGCGCCGGCTCGTTCACCCGTGCGCCGCGGCTACTTCGCCTGCTTCGCGCGCGAGAGAAACTTCGCGGGCTCTTCGAAGCCGGCCAGTCGCAGCGACGGCAGCTCGTGCCCGTTCGAATCGACGAAGACGATCGTCGGCATGCCGAGGACGCTGTACTGCTTCGCGAGCGCGATCGTCTTCGGATTCTCGGCGTCGGTGAGATTCGCTTTGATGCGCACGAAGCGATCGAGCTCGCTCGCGACGCTCTTATCGCTGAACGTCTTTTCGTCGAGCTCCTTACACGGCATGCACCAGTCGGCGTAGAAGTCGATGATCACCGGCTTGTGCGCGGCGGCCGCGGCGGCGAGGGCCTTTTCGTCGTACGCATCCCACGAAAGCTCCGAGCCGTGCTTCTTCGGGATCGCGAATGCGGCGCCGGCGACGAGCAGCAGGATGGCGATGGCGAGCCGCAGCACGCGCGCGCCTTGTGCACGCGACGCGAAGAGGAAGATCGCGCCGATCAGCAGGCTCGCCGCGACTCCGTAACGGAACCAGGTGTCGCCGATCAGCGGACGGAGGAAGTAGAACGCCATCGCGATGAGCACGAAGCCCATCGCCTTTTTCACCTGCACCATCCACATCCCGGCGCGCGGCAGCGAGACCGCGGACGACGAGAAGATGCCGAGGAGCAGGTACGGCACGCCGAGTCCGAGGGCGAGGACGAAGAACATCAGGAAACCGAGGAACGGCGAGCCGATCTGCGCGACGAGCGCGATCAGCGAGATCACGAACGGTCCGACGCACGGCGCCGCGACGATGCCGATCAGGAGGCCCATCACCAGCGCGCCCGCCAGTCCGGCCTGACCGCCGGAGCGGTCGGTGATGAAGTGCGGAACCGTGATGTCGAACGCGCCGAACATCGACGATGCGAGCACGAGCATCATCAGCGCGAAGAAGATCAGCACTGCCGGCAGCTGCAGCCACGAGCCGAAGAGTTTTCCCGAAAGCGCGGAGAAGACCCCGAGTGCGGAGTACGTGATTGCGAGGCCGACGACATACACGCTCGATAGCGCGACGCGATGTCCGCGGCTGCCGCCGCTCTGCGAGCCGAAGTAGCCGATGGTGATCGGGATCAGCGGATACACGCACGGCGTCAGATTGAGCGCGAGCCCGAGGACGAAAATCGCGAGCAGCGTGAGCGGGAGTCCCCGCTCGGCGAACGTGCCGCCGATGTTGCTCGAGAAGAGGCTCGCGTTTTTGGGAGCGGCACTCAGAGGCGTGAAAGAGGACGAGGGTGCGGGGGTGCGTGGGGGCGTGGGGGTGACGGAGGGAGCGACGGCGAATTCGACGTCCGCATTTTTCGGCGGGAGGCACACCTTGTCGTTGCACGACTGGTAGTGCAGCGTCGCCTTGATCGTGCTCGCGTTCGGCTTCAGCTTCGCCGTGAACGGGATCTGAATCGTTCCCTCGAACACCGCGAGCTGCGAGCCCGCGCTGAACGTGAAGGACTTCACTTCATGCGGCGGGAACTTCGCTTCGACGAGATCGGCGTTGTCGAGCTTGAGCGTGGTCGGGATGGAGAAGGTGTCGAGCGGTTTGTTCGAGTTGATGTGCCACGTCGGCGCGATCTTCGCCGTGACCATGCCCTGCACGTCGTCGCCGGTGCGCGACTGTACCGATCCTTCCAGCGTAACTTGCGGCGTTCCTGCGTCGAGGATCTGACCGAACAGCGGAACGCACGCCAGCAGCGCCACGATCGCGCCGATCGCACGGCCCCTCACTCGTCTGCGGCACCCTCTCCCCGCAAGCGGGGCGAGGGATGTTGTTGAAAAAGCCTTCACTGATTTTTTCCGGCGAGGCGGCGTTCCAGGTCGGGAAGGATCATGTCGACGTTGCCCACCAGCTTCGAGCCCGGGAACGTCTGCTTGAACTTCTTCAGCTCATTCACGGCACCGAGCATGTTTCCCTGCTCCATGTACGCCTGCGCCAGGAGCAGCCGCGAGCGCTCGTACGGCTCGCCCTTGCTCTGGATCTTGCCGAACGCGCTCACGGTCTTGATCGCGTCGGCGTATTTCTTCTGCATGATCTGCGAGACGGCAAGCTCGTAATACGCCTGATCGCGGATGTCCGCGGGCGCGCCGTGCTCCGCCGTCAGCGCCTTGAAGCGCGTCTCGCTCTGCGGAAGCGCGTACCGCTGCGTGAACTCGCGCGCGAGATCGAGACGCTTCTGATAATCCTTCGCGAACGACGACTCACCCTTCACCCGGCTGTTGAAATCGTTGTAGCGCGTCTCGGAGTCTTTGACCGACTTCACGAAATCGTTCGGCGGCGCGTAGCCGCGAATGATTCCGGCAATCGTCATGTCGGGTGTGATCAGGAGAAACGTCGGCAGCGACGTCACCTGGAACCGCTGCGCGAGCTTGCTGCCGTCCGCGCCATCCTCGGTATTCAGCCGGAGGAGCACGAGATCGTCGGTCGCGCTCTGGAATGCCTGCGAGGGGAAGACCTCCTGCTCCATCCGATGACACCAGCCGCACCAGTCGGCGAACATGTCGACGAAAATCAGCTTATTGCCGTCTTTCGCTTTCTGCTGAGCTGCGGAAAGCGACTTGAGCCACGGTCCGGCGTACGCCTGCGGCACGAGAAGTACGGCGACCGCAACGGCCAGTGCGATTCGTTTCAAGGGAGCTCCTCCGACGTTTCTCAACGTCCGCAAAAACGGCCACCTCTAAAACCCTATTCCGAACGCCCGGCGACGGCGGGTGACATTTCAGAGGCATTGCCATGGCGCTCTGTGGCGTGTTTCCGCGCCGCCTCGATGAACGCGCCGAACAGTTTCTCCGCGCTCCGCTCCCCCGGCATGTCCTCGGGGTGCCACTGCACGCCGACATAGAACGGATGCTGCGGATCTTC
>DATEZA010000196.1:0-9304 GCA_035255945.1 Thermoanaerobaculia bacterium
CATGCTGAAGATGGGGACGTACGGCTTCCTCCGCTTCGTTCTGCCGTTTTTCCCTGAAAAAACGGCCCAATATGCCGGTCTGCTGATCGCGCTCAGCGTCATCGGAATCATCTACGGCGCACTCGTCGCGTGGGTGCAGCCGGACATGAAGAAGCTGGTCGCCTACTCCTCCGTCTCCCATCTCGGCTTCTGCGTTCTCGGCATCTTCGCGCTGAACCAGACGTCGATCGAAGGCTCGATCCTGCAGATGGTCAATCACGGCCTCTCGACCGGCGCGCTCTTCCTCCTCGTCGGCGTCGTGTACGAACGCCGCCACACGCGACTCCTCGCCGACTACGGCGGACTCGCGGAGACGATGCCGGTCTACGCGGTCTGCTTCGTGATCGCGATGCTGTCGTCGGTCGGACTGCCGGGACTCAACGGATTCGTCGGCGAATTCCTGATCCTCAGCGGCACCTTCCAGACGCATCCCACCGCCGCCATCGTCGCCGCGACCGGCGTCATCCTCGCCGCGATCTATCTCCTCTGGCTGATCCAGAAAGTCTTCTACGGCCCGGTCACCAACGACGAGAACCGGCACGTGCCGGAGATCGCGTGGAACGAGCTCGCCGCGCTCGTGCCGCTCGCCGTCTTCATCGTCTGGATCGGCGTGCACCCGAACACGTTCCTGCGCAAGATGTCGCCGAGCGTGCAGCAGCTGCTGTCGCAGGTGCAGCACGCGTCACAAGAAAAAACGATGCTGGCCACCAATGCGGGTCATTCCGAGCCGCGAAGACGGTCGAGGAATCCCCTGCCGAAGCACGATGCCCGCTCCGTCGGGAGGGGCGCTCCGCATGACACGGTAGCCGTGCTCACAGGTGGTGCGCGATGAACCTCACTCCTCTCCTCGGTGACGGCTGGCTGCAGGCACTCCTTCCGGAGCTGATCCTCTGCGTCGGCGGCATGCTGCTGATCCTCATCGATGCATTCGCGCCGAAAGCGCGCGGCGTCCTCTCCGCCCTCGCGGTGATCATCTTCGTCGCCACCTCCTGGGCCGAGCGCCTGACCGCGTTCTCGGCAGGCGATTACTTCGGCGGCATGTACCAGATCAGCGCGATCACCATCGTCTTCGACATGACCTTCCTCCTCGCCGCGATCCTCGCCACGCTCTTCGCAGGCGATTACCTGCAGCGCGAAGGGATCGACGCCGGCGAGTTCTACGCGCTCCTGATGTGGGGCACGGTCGGCCTGATGATGATGGCCAAGGGACTCGATCTCCTCGTCGTCATCCTCGGGCTGGAGCTCGTCTCGATCTGCATCTTCATCCTCGTCGGCTTCCACCGCCGTCTCGTCGTCGCGAACGAAGCGAGCCTCAAGTACTTCCTGATGGGCGCCTTCGCCACCGGCTTCATCCTCTACGGAACCGCGCTTTTGTACGGCGCCACGCAGTCGACGAACTTCGCCGTGATGGGGAAATGGTTCGAGGCGAACGGCTCCGCGCCGACGCCGATCCTCACCGTCGCCTTCGTCCTGCTGATGGCGGGACTCGGCTTCAAGCTCGCGCTCGCGCCGTTCCACGGCTGGGCGCCCGATGTGTACCAGGGCGCTCCGTCGCCGGTCGCGGGGTGGCTCTCCGTCGCGCCGAAAGCCGCGACGCTGATCGCCCTCGTGCGCATCTTCGTGGCGATGGGACCGATGCTCCCGCACGTTTCGTGGATGAAGATGGTCGCCGCGCTCTCGGTGCTTTCGATGATCGTCGGCAACGCGGTGGCGATCGTGCAGCGCGACCTCAAGCGCATGCTCGCCTACTCCGGCATTGCGCACGTCGGCTACATGATGATCGCCATGCTGACCATGCGCGACGATTCCGTTGCCGCCATCGCGGTCTACACGATGGTCTACGCGCTGATGAACATCGGCGCATTCGGCGTCGTCTCGCTGCTGGCGAAGAATCAGAACGATCCGCAGACGCTCGACGACATCGCGGGCCTCTTCTGGCGCCGTCCGTTCTACGGCTTCGCCATGACCGTCTGCATGTTCTCGCTGTCGGGACTCCCGCCCACCGCCGGCTTCATGTCGAAGTTTTACATCTTCAAGAACGCGATCGAGTCGGGACACACCGGCATCGCGCTGACCGGCATCATCACCAGCATCGTCTCCGTCTACTACTACCTGCGCGTCGTCTACTTCATGTTCATGAAGGAGGCGACGGATGCCACGCCGGCCACGATCGGCGGCATCTTCGCCACCGGCGCGCTGGCCATCTCGGTGCTCGGCATCATCGGCTTCGGTCTTTTCCCTACGCCGCTCTTCAACGTTGCAGGACAGGCGGCGCAGGCGCTGTTTCCCTGATCCCGTATGGGCTCCATCGAACGTGAACCCATCTCCGAACTGACCACCGGCCGGCTCTCGGTCTATCTGCGCTGCCTCACTTACCTCGAGTCGATGGCGCAGAAGACCGTCTCGTCGCACGAGCTGGCGGAGCGCTTCCATCTCAACTCGGCGCAGATCCGCAAAGATCTCGCGTTCTTCGGCGAGTTCGGCACGCGCGGCGTCGGCTACAACGTGTCGGTGCTGCGCGAGCATCTGGTGCACACGCTCGGCCTCGACCGCACCCGCCGCATCATCATCGCCGGCGCCGGCAATCTCGGCATGGCCCTCGCCGACTACCGCGGCTTCAACGAAGGCGGCTTCCACATCGTCGCCCTCGCGGACAACGATCCGGCGAAGATCGGCCGCACGTCGCGCAGCGGGATCCCCGTGCTCTCCTACGACGCGCTGGCGCAGGCGGTGCGCGTGAACTCCGTCGAGATCGGCATCATCGCCGTCCCCTCCCCGGCCGCGCAGCAGACGTACGACCTGTTCGTCGACTCCGGCGTCTGCGCCGTCCTCAACTTCGCGCCGGTGCAACTGCGCCTGCGTCCCGGCGTGAAGCTCAAGTCCGTCGACCTCCGCATCAATCTCGAGTCGCTATCGTTCTATCTGAAGAACGTGGAAGACGGGACTTGCGGAACGTAGCGATCGCGGCGCTCGCGTTCATCGCCTTCCTGCTGTTCGCTCAGCTCACGCACGTGCGCGAAGGCCGGAGCCGCAATGATGAAATTCTCAAGATCTCCGAATCGGCGTTTTTCGGCCTGATCTGCCGCGGCGATTTTCACAATCAGTACTGGACGTACAACATCATCGACCGCACCAATCCTCCGGTCGGCAAGTACGCATTCGGCGCCGCGATCGAGCTCTCCGGCCGGCACGTGCCGCCGATGCCGACGCTTTCCGTCATCGATCCGACCTGCTCGTACTACGGCGCGGAGGCTGCGCCGTACGAGCCGTATCTCCCCGCGGTCCGTCTTCTCTGCACGCTTTGCGTCGCGTTGATTGCCGCTCTCGTCGCGTGGCTCGCGGCGCGGACCTTCAACGTCGCCGCCGCGATCATCGCGTCCGCGTTCTTCATCACCCACTACCTCACCTCGTTCATCGCCGGCTACGCCGTGTTCGATGCTCTGTTCATCCTCTTCGCGACGCTGCTGATGCTGCTCGCGGCGCTCCCGCCGGCGACATCACGCTGGGCTCTCGCGGGCCTCATCGGCGCACTCGCGTTTCAGACCCGGCTCAACGGCGCGCTCTTTTTCGCAGTCACCGCGATCGTGCTGTTCATTCGCGCCAGGCGTGAATGGAAGGGACCACTGTTGGGCACCGCGACGTTCGCCGTCACCGCGCTGCTCGTGAATCCGTACTACTGGCCGTCCCCGGTCGCCAGGCTGCAACAGCAGTTCCGCGACATCCGGCAGCTGCTCGATTTCCACCTCGCCATCGGCGAAGGCTTCAAGGGCGCCGGCGACAAACTCGATTTCATCATTCAGTGCGTCTTCGGCGACCTGCAGGGATTGCTGTTCCTCGCCGCCGCCATCGTCGCCGTCGCATGGCTCGCCCTCCGCTGGCGCACATGCAACGAGATGTGGCGATCGTGTGCGCTCTGGTGCGTACTGACCATCGCAGCAATTTTCTTCTGGCTCCCCGTGCAGTGGCAGCGTTACCCGTTCGCGATCGTCCCCCCGCTCTGCTACCTCACCGGCTGCGGCCTGGCCGGCTTCGGCGCGGAGCTCTTCGCGAAGTTCACCTGGCGATCTACGCCGGCCGTCCCCGGAAAAATCTGATTCCGAGCCCTCTAAACGGCAGTGAGTCAGAGGCTCCTGCGCACTGCCATGCTGCTCGTCGCCAGCGTCGCGACGAGCGCGAGTGCCGCGAAGAAGCCCGACCTCCGCCTTCTTCTTTCAAAGACACCACATCGCATCTTCCTCGGACGAATCGCCGGCGTTGCATTCCACCCCGGACCTGTCACGACGGTGAGCGCCAGCGGCGATGCGGATCTCGTGAATGCAGTCCTGTACTGGCTGCGTGTGGGGAACGAGTATGAAGCGCGACTCGGCATTCGCCTCAGTTCCGCGGACGACCTCGTGAGGTTGAAGTCCGAAAACAAACTCGACTTCATCGAGCAGGAGGCGTGGGCAAACATCGCGATTGCGAAGGCCGCCGGCGGCGATTACAAAGGCGGCGCCCAGATGCTCGAGCTGAGCCTGCTGCTTTTTCACAGGCCCGCGCAGCCGCACTTGCGGGGAGTGGAAACTGCGTTCGGCATGGAAGCTGACGCAGTTGCACTGCGGATCCAACAAGCAGAAGCCGACGGCGACGTGCGTACGCTTCTGGATGCACTCATTCCCCTCCGATATCCGCAGACGGCCGAAGCGTGCTTCAACAACGCTCTCATCCTCGAGAAGCTCGGATTGAATCAGGCCGCAGTCCGGAACTACAGCCGATCGCTTGTTCAGCGCGACGACAACGGCTGGAACGAAGAAACGTCCCGAAGAATCAATCAGCTCTCGCAAGCGTCGCGGCACGATCAATGGCCGAAGGCGCATGCGCGGCTGGAAGAAGCAGCACGTACGGGCAACGTCGCGCCGGTACCTGAAATCGTGCGTTCGTTTCCTGATTTCGTGCGCACAGCTGCGGAACGAGAGCTCCTCCCGCAATGGGCTCGCGGCGTATTGTTGGGAAGTCCTCTCCGGAATCTGCTCGATCTGCATGTGGCCCGCACGATCGGCACCGTCCTGCGCGACTCCTTCGGCGACGCCCTGCTTGCGGACAGCGTTCTCGCGATTGACGAAAGCATTCAGAACAACGACGCGCGTCGCCTCGAAAGCCTCGCTCGGGCGCACCTCCTCTATGCACAGGCTCGTGATGCGGCGGGATTCGAAACCGCCCGGCGCGCATTCGACGAAGCCGGAAGTCCGATGGCCAATGCTGCTGAATACTTCGCCATCACCACGCAATTCGATGTCGTCCCCATCGACCAGTCGCTACCGCGGCTCTCTCAGCTCGAACGCAAGATCGGCCCGGCCCATCGCGGCCTGCACGCCATGGTCAATGCGGCAATCGGGCACTGCCTCGCGGAACGGGGCGACTTCGATCAGGCGCTGGATCTGTACACATCTTCCCAACACGTATTCGAGACGGACGGCGAACCGGACGGCGTCACGACCATGCGCGTGTTCGCTGCGCACATGCTCTCGCTGATGGGCCATCCCGTCGAGGCGTGGCGGGTGCGCAAGCCTGCATTGCACATGGCCGATGAGAGCGGCGATCCGGCACTGGTGGAGTTCGTCATGGGCCGGACTGCGTCCGATGAACTGTTCAACAGGGAAGAATTGCGCGCCATCGCGCTCTACGGATCGGTGCTTACTCTGCCGCCTCTTTATGCGTCACCGGAACCGGGATCTTACGGGAACCATTGGCGCAACCCGGCCCCTCTGCCTTCGATGCGGACCATGCTCGACGCGCTGGCTGGACGTCCGCTTCCGCCAACGGTTCAGAACGATGTTCGCCTTGCGCAGGCCATCAGCCTTTGCCAGCGCCGGCCCGAAGAGGCGGAAAAACTCCTCTCCCAATCGATCGACTTCGCCGAAGCGACGGGCCGCGTCGCGATGCTTCCTTACGTCTACTTCTATCGCGGAATTGCGCGGCGCGAGGCGAAGCGCGAAGACGATGCGATCCACGATTTGAATCACGCCATCTCACTGCTCGAATCGAGGCGCAGAACCATCAAACGAGCGGACCTGCGGAATCTCTGGTTTCGCGTGGCAGACGATCCGTTCCACGAGCTCATGAATCTGTACTGGAGCCGCGGCGACGATGAAGCTGCGTTCGCTTTCGGCGAGCGCCGGCGCGGACTCGTGTTCATGGATGGCATCACCGCGGCGACAGACGCCGTCGAGTCGCTGACGGCGGAGCAGATATCGAAGCGACTGGGCTTCGGCACCGCCGTAATCGTGTTTACCGCATCGCCGCGATACATGCTGGCCACGCTCGTCGAAAAAGACCGCGTCGTCATGCGCCATCTTCCGAAGAACACCGGTTACTTTCTCGAACGAAAGAGAAGCCTGCGCACGGCGATCGAGAAAGATCGCTCGCCTGACATTGATTCGATCGCTGAAGAGCTCTACGACACGATGATTGCGCCGCTCGCCATCAACAGAGCCCGGGTCCAACGGGTGGTCATCGTCGCCGACCAGCCCCTGCACGACCTTCCGTTTGCCGTGCTGCGCGATCGGAAGTCCGGCCAATATCTGATCGAGCAGTTTGAGCTGATCCGCGTTGCGAGTGCGTCCGTCTATGCGCAGACGAAGAGCGCACCTCTCGCTTCTCTCGATACGGTGCTCGCGATCGGTGATCCGGCGTTCGATCGAAGCGCATGCCCGTCATGTCCGGCGTTGCCTGCGGCGCGAGCCGAGGTGCTTGCGGTGGCGCAACAGTACCCGCGATCTCGCACGCTCGTCGGCGAGGATGCGACCTTCGATCAAATCGCCGCGAATATTTCGACGGCGGACGTGATCCATGTCGGCGCGCATACGGTGCCGAGCATCGAAGAGCGACAGGTCCTGAACCTGCTGCTGGCGCCCTCACCAGGCCACGCCGGAACGTGCAGCGTGAGCGAAGCCGCCGGTCTGCCGCTGAAAAAGGGGAGCACGGTCGTGGTGGCCGGATGTCAGACCGCGATCAGTCGCGAGCCCGGCACCCTCAGAGACTTTGCCGGTGCATTCCTCGCCGCCGGTGCGCGCAACGTAGTGGCAACGCTCTGGGACGTCGAAGATGATTCATCGCGTAGCTTCGCAGCCGCCTTCCATCGTACGCTGCGCAAATCCGGCAACGCATCCACGGCGGCTCGCGCAGCACAGATTGCGATGCTGCGATCGAGCGATCCGCATCGGCACAGTCCGCGTGCATGGAGCGGGTTTCAGGTTTTCAGCGTTGGATCGTGAGCGGCTACGCCGCGATCAGCGCCGACTCGATCCGCCGCAAGCGGGGCGAGCGTGCGAGCGCGTGTTTCGTTGAAGCGGCCGGCGCACGCGCTGCACGCGTTGACGTGCTCCATTTGGCGATCTCGTTTTGCGGTGACTTTGGCGGGAGCCGAGTGGGTGAACAGGCTGCTGATTTCATCTTCGGGAGAGGTGCCGTTTGCGCATCATCTGTTCGCTCCCGTCGTTGCAGGTCCGTCACGCTACCTGTACGGAACTCCTGCGAAATCTATGGGACGACGAATGCGATCGCCGATCGGATGCACTGTCCTCCAGACGAGATTCATCCGACGCCGGATCGCATCAATGCGAGGCGCGGGCGCATTCATTCGATCGCCGATCGGATTCATGCGACGCGCGATCGCATGCATGCAACCAGCAGTCGAATGCACTGTCCTCCAGACGAGATTCACGCGTGCGCCGAGCGGATGAATACGACGGCGCGTCGCTTGAATGCGACCGGCGATCGAATGAATGCGATCGCGCGTCATCTGCCACCATCTCCCGGCACGCGCGATCGGCGAGCGTGAGCACGAGCATGCCATCGCCGGGCGTAACGATGACCCGCACGCCCGCATGAAAGCCATGTTCCTCGAGCCACTGCCCGGACATGCGCACAGCTTCTTGCGGCCTACGCCTTCTTCGCCACGCAATACACCATTCCCGCCCAGCGCTTCGTGACGACACCGAGCCACCCGAACGCGAGCGCGATTAGACGGAGACGAAGTCCGCTCTGGCGGCGCATGAACAGCGGCCACGCGAGGTACGCGTTTGCGCCACGGACCACACCCGTCTCCAGCACCTGAAAGCCCGCCGCTTCGGCGAACGTGCCGAGCTCCTGTGGCGTCATGCAGAACTGATAGAAAACGCCGTTGCCGTCGCTGCCATCGAGCTGCGCGGCGCGCCGCTGGACGTCGTAATCGCGCGGCACCGTCACCACGATCACGCCATCCTTCGCCAGCACGCGGTGAAACTCTTTCAGCGCCGCATCCGGTCCTGCCGGATCGTGCTCGATCACGCCCCACGACACGATGCCGCCAAACCGGCCTTCCTCGTACGGCAGCGCGCGGATGTCGGCACGCGTCCAGCGCCGCTCCGGAAATCCCTCGCGCAACTGCTGGACCATCCGCTCCGAGTAATCGCATCCCTCGCTGTCGTATCGCGAGGCGAGCGCCTCGACCCATGCGCCGTTGCCGCACCCCGCATCGAGCACGCGCGCACCGGCAGGGACATAGCGACGGATCAGCGTCCACTCCGGCGAGCGCCGGATGCGCCACGGACGCCAGAACGGCCGGCGGCGCACATCGCCGAAGAGATCGGCCCAGCTGTCCGGAGTGCTGAGTTGCGAGGGTCGCGTTTCGCGGTACATCGGCGGCGGATCTTACATCGTCAACGCCGACTCGATCCGCCGCGTGAGGTCGTTCATCGCGTTCTCCAGCAGCGGCGCGAGGGCGCGTGCGTGCTCGAAATCGCTCTCGCGCGCGGCGCGCTCCAGTTGAATCGCGAGCTCCAGCGCGGGCACGCCGGGGAAGTTGCTCACGCTCCCTTTCAGCTTGTGCGCGGCGTAAAAGAGCGTGTCGGCATCGTGCTTCTCGATCGATTTCCGGATCGATTCGATTGCCTGCGGCGTCTGCTTCGCGAATGCCTCGCTGACTCTCGCCAGCAGGCGGCGGTTGCCGTCGACGGCATCGAGAATCGGATCGTGCTCGGGCGCGGTGGTTCGCAGAATGTCGCCGAGCTGCCGCGCGTCAATCGGCTTGGTCAGCACGGCGTCCATACCCGCATCGATGCAGCGATCGCGGTCTTCGCGCCGCGTGTGCGCGGTCAGCGCCACAATCTTCGTCTGCACTCCGCGTGCGCGTGCGCGGCGCGTGACTTCCAGTCCGTCGATGTCCGGCATCTGCACGTCCATCAGCACCAGATCGAACGAATCATTCGCCAATCGATCGAGCGCCTCGCGTCCATCCCCGGCGACG
>DATEZA010000197.1:0-2939 GCA_035255945.1 Thermoanaerobaculia bacterium
CTCTCTTGCCCCAATTTGGATAGCCCCTCGCTTACCCCCAACCCATTCCGCCCTGCTTCGTACCTCACGACCTAAGTTACTGACCCATCGTTACCCGGAATCGCTTCAATGGTTGTCTTGGACAGCACTGATTCTGAATTCTGAATTCTGCATTCATCCAACACCCCTGTTTCAGCCACGCGCGCGGGATCAATGCAGAATTCAGAATTCAAAATGAAGAATTCATTAAGAACCCGCCCCCCTACTTCTCCCGCCCCACCGGATACAACATCCACCTCTGATCCGAATACGGCGTCCGGTCATAGAAAAAATGCAGACGCGCATCCGCGCTCGCCTTGAACGCGGGATCGCTCTCCAGCTTCTTCTCGAACTCGGCCTTCAGCTTCGGATCGGCGGCGAGCATCTTCTCGGCGAGCGCCTCACCCATGTAATTCTCGAAGTACTCGGTGCGCTCGAAAATCTCGTGGAAGAAGCCCCACTGCAGGAACGAATCCTCGGATGCCGGCTCGAGCAGCGTGACCGCGAGCTCGCCCAGCGGCTGATCGACCGGGATGCGCACCGAGCCCGCGGGCAGGTGCTCCTTGCGATGTTCGATCGTCGTCTTCGCGGCGACACGCACATGTCCCTCGAACGGCTCCGCGTCGAACTTCGGATCGTGCAGGCGGTACATGTCGACGTCGACATCGCGCGGCTCGAGGATGCGCTCCATCTGGATGCCGTGCATGTGCAGGCGATCGATCACTTCGCGCCACTGCGCCGGAACCCAGTACGCCGCCGGCCGCGGCACCGACTCGCTCATCTCTTCCTGGTGATAGACCGGCATGCGGATGGTCGTCGGTTTGCCGAGGAATTCGATGCGCGTCGTGCCGCTGATCGGCGACTGCGTGGTGCGCGACTCGATCGCCTTGAAGTCCATCATCGGCGGCATCGTTCCCTGCGGCACGCGCCACGCAAGCGGGAGCGGATCGAGGCGCAGGTGCGTGTCGTCCCCTTCTGCGCGCTGCAGCTCGCGGCCGCTCATCGCCAGCACATCGAGCGTGCGCTCGAGCAGCACGAGCGTGCCGAGGACGCGCTGGTCGTACGGTTTGAGCGAGTGGTTTTCGACCAGCATCGTCGGCACGTGACGCACGTCGCCGTATCCCGTCGAGAAGCGCGCCGCCCCATTGCCCGCGGTGATGCCGCGCGAAAGGTCTTTGTCATCGACCGGAAAAATCAGCGGGCCGGGGATGTGTCCCATCGAGTTGAGCGCGCCGTTGAGCGCGGGAGCGAGCGTGCCATCGAGCCAGCGCGTGATATTCGGCGAGTAGCCGCTGTGGTTCCAGCCGAAGGTGATGTCGTACTGGTAATCGGTGCCGTCGGTGACGTGCAGGTCGTAATACAAATCGGGTTGCCAGCGCTCGATCACTGACACGATCGCGCGCACTTCTTCGGTGTCGAGCTTGGTGTAGTCGCGATTGAGATTGAGGTTGCGTGCATTCGTGCGCCAGCCCATCACCTCGGGGCCGCGTTGATTGATGCGGCCGAATTTCGACGCGCGCTCGTGCCCGTCGACATTCAGGATCGGAACGAAGAGGAGATTAACGCGATCGAGCATGCCGGCCAGCCGTCCGCCCGGCCGCAGATCGCGCAGCAGCATCAGCCCCGCGTCTTTGCCGTCGATCTCGCCCGCGTGAATGCCCCCCTGCGCGAGCAGCGTCGGCTTGCCGCTGCGATGCAGCGCGTCGGGCATGAAGAGCTGTTCCTTCGATGCGACGATCATCCAGATGTCGCGCCCTTCCGGACTCTTGCCGATCGACACCATGCGCTGCTGCGGCGCGGCGGCGGTGAGTCTGCGCAGATACGCGACGGTTTCGTCGTATGACGGCGAGGTGCGGAAGCCGCTCTTCTCCGACGGCGTGATCCACGGGTCGTCGGCGTTGACGACGAGCGCGTACGACTTGCCGTGCCATGGGATTGCGGGCGGGAGCGGTGCTTCGATTTGTGCGGCGAGCGGGAAGGCGAGGAGCAGCAGCAGAACCCACTGCGGAATGCGCATGAACGGATTCTAAGGGGGTTGCACCAGAATCTTTGCGGCATCCGCGTGACGATCGCGAGCCCTCGGTTAGCATGCCGACGATGCGATTCCGTGATGCTGTCGCGACTGAGCTGGAGCGCCGCCGATGCGGACAGCCGCGCTATTCGCTGCGCCGCTTCGCCCGCACCCTCGGCGTGCATCACAGCACGATGTCGCGCCTGCTGCGCACGCGGCGGCCGGTGCCGGCGCGAACGCTGCTCGCGGTAGCGCGCGGCCTTCGGATGTCGCCGGCGGAAATCACGGAGTTCCGCGCGCAGGAGGATGCGGTCGCGGTGATCGATGCGATCCGGCGGAACGGGTTCCGTCCCGATTGCCGCTGGCTGGCGAGCATCACCGGCCTGCGTATCGATCAGATCAACATCGTGCTGCAGCGACTGCTGCGCATCGGCGCGTTGCGGATGCAGTCCGCATCGCATTGGGAGGTGAGCGAATGACAAGTCCCGTCGTGCAGTGGCAACTCGTATCTACGAACCCCGACGCAGCCGTCGCGTTTTACCGCGACCTTTTCGGCTGGACGATCACGACCAGCAACGCGATGGGTTATCGCGAAGTGGACACCGGCGGCGTGAAGGGCGGCATCTGGCCCGCGCCGCCCGAGGCGCACAACTTCGTGCAGTTGTTCATCGCGGTGGCGGACGTCCCGGCATCGATCGAGCGCGCGGACTCCCTCGGCGCGAGGATCATCATCCCCGCGACGACGCTTCCCGACGGCGACGTGATGGCGATCCTCGCCGACCCGAACGGCGTGACGTTCGGCCTCACCGCCGCCCCGTCATCCCGAGCGTAGTCGAGGGACCTGGGGGCGCGGGGCGGCACGAAGCACGAGCCGGAACGCCGCCCGCCGCCCAGGTCCCTCGACTACGCC
>DATEZA010000198.1:0-3295 GCA_035255945.1 Thermoanaerobaculia bacterium
GATGAGGTCGCGGAGAAGCGCGTCATTCGCCGCCACCAACTGCGATGTATTCAATGTCTATTTGACTCTAATGGGTGTCAATCCGTAACACCAGCGCCCTCACGCCGCGCGCGGTTTGAAAATCACGCCCCGCCGCGTGTGACCGTTCATCATCGCCACGATGTTCCCATCGAGCCGGATGTGCCGCGTGAACGCGCCGTCGCCCGCCGACTTCTGCTCCGCGAGCCACTTCCAGTCGACGAAGCTCTCGCGCAGCCGCGGGCCCACCGAAAAGTAGCCGACCTGGAACGCGGTGAGATTCTGGAAAAAATGCGAGCCCTGCGACGGGTCGACGCTGATGTCGCGGAAGCCTGCCTCGACGATCGCGCGCGCGCCGGAGATCTGCTCCCACTTCACCGGGATGCCGAGGAGCGGATCGAGACTGCCCCAGCGTCCGGGACCGACGAGGAGGTACGGCCGCCGCTCGTCGACGAGCCGCTGATTGATGCGCGCGATCTCGGCGGCGACTTCGTGTCCCTTCGATCGATCGTAGCGATCGGCATCGATGACGACGATGTCGCGCAGATCGTGGATCGCGCCGTGTCCGAGAACCTGCGGACTCGAACAGATCAACTCGTGCTCCGGCAGCTGCGCAGTCGCGAGGTCTTCGGTCTCGAGACTCAGCGGCAGCGGGCGCACCTGCAGAATGCCGAGCTCTTTCGCCTCCAGGTTCACCGCGAACTCGATCTCCACCGGCGTCCCGATTCCCCACGACGCCAGTCCGCACAGAAACTCGATCGCGTCCGCGAGCGGAATCATCCGATTGCGCAAGATCGGCGCGAACGTGACGATGCGCGTGCCGGGACGCGACACGCCGTCGTACAGCGCGTCGTTCTCCGCGGAGTATGTCGATGCGATTGCGTGCAGCGTGCCGTCGCGCTCGGCCTCGGAGAGCTCGTACGTGACGACCCGTTCGTCCGCGATGTGGAGCGTCATCCCGAGCGGAGTCGAGGGACCTGGGTGTGTGGGGACGCGCAGCTCGCCCCCACCCACCCAGGTCCCTCGACTACGCTCGGGATGACGGGCATCCGTCATCTTCAGCGCGTAGAACTCGCGCTGGTTTTGCAGCCGCGCGTCGCGCGTCGAAAAAAACTGCTGCAGATGATCGGGATACTTCGGACAGAAGTGCACCGACGCGCCGCCTTCGACGACCGTCCGTCCGAGGCCGAGGGCGATCGAGACGATGCCCTCCTCGGGCTTCTGCGGTCCGACCGGATAGAAGTTGTACGAGCGCGCGACGCCCGCGATCTCCGGATAGAACCGCTCGCCATGCTGCGCGCCGACCATCTGCTGGACGATCACCGCCATCTTCTCGTCCTCGAAGCGCAGCGACGTGACCTTGAGGTATTCGCGCGCCGAATGGAAGAACGTCGATGCATAGACACGCTTGATCGCAGTGATCAATTCGCGCAATCGCACCGAAGGATCGGGATGATTGTTCGGAATCATGAACGTCTGGTAGACGCCCGCGAACGGATGGAATTGCGAGTCCTCGAGCAGACTCGATGAGCGCACCGCGAGCGGATGGCGTACCAGCTCGAGGAACGCTTCGAGCGCCGCCTTCGTCTTGCGCGAGAAGCGCTGCGCGGCGAGGAAGCGGCGCAGGATTTCTTCGTCGGGCAGATGCGCGAGCGTGTTCGAGTCGAGATCGTTGTCGCGCATGAAGCGATCGAAGATGTCGGTGCCGATGACCATCGCCGGCGGCACTTCGATGCTCAGTCCTTCGAACGGTTTGTAGTACGCGGCGAGGAGCGCGTTGAAGAACGCAAGGCCGCGCGCCTTGCCGCCGACGGAGCCCGCGCCGGTGCGCGCGAACGACGTCTCGGGATCGAATGTGTCTTTTGAAAACTCAGTGAGTAATCCACGCTGACGGAACGAGCGATGCTCGTGCAGTTGACGGATCAGGTACGCGCGGATGTCGGCGATCGACGGGAAATGCTCGGGGCGATTCGGACGGAGGCGCGCCGCGAGATCGAACTCCGTCCGTGCCTTCAACCAGGTCGAGAAATGATTGTGCGCAGCGTGGAACGCGACGCTTTCGTCAGGCACTCTCTGCAATTGCTCTTCGAGCGAAGGCAGATCGGTCGCGCGTGCGACTTCGCGTCCGTCCGGCATGCGGAAGATGAAATCGCCGAATGCGAAGTGCTCGCGCAGCAACGCGTTGAAATCGGTCAGAAACGACGGCGAGTCTTTCCAGATGAACAGCGCGTTGGTGTTTTGCGCGGCCGCCGCGCCGTTCGGATCGGTCGATTGCAGCAGCACCGGGACGTCGAAGTAGCGGTCGTGCACCAGCTCGGCGAGCGCTAATCCGGCGCGATCGTCCATCACGCCGTCGCGCGGAAAGCGCACGTCGCAGATCACGCCGGTGATGTGCTGGCCGTACTGCTCGAAGCAGTCGATCGCCTCCTCCCACGTGTCGCAGAGGAGGATCTTCGGCCGCGCGCGCAGCCGCAGCGATTTGTGCGCGGCGTTGACACCTTCGGCAATCAGATCGCGCGAATGCCGCATCACCTCGGAGTAGAGCAGCGGCAGGAAGTACGAGATGTAGCGGATGCTGTCCTCGACGACCAGGAGGCATTGCACGCCGAACCGGCTCGTGTCCTCCGCGACGTTCAGCTCGTCCTCGAGGTTCTTCACGATCGCGATCAGCAACCGGAAGTTTCCTTCCCAGACGAAGATGCGGCTGAAGACGGACGTGTCGTGATGCGTAATGAGGTCGTTGAGCTCGCGCGTGTCGTATCCGAGGAGGACGATCGGCGTGCGGACGCCGCGCTTGCGGATCGCGCGTGCGAGTCGGAGCGGCGTCGTGTCTTCGATATGCAGCGTGGTGATGATCAGATCGAAGCGATCCCCGGCATCGATCAGCGCGAGTGCTTCTTTTTCGGAGGAGACGCGCTTGAGCTCCGGCGTGTGCGAGAGCTGCAGGCCCTGATATTCGGACTGGATCTGTTCGTAGAGGAGACCTTCTTCCTCGAAGAGGTAGAAGTCGAAAAGGCTCGACACGAGGAGGATGTCCCGAACGCGATGACGTTCGAGTTGTTGAAATCCCTGCAGCCAGGTGCCGAGGGTTTTGTCGGTCATGGCGTCAGACAGCAGACAGCAGACAGCAGACAGCAGAAGGACGGGCTGCTGCCCGCTGTCTGCTATCTGCTGTCTGCTGTCCCGCGATTACACGACCCCCTGATCCATCATCGCGTCCGCGACCTTCAGAAATCCCCCGATGTTCGCGCCGTTCACGTAATTGCCCGGCGTGCCG
>DATEZA010000199.1:0-8728 GCA_035255945.1 Thermoanaerobaculia bacterium
GCTTTGCGAAGCATCTCCGTGATCCTGAGTACGAGGTCGGTTGCGGTAGAGCCTTGCGGGAGTTCGCCGGAGAGGTGGACTCCAACGACGTCAGGCGTCAGGAAATATACGGGCTGCCCGAGCATGCCGGCCTCTGCCTCAATGCCGCCCACACCCCACCCAACTATCCCCAGACCATTGATCATCGTCGTGTGCGAATCGGTACCGACGAGCGAATCCGGGAAGTAGACGCCTTCACGCTCAAACACGCCCTTCGCGAGATATTCAAGGTTCACCTGATGCACGATGCCGATTCCCGGCGGAACCACGCCGAAGGTCTGGAACGCCTGCTGACCCCATTTCATCAATTGGTAACGCTCGCGGTTACGTTTGAATTCGAGATCGAGATTGAGCTGAAGCGCCTGCGCGCTGCCGAAGAAATCCACCTGCACCGAGTGATCGACCACGAGGTCCACAGGCACGAGCGGTTCGATCATTTTCGGATCGCGCCCGAGCCGCGCCACCGTCGAGCGCATCGCCGCGAGATCGACGAGCAGCGGCACGCCGGTGAAGTCCTGCAGCAGCACGCGCGCGACCATGAACGGGATCTCTTCGGTGCGCTCGGCATTCGGCTCCCACCTGGCGAGCGTGGCTACGTCGTTTTCGGTGATCTTCTTTCCGTCGACGTTGCGCAGGACGGATTCGAGGACGATGCGGATCGAGACAGGGAGCTTCGAGACGTTTTCAAATCCGGCCGCGGCGAGCTTGGGGAGCGAGTAGAACTGGCCGGTTTTGCCGGCGCCGAGGTCGAATGTGTCGAGTGTATTGAAGGTGTTGTGCGACATGGGGGCGAGCATATCAAAGCGAGAGAAACGGGGATTGAATGCAGAACGCAGAACGCAGAACGCAGAATGAAGAATTTAGAATTGAGGTGGCGCTTCGCGCACGTCCTTTTTCTAAATTCTGATTCTGCGTTCTGCGTTCTGCGTTCAATCCCCCGCATTCAATCCCCCTGCACTCTCCATCAGGTACACTCTGCGCACATTTCGCAACGGAGGTTTCAATGCACTCGCTCGACGTCCAAATTGCATCCAAGCACCTGCTCGATCATCCGTTTTACCAGCGCTGGTCGGCTGGCACGCTGACGCGTGCGGAGCTGCAGGAGTACGCGCGGCAGTACTGGCATTACGCGCTCGCTTTCCCCACGTTTGTCAGCGGCATTCACGCGCACACCGACGACCTCGCCACGCGCCAGCTGCTGCTCGAGAATCTGATCGAGGAGGAGCGCGGCTCCGAAAATCATCCCGAGCTCTGGTTGCGCTTCTGCGAATCGCTCGGACTCAACCGCGACGAAGTCGTCTCCTGCGTCCCGAACCCTGCGACCCGCGCGTTGATCGACTCCATGCGCTCGCTCGCCCGCGAAGGCGCGCTGCACGAAGGGCTCGCGGCGCTCTACGCGTACGAGTCGCAGATCCCCGCTGTGGCGAAAGCGAAGATCGCCGGACTCGCGCAGTTCTACTCGATGGACGCGCCGGCGTTCTTCACGGTGCACGAAGAAGCGGACGTGCATCACTCCGCCACGTCGCGCGAATTGCTCGCGCGTCTGTGCAATGACGACGCGAAGACCGCGCAGGCGGAGAACGCTACGTCACGAGTCCTCGACGCCCTCTACGGTTTCCTCGACTCCGTAACGGCGTAACGTCCGCACCTGCTCCAGGATCCGCCGCGCGCGAGCTTCGTGCTCGCCCGCGGCGACATAGATCCGCGCACTCCACGGCTCCGGTTCGAATCCGCCGTCGACCACGCGATCGAGCAACGACAACGCCGTTCCGGCCTGGATCACGTACGGCACGCCCGCCTTCTCCAGCCGCTCGATCAGCGTGTCGATGAGCCACGGCGCGTTCTCCTCGGTCAGCGGCACGAGCTGCGTCTCGCTCGGATCCTCTTCGAGCGTTTCGACGAGCAGCGCGCCGCAATCGGAGCAGCGCTCGATGCCGTCGCGGTATTCGGTCTCGCAATCAGGACAGAACATCGTCTTCACACCACAGCCGCTGCTTTCGCCGCAGCGACCGCCTTTTCATCCCGCTTCCGCTCCGGCCAGCCGCGGCGCTTCACTTCATCGAACGTCAACAGCGAGTTCGCGTAGTAATCGCGCAGCATCAGCTCGTTCGGATTCCAGCTCCACACGCCGTCGCGCTCGACGATCAACCGCCGCAGTGCGAGGATCTCGCGCGCCGCGGTCCAGATCTCCGCGCCGCTCTTCTCGCGCGTGAGCCAGACGCGATCGGAGAACGCGGCGCGCTCTTTTTCCAGTGCCGCAGCGATGTCCGCATCGCTCCACGCATCGCGCTGCGCGAACAGCCGCGCGACGAGCGTCACCGGCGTCAGCGGCAGCACGCGCGAGATCTCGTCCATCACCCGCTCGGCGAGCGCGGTCAGCGCGTCCTTGCGCTCCTCGAACGTCTCCGCGAGCAGCGACGGATGCTCCTTGATGAAGTCGTCGACGATGATCGGCGTGCCGAACGTGACGATCGCGTAGCCGTATCGCTTGAAGCGCTTCACCAGACTGCGCGCGAAGTTCTTGAAGAGAAATTCGAGCGTGGTGTTGAGCTTCTCGACCTTCGTCGATCGATCTTCCTTCCCCAGCAGCTCCTCGGTGAGATTGCGATCCTCGAGCACGCGGTCGTAGTTGATCGCGGTCGGCATCAGCACGAGCGGCTGATTGAATTCGGGATCGCGCTTCGAATGCACGATGTAGTCAAGCATCCCCAGCTTCGGCTTCTGGAACGCACCGTCGCGCGTCAGTCCGCCTTCGATGAAGATCCCCTGCGTCACGCCGTTGCTGGTGATCGTCTGCACGAAGCTCGACAGCACCGCGTGATACAGCGGCTCGCGATACCGGCGCCGGATGAAGTACGCGCCGAACCACTTGAAGAGGTGATTCAGCGGCCACACGCGCGCCCACTCGCCGACCGCGTACGACAGCGAGATGAACTTGAAGAGCATGTGCGCGACGAGGACGTAGTCGGCGTTCGACCGGTGATTGATGACGTAGACGACGGCCGTGCCTTTCGGCGCGACGGCATTGAAATCGCGGATCGGCGTCCGCTCCACGACCGGCCGGTAGAGGAAGTGCATGATCGCCCGCGCGAGCGGCGCGCCGAAGCGGTAGTACGCCAGCAGGTTGAATTTCGGGACGATCTCGCGCAGGTACGTCTTCGCCTGCCGCGTCGCGATCTCGGTCGAGACGTGATGCTCTTTCGCGTAGCGCTGGATGGCATGGACGACTTCGCGATGTCCGAAGACTTCGAGCTCGATGTCGGCGTGCTGACGCTTGAGCTTGAATCGATCGATGCGGATGCGGCGCGAGCGCTGAAGGCGCCGCGCGTGCCGTTTGCCGAAGATCACGGCGAGGAGGAGCGCGACGCCGAGGGCTGTCAGCGCGAGGACGATTCGAAGCATGGCCGTGTTTTTGATTCTACCGCGTGACATGGCGCGTGCGGTCGAGCGGGCACATGTGGAGGTCGAGCGCGGCGGGATCGACATCCTGTACCGTCCGCGTGTCGAGCACGCTGAAGTCGATTCACTGCGCGACGTGCAACGACTGCTGCTCGTCCTCTGCCCGCAAGGCCGCACCGAAAGCCGCGTGATCGCCATCGGACGCAAACGGATCCGCGACCGTTTCTGGGGCTTCGTCGACCTCGTCGATGATCCGCAATACGTGGACCTCACCCTCAGTGCTCACACCTATCTGACGAAGACGCGCGGTGCCCGCCATCTCCCTGCTGCTCGCGTCGCGGCGTCCGGCACGTATTCGATCTCGCAGCACGACGATCACACGCACCTGCAATACGAAACGACGCTGCGCGAAGATCGCGAGATCGATGTCGAGCCCTCGGGCGACTTCATCGTGTCGGTCGCGAATCCCGATCCGACTGCGTGGGGCCTGCTCGAAACGCCGCCGCTGCAGGACGAGCTCTTCCCCGAGTACGAAGTGCACGTCACGGTTCCGACGCCGTTCCCCGCGCACATTCAGGAGCGATTCCGCGGGCGGCGCTACATCGATTTCGAGCCGGAGCTGCTCGACTATCCGGGCGCCGAGCTGATCTTCATCGACTCGAAGAGGTGACGCGATTACGCGGCTGCATCGAGGATGTCGAACGGTGCTTCGAGTAATCCGCCGAGGAGGAGATGTCCGGCGAGTCCGCGGGCGTGCGTCTGCCACGGGAACGCTTTCGGCGGCGGCGTGAGCTTCAACGCGGTATTGACGCCTTCATCCATCGTAGCGAAGAAGAGCGCACCGTAGAGCAGACCGGACCCGATGTGGAGTTTCTTCGAGTTGTGTCTGAGCCCGGCGTAGAGCGCGCCGGCGGAGAGGCCGAGCGCCCAGTGGATCGCGTTGCCGTATTTCTTATCGCCGAGCCAGCGCTCCGCCGCGTTTTCGTACGCGCTCTTGCCGCCCCGCGCGGAGTCCTCGCGCTGTTTCGCGAACGGGTTCTCACGCTCGTAGAGTGCGGAGGTCGCTTTGTCCATGAGCCACGTTGCAGCCGCGGCCGTGCCGATGCCGATGAGAAGGTCTGTCGCAAGGTTACGCATACCCTCCCCCGTTGCAGCTTCAGCACCACCGGAGTGCGGCGGCCATGCCGCCGCTGATTCTTCGTAAGGCGGCCATGCCGCCGCCCGACTCTTCGCAAGGCGGCCATGCCGCCGCTGACTCTTCGCAAGGGCGGCCATGCCGCCGCCCGACTCCTCGCAAGGCGGCCATGCCGCCGCCCGACGCGCGGCATGGCCGCGCGTACCGTGAGCGGCGGCATGGCCGCCGCACTCCGAGGCGTTACTGCATTTCCGCCAGCACCTTCGCGCCGATTGCGGGCAGCAGCTTCACATCATCCGCAATCCCGCGCGTGAAGACGACGAGGATGAACTTCTTCCCGTTCGGCAGCTCGATGTACGCGGCGTCGTTGCGCACTTCGCTCGTCCATCCCGCTTTCGACCAGAGCTTCGAGCCGGCGGGGAGTGCTTCGCCGAGGAATTCCTTGATCTGGTTTTCGTCCTTGCGCGGCGTATCCATCGGCCGATTCAGCAGTTCCATCATCGCCTTGCTCGCCTCGGGGGACACTGCGCGTCCGCGCACGATCCACAACAACATCGATGCGACCGCGTTCGCCGTCGCGCGATTGCGATGCTCGCGATTCGCCCCGAGAAGCTGGACGTCGCGGCCGAACGGTCCGAAGCTCCACGGCTTTGCCATGGCGCTGATGTCGTAGCCGAGCGGCACCAGCCAGCGATTCACGACGGAGCGCTTGTCGATGAACTTCTTCAACGCGCGGCCGTCGAGCTCGGGACCGCTGCACGTGTCGCTGATCGCGTCGAGGATGAATGCCGTCGCGTCGTTGTCCGAGACATGGATCATCTCGCCGAGCGCGCGCGGCACATCGGGCAGCGTTTCCTTCTTCTGATGGTAGATCTCCGCCATGTAGAAAAGCTTGACAACAGAGGCGGGATAGAAGGGCGCATCGCCGTGGTAATCGCCGCGCGAGATCGTCGACATGTTGGTCAACTCGACCATCGTCAGCGACAGGTCTTCCGCCTTCAATTTCGGAAAATCTTTGAGCGTCGACTCCGCGACGTGCCGCAGCTTCGTCTCAATGGAAGGATCGACCGGAAAGTCCTTGAACTCCCGGTAGTCGGCGTTTGCCGACAGCGCCAACGTGAACAGGATCAGAACAATACGTACACGCATGGCTCAGGATTGTACCGAGACCGGCGATAATCGGGCACAGATGGACCCTCATAAGTCCCTGTTGGACGCGCGGGATGCGATCAAGCGCGCGGTGGCATTCGTATGCCGCAAGCACGGCCTGCACGGTGCGGATGCGGAGGACTTCGCCTCGATCGTCAACCTGAAGCTTCTGGAAGATGACTGCGCGATCCTCCGGCAGTTTCGCGGCGAGAGCAATCTGAACACGTATCTCAACATCGTCGTGCATCGGATCTTCATCGATCAGTGCGTGCACGAACATGGAAAGTGGCGACCGTCGGCGGATGCGAAGCGGCTCGGCCCGGTGGCAGCCGAGCTCGAGCGCAGGATGCAGTGGGACGGCGAAGCGAGCGAGGACGCAGTGCGGCAGACGGCGGCCGCGCATCCCGATGTGCCGGTCGACGAGATCGAGAAGATCGCGGCGGCTGTGCCGCAGAAGGCGAAGCGGCGCTCGGTCGTACCGCTCGACGAAACGGTGGAGCTTTTCCTGACGGCGCGCGAGGAGTCGGACGTGTTGATCACGACGCGCGCACGAAAGAAGTTGCGCGCGCAGGCGGAGCGCCTGGTGCGAAAGCGGCTGTCGATGCTGGAGCCGCAGGACCGGCTGATTCTGCAGTTCCAGTTCGAGTCGGACATGCATCTGTCCGACATTGCACGGCAACTGCAGGTCGAGCAGAAGCCGCTTTACCGCCGCCGCGAACAACTCTTCCGCGAATTGCGTTCCGAGCTGGAGAAGGAAGGGATCGGTGCAGAGGACGTCAGCGATCTGCTCGAGCACCCGGACGACGAATGACGATCATCATGCGAAATAACTCTTTCGGTCCGTCTACTGATGGCAGGAGAGAGTTGCTAGCGACGAAGGAAATGAGATGACTGTCGCCAGTGAAGCCGACCGCTGTCCCCCATCTGAGGTCCTGGCAGCGTTCGTCGATCACCGTCTGCCGCGCACCCGCGTCGTCGCGCTGACGGAACATTTGTCCACGTGCGCGGAGTGCAGGTTTGTCGTGGAATCAGCGGTCGAAGCGCAGGAAGAAGAGAAAAGCGAAACGTCGTCACACGCGCGGACGTGGTGGCTGGGCGGCATCGCTGCGGCGCTGGCGGCAGTGTTGTTTTTGACGCCGATGGCGCGGATGAAAGTGCAGACGTATCAGAGGGAAGCGGCGATGCGGGCGTTCGTGCAGGCACAGCCGAAAGAGAAGCGCGGCGTCGAGTCGCGGCTGACGGTCTTTCCGTACGCGCCGTTCCGCACGATGCGCGGTGAGCATGACAACGAGAAGGAGCCGCTGGAAGGCCTGCTGTTCAAAGACAAGGCGGACGAGGTCATCGAAAAAACGCTTCACGATCCGTCGCCCGCCGCTGCGCACGAACGCGGAATTGCCCAACTCGTCAGCGGCAATGCCGATAAAGCAATTCAGGATTTGACCGCAGCGACGTCCATGAATGATCCCCGCGCGTGGAGCGACCTCGCCGCCGCGTATGTCGTTGCGAAGCAGTACGACAATGCCGTCGACGCGGCGAACCGCGCGTTGAAACTCGATCCGACGCTGAACGATGCGCGCTTCAATCGCGCACTCGCCGCACAGACAGCTGCAGATCAAGTCAAAGAATGGACCGACTATCTGAAACACGACTCGACCAGTCCCTGGGCGGACGAAGCGCGGATGAATCTCGAGAACGCGCAGATCGAACTGACGCCGATCCGTTCGAATCCCTGACGCGAGCTCACCTGGTGACGGTGCGCAACCTCATCCGCCGAGCTTCTTCAGTTCTCCGTCGAGATGCTGAAGCGCGTTCTGCAGCGCCGCGCGATGCACGTCCGAGCGGCTCTTCTCCAGCTCACTGAGGACGCGGCGGCGCGACATCTCCACACTTTCGCGCTTGCGCCGCAACTCGAGCTCGCCGCGATCGCCGTCATTCTGCGACCGCGCCTCACGCGTTTCCTGTTGCGACTCGACCGACTTGCTTTCCCAACCGCGGGCCATGTTCAGAAAACGCGTGCAAGTTTCACGCGCGCAGGAGTGCGACAGCTTGCCGCTGCACTCCGAGTTACGCGCGGCGCCACTCGTTGATCCGCGCTACCACCTTCTCCGGCGTGAATCCGAGGTGCTCGGCGATCTGCTCGTACGGAGCGGAATGGCCGAACGTGTCGATGCCGATCACCAGCGCGTCGTGATTGACGTACTTGTACCAGCCGTCGGAACGGCCCGCTTCGATGGCCACGATCTTGGAGCGGTCGCCGAGCACTTCGTTCTGGTAGTCAAGAGGTTGACGATCGAACAGATCGAGCGACGGCGCGGACACGACGCGCGCACGAACGCCTTCGCCGCGCAGCAGCTCTGCGGTCTTCACCGCGAGCGGCGTTTCGGAACCGGTGCCGATCAGCGTGATGTCGCCGTCGGCGTACGTGTCGAGCACGTATGCACCGCGCCAGATCTGATGCGGGTCGAATGCTTCGCCGTGCGGGATCGGCTCGAGCTTCTGCCGCGTCAGCACGAGCACCGTCGGCCCCTGCGATTTGCCCACAGCCCACGCCCACGCCATCGCCGTCTCTGCGCCATCCGCGGGACGGAACAGCGTCATGTTCGGAATGAGCCGCAGCGCAAAGAGATGCTCGATCGGCTGATGCGTCGGGCCGTCTTCGCCGAGGAAGACGGAGTCATGGGTGTAGACGAAGATCGACGGGATATTCATCAGACACGCGATGCGCACCGATGCACGCATGTAGTCGGAAAAGATGAGGAACGTCGCGCCGTACGCGCGCCACGAGCCGTACAGCGTGAGCCCGTTCACAATCGCGCCCATGCCGTGCTCGCGGATGCCGAAGTGGAGGTTGCGTCCTTTGAAAATGTCGAAATTCGGCGCGTGACCTTCCTCCCCTTTCGGCCGCTCGATCGATGTCGCGTCTTTGATCAGTGTGCTCGTCGACGGAGCGAGATCTGCCGATCCGCCGACGACGAACGGTGCGATCGATGCGAGCTTCTGAATGAC
>DATEZA010000200.1:0-5920 GCA_035255945.1 Thermoanaerobaculia bacterium
CCGCCGATATTAGCGCTGGCCCACGAACGATCGGTGTTGTACGTGAGGAGCTGCGCGCCGCTCTGGTTCGCGACCATGTTCTTGTTCAGAACTTCGTAGCTCGCCTCGCCGGTGAACTTGTTCGTGCCCGACTTGGTGACGGTGTCGATCTGGAAGCCGCCGGCGCGATCGAAGTCGATCGCCTTCGCGCCGCCGCGGACCACCGAGACCTGCGCGATGTCGTGATTGTTCGGGTCGGCGGAGTTGGAGTTGAGGATGCCGAACAGCGGCATCGTGATGTTGACGCCGTCGAACATGTAGACGTTGTCCTGACCGCTCGCGCCGGCGCTCGGGCCGCGGAACGTGTCGGGGTTGTACATGACGCCGGGGATGAATTTCTGCAGGTCGCTGTAGTTCTGCGTGATCGGCAGCTCGCGAATCTGCTCGGTGGTGAGGCCGCTCTGCAGCGCCGTCGACTCGCGATTGACGAGCGTGGACTGCGCGGTGACGGTGATGTTCTCCGACACGCCCGCGACGCCGAGCGCGACGTCGACCGCGTTGTCCTGCTGGAGGATCGCCGTCGCCGTGCGGGTCACCGTCTGCATGCCGGCCAGCGTGTACGTGATCGTGTAGGTGCCGGGAACGAGAGCCGGCAGCCGGTAGTCGCCGGTCAGGTCGGTGGTGGTCACGCGCGGCTGCGGCAGCACGTTCGACCTTGCTTCGACGGTGACACCGGGAAGCGCCGAACCGTCAGTCGCCGTCACGCGGCCGTGCAGTGCGCCTGTCTGTTGTGCGAAGAGCGGGAAAACGGCAACGAAGAGCAAACAACACCAAATGCTGCGGTTCCAGAGCTTGGATGTCATCGAACCTCCCCTCGATTTTGGAGTCGCCGAAACGAAAACGCTCGATTGTAAACCCGACCGGCCGGTCGGGGGGACGGAGGAAAATCACTCCCGGATGGGCCAATCCAATTCGCCGAGGAATCGCTGATCGTCGCGCCAGCTCGCGTGCACGGAGACGTGCAGATCGAGGAACACTTTCGCTCCCAGGATCGACTCGAGCTCGACCCGCGCCTCGGTGCCGATCCGCTTGATCATCTCGCCGCGTTTGCCGATCACGATCGGCTTCTGCGAGTCGCGCTCGACGTGGATCGTGGCCCAGATGCGGATCAGATTCTTCTGTTCGTCTTCCTCGAAACGCTCGACGGCGACGGCGGTCGTGTACGGCAATTCATCCGACGTGTGCTGCAGAACTTTTTCGCGAACGATCTCCGCGGCGAAGAAGCGCTCGGGCTGCGTGGTGTAGTCCTCGCGCGAGTAGCGCGGCTCCCCTTCTTCCATGTTCGCGAAGAAGAGCGAGACGAGCTCATTCACGCCGTCGCCGTTCGCGGCGGAGATCGGGACGATCTCGTCGAACAGGCCGAAGCCGGAGTAGCGCTCCATCACCGGCAGCAGCGCATGTTTCTTGTTCACGATGTCGACTTTGTTGAGGACGGCGAAGCGCTTCGTCGTCGCCTCGCGCAGCATGTCGATGACGTACTGATCGCCTCTGCCGAATGGCTCGGCGGCATCGACCATCAGCGCGACGACGTCCGCTTCGCTGAGGCTCGAGCGCACGTAATTCATCATCCGCACGTTAAGCTTGTGCAGCGGACGATGAATGCCGGGCGTGTCGAGGAAGGCGATCTGTCCGCGCTCTTCGTTGAGGATGCCGACGATGCGGTTGCGCGTCGTCTGCGGCTTGTCCGAGACGATGGAGACCTTGTGCCCGAGGACTTTGTTGAGGAGCGTGGACTTGCCGGCATTGGGACGGCCGACGAACGCGACGACACCGAAGCGGCTCATGGTTGGGAACCTGAAATGCAGAATTCAGAATGAAGAATGAAGAATGAAGAATTCAGCAAGAGTACGTGCGCGGAGCGCCACCTCAATTCTGCATTCTGCATTCTGCATTCTGCATTCATCCGTTGCACATTCACTCGCTCTCCTCCTCTTCGACCTTCCAGCTCGGATCCTTCGTCACCCTCACGCGGTAGATCCGGCGCTTGTCGGCGCGATCCACTTCGAACAACCAGCCGTTCTTTGCCACGACCGCGCCTACTTTCGGGATGCGGCCGAGCGTGGTGAAGATCATGCCGGCGACGGTCTCGTAATCCTCGCCGCTGAAGTCGGCGTCGAGCATCTCTTCGAGCGCATCGACGCGCAGGAAACCGCTGACCAGAAAACGTCCGTCGCCGAGGTCGACGATGGTCGCTTCTTCGTCCTCGTGCTCGTCGGAGATTTCGCCGACGATCTCCTCGACGACGTCCTCGATGGTAATGATGCCGGCGGTGCCGCCGTATTCATCGACGACCACCGCGACCTGCAGATGCTCGCTCTGAAATTCGCGCAGCAGGTCGCTCACCTTCTTCGTTTCCGAAACGAAGTACGGCGGCCGGGCCAGATCGGAAACGGAGAGATGCTCGCCTTTGAGGATGGCGTCGAAGAGCTCCTTGATGTGCACGATGCCGCTGATCTGATCGATCGATTCGGTGTAGATGGGGATGCGCGAGTACTTCGATTCGCTGAACATGCGCGCGAGGTCGTCGAGCGTCCCGTTCGCGTCGAATGCCTGCACGTCGATGCGCGGCGTCATCAGCTCCTTCGCCACACGATCGCTGAAGTCGACGATCGATTGCAGCAGCTTCCCTTCCGAGGCCTCGAGGATTCCTTCTTCCTCGCCGACGTCGATGTACGCCTGCACCTCTTCGTCGGTGACTTCTTCGTCGTCCTCTTCTTCCGCGACTTCGCGCTGGCGCTCCAGGCGCTCGAAGAGTTGCCGCAGCGGCGCGAGCATCGGCCAGAACGCGTAGTAGAAAAAATGGGTCAGCGGAATCATCTTCCGCAGCAGCAGCTCGCTCACATCCTCGGGGATGAACGCGAGGACGAACTTCCAGATCATCACGATGAGGATCCAGATGAGCGCGGAGACGAGCGAGGCATCGATGACGGAGCGATCGACTTCGAACGCGAGCACGGTTGCGCCGTACGCGAGCACGAGCGCGATCTGCAGCAGCGCGCCGGTGACGAGCTGGGAATTGCGCTGGTCGTAGATCTGCCAGCCGCTCCGCTCCTCGCCTTCGCCCGCCAGGCGGCGCAGCGCGACGGGACTGATCTGCAGGGCGAACGAGCGGAGAGCGTCGAAGATCAGGTAGAGGAGTCCGCAAAGCGCGGCGAGGACAACCCAGATCGTTATGGAGCCACTACTTCCCATGTCGATATGTGGCGGATTCTAGCTCAGAAGGAGTGCCACAACTGCGGAAGCGAGCCCGGCCTTCATCAGCGATTCCGCGCGTTTGTGAAGCCGCGGAAAACGTGGTGACGCAACATCCTTCATCGCAGGCTCGAGGCCGAACAGCTCGTAGAGAACGATCGCGGCCATGATCGCGAGCGCGGCCCAGCGGATGGCGATCCAGGGCGAGATCGCATGTGTTTCCCAGACGAAATGCTTGATCGCCGCGGTGACGATCATGACCACGACAGCGGCCAGCCGCATGCGCGCGAAGCGGCGGAGGATCGGCCCGAAGATGCCGCCGGCCTGAGGCCGCGGCAGCGATCGAAACAACGCCGGCGCAACGAGCGCGCCGAGGATGACTCCCCCTCCGATCCAGACGGCGGCGCCGAGGAGATAAAACGTGTGTGTGACGATGTACAGCCAGTTGGGCATGGTTGAAAGCTGAAATCTGAAACCTGAAACCTGAAAGGTGCCTTCCGAGTGGGCTTTTTTCAGGTTTCATGTTTCAGGTTTCAGGTTTTCCAGTACGGTATCACTATGATCTTTCTTGCCCTTGTCACCACTCTCGTACTTCGCAGCGGCGCGACGATCAACGTCGATGGTCCGGTCACGCAACAGGACGGCCGGGTCGTGTTTCGCAGCGCCGACGGCGCGCTGTATTCGCTCAAGGCGTCCGAGGTGGAGCGAACGGTGACGCCGGTGGACACGGTGACGGTGCGGCCGGAGCCGAAGAAGCTGAAGTTGTCCGCCGGGGAGCGCGAGCGGTTGCTGCGCGAGCTCGAGCAGAGTCATGGCGGAATCGCGATGCCGATCTCGCCGGCGCTCGCCGCGCCTCCGCCCGCGAAAGACACGACGGATGAGGAGTGGCGCTGGCGTCGCGAGGCGCGCGCACGCGAGGAAGCAGTGCGCCGCGCAAAGGAAGAGCTTTCGCTGCTCGTGGAGCGCGTCGAGCGGTTGCAGCACGAGATCCACGGACTCCTCGGCCTCGGCTACAAACCGAATCAGTTCACGCTGCAGACGACGCAGTTGCAGAGCGCATTGGAGCAGATCCCGTACGCGCAGCTCGAAGTGACGCGCGCGCAGCGCGAGCTCGATCAGTTCCGCGATGACGCCCGGCGGCAGGACATCATGCCGGGGTGGCTGAGATAGACAGCCCGCTGTCTAAACCGGCTGCGGCCCGAACGTCTCGCTGATCACCTGCGCGGGATCGATGTCGAGATCGCTCAGCGCTGCGTTCACGCGCTGCAGGAAGGGATCGAATCCGCAGACCATGATCACGCCGTCGGTGATGATCCGCTTGTTGCGATCGATCAGCGTTTCGATGCGGCCGCTCTCGTGCACGATCGCGCCGCTGCGCGCGAGCGGATCGAAGTCGCCGGCGTAGAGGATGTGGCGCCTGTCGGGCTCGTAGAGCACGAAGATCCGGCGCGGATCTTTCTTCGCCAGCATGTGCAGCACGATGCTGCGGATCGGCGCGATGCCGGTGTCGCCGGCGAGGAAGATGACGTCGCGCGTGGCGTCATCGGGGAGAAGGAACGAGCCGTACGGGCCGTCGACGCTGATCTCCGATCCCGCTTTCAATCGCGAGACCGCTTCGCCGCCTTTGCCCGGTCCGACGCGCACGCAGAGCTGCACGGCCTGCGGACGCTCGGGCGCGGACGCGATCGTGTACGCGCGCGAGACGCCTTCCGGAAATCGGAAGTTCACCCACTGTCCCGGCTTGAACTCGAAGCCGTCCTCGTCGAAGGCGATCGTGAGCTGAAGCACCTTCGGCGCGAGCTCCTCGATCTCCGTGACGATGGCTCCGCGCGTGTTCACATCAGCCCCACATGCCCGACCTGGCGAGCTTGGAGATCTTCTTGAGGATGCGGTCTTTCTTGAAGCCGCGGAGGTGGTCGACGAAGAGCGTGCCGTTGAGATGATCGATCTCGTGGCACATCGCGCGCGCCATGAGGCCGTCGCCCCACATCTCGCGCTCGACACCGTTGCGATCGAGGTAGCGCAGTTTCACCCGCTCGGGGCGGGTGACGACTTCGACGAAGTCGGGAATGGAGAGGCAGCCTTCTTCTTCGGTGATCTCCCCTTCCGCTTCGATCATCTCGGGATTGATGAAGACGTGCAGTTCTTCGGGGCGCTTGCCGACGGAGAGATCGATGATCATGAGGCGCTTCGACACGCCGACCTGATTCGCGGCGAGGCCGACGCCGGGAGCGGCGTACATGGTGTCGACCATGTCGTCGATGAGGGTCTGCAGCGACGCGTCGATGCCGGTCACCGGCTCGGCCGGTTTCCGGAGAACGTCATCGCCATACTTGCGGATCGGAAGAACTGCCACGTTCCTTAAGCGCCTCTCTTTTTCAAATTTTCGATCATCGCTTCGACGGTGTGCTTCGCGCGCTTTTTGTAGAAATCGTCGAGCACTCTGCGGATGCCGGGGTGCCTGCTCAGCGCGCCGTCGAGCTTGTTCTTGTCGAGGCGCAGCAGCTCCGTCGGTCGCGATGCGGTGATCGTTGCCGTGCGTGGCTTGCCGGTCAACACGCTGACTTCTCCGAAAAAATCCCCTTCGCCGAGCTTGGCGAGATAGACGCTGCCGCTGTTTCCGGTGCCGCGCGTGTAGACCTTCACCTCGCCGCTGACGATGACGTACATCGCGGTGCCGGTCTCCCCT
>DATEZA010000201.1:0-8414 GCA_035255945.1 Thermoanaerobaculia bacterium
TTCTCGGTGGTCCAGCCGGCCAATGTCGCGTCGGTGTTCGACTCGACGAAATCGACCAGCTTCTCGATCGTCCGGTCGGCCATCGCGTGCTCGAGCGTGATGAACGAGACGGCCAGCCGGCCGCGCTGATGCACGTCCTGCAGGCCGACCTCCGCCGCCGACACCTCGAAGCGCCGCCGCAACTTGTCGCGCAGACTCTTCACCACCATCCGCTTGTCCTTGAGGGACTCGGCGAATTCGATATGAAGCTCGAACAGCGCGACGACGACGAGCATGGCAGCGGTTGCCGGTTGCCCGGTTACCAGTTGCCTGGCAACTGGCAACCGGTAACTGATCACTACGTGAGCGCGGCCGCGATCTGCTCCACCTTGAATGCTTCGATCACGTCGCCGTTCTTGATGTCCTGGAACCTCTCGATGGCGATACCGCACTCGAAGCCCTGGCGCACCTCGGAAACATCGTTCTTGAAGTGCCGCAGCGAAGAGATCTTCCCCTCGTAAATGACGCGGTTGTCGCGCAGGAGGCGGACCGTCGCGGTGCGCGGAATGACGCCGTCGGTGACCATGCAGCCGGCGATGACGCCCGCCTTCGGCACCTTGAACGTGCTCCGCACCTCGGCGCGTCCCTGAAAGACTTCCTGGAACTTCGGCTCGAGCAGACCAACCATCGCCAACTTGAGCTCATCGACGAGGTTGTAGATGACGGTGTAGAGGCGGATGTCGACGCCTTCCTTCTCCGCCAGTTCCGCTGCGTTGCGCTCGGGACGGACGTTGAAGCCGACGACGATCGCGTCCGACGCGGTCGCGAGGAGCACGTCGTTCGTCGAGATCGCGCCGACCGAAGCGTGAATGACGCTGACTTTGACGCTTTCGGTGGAGAGCTTGCGTACCGTGTCGGCGAGGACTTCGACCGAGCCCTGCACGTCGGCCTTGAGGATGACGTTGAGCTCTTTCGCTTCGCCCTTCTGCATCTTTTGGAAGAGCTGATCGAGCGACATGCGGGAGGCTTTCGTCTGCGCCGCTTCGCGCACCTTCTCCTGCCGCATCTGGCCGATCACGCGCGCCTGTGTTTCATCATCGACGACCTGCAGCGTATCGCCGGCGTTCGGCACGTCTTCGAGGCCGGTGAGCTGGACCGGCGTGGCCGGACCTGCTTCCTTGATGCGGCTGCCGCGCTCGTCGGCCATCGCGCGCACGCGACCCCAGGTGGAGCCGGAGAAAAACGGATCGCCGATCTTCAGCGTACCGTCCTGCACGAGTACGGTGGCAACGGTGCCGCGTCCGACTTCCTTCTTCGCTTCGAGCACGACGCCCTTCGCCGAGAGCTCCGGATTCGCCTTGAGGTCGAGGAGATCCGCGGTGAGCAGGATCATGTCGAGGAGGTCGTCGATGCCTTTGCGCTGCTTGGCCGAGACTTCGACGGAGACGACGTCGCCGCCCCACTGCTCGACCTGCACGCCGTTCTCCGCGAGCTCGCGGCGCACGCGCTCGACGTTTGCGTTCGGCTTGTCGATTTTGTTGATGGCGACGATCATCGGGACCTTCGCCGCCCGCGCGTGATCGATTGCTTCCTTCGTCTGCGGCATGACGCCGTCGTCGGCCGCGACGACGAGGATGACGATGTCCGTCACCTTCGCGCCGCGTGCACGCATCATCGTGAACGCTTCGTGACCCGGCGTATCGAGGAAGACGATCTTCCGGCCGCGCTTCTCGACGTGATACGCGCCGATGTGCTGCGTGATGCCGCCCGCCTCCCCTTCCGCGACGTTCGTTTCGCGGATGGCGTCGAGGAGCGACGTCTTGCCGTGATCGACGTGACCCATCACGGTGATGACCGGACCGCGCGGCACGCTGCCGGTGGCCGGCATCTTCTCCATCGCTTCGAGCTCGACCGCCTCTTCGAACGAGACGATCTCCGCGTCGATCTGCAGGTCCCTCGAGATCTCGAGCGCGAGCTCGGCGCCGAGCGGCGCATTGATCGAGACCATCAGTCCCTTCTTCATCAGAAGGTGCTTCATCAGGTCATTCGCTTTGACGCCGAGCTTGTCCGCGAGCTCCTTCACGGTCACGCCTTCGGTCAGCGCGACCTTGCCGGTCGGGCGCTCAAAGTTGAGGACCTTGCCTGAGACCGGCGCGGCCTGTTTGCGCATGTCGCGGCGCGATGACGGCGTGCGCGGCTTATCGTCGTCGGTCTCCGGCATGACGATGTCCGGGCCGAGGTCGTCCGCGATGATCTGCGTGCCGCTGAACGGACCTTTCGTAAACAGCTCGTTGTCGACATCCTGAGGGCGCTCGGACTTGCCGCGCTTGCCCGTGGTTTTCTTCTTCGGCGAGAGATCTTCGCCTTCCGTCCCTTTCTTGCGGCGCGTCGCGAGCGGCGCGCCGGCGGGAGGCGGCGGAGGCGGAGCGCCCATCGGACGGCTCGGACCACCCGGACGAAGTCCCGGACCGTTACCCGGCCCGCGCATTCCCATGCCGGGACCACTCGGGCGAGGTCCACCCGGACCACCCGGACGAGGACCACCCGGTCCGGATGGACGTGCCCCCATCGGCGGACGGGGACCGGAGCCCGGGCCACCTGCCGGACGAGGACCACCTGGTCCGGCCGGGCGAGGCCCACTGGGCTGGTTCGGACGCATCACCGGCGCCTGGCCGGCGTAGTTCGGACGCGGACCTTGCGGGGCACGCGCACGAGGACCGGTCGGGCCGATCTGGCGCACGGGCTGATGCGGCGGACGATGTTCAGTCGCGCCAGGAGCGTGCGTTGCCGGCGCATGCGTGGCAGCAGACGGCTGCGCAGCCGGAGCGGCGGCCATCGGCTCCTGCGACTGTTCGGCTTCGGCGGCCGGAGCGTGCGTCGCGGCAGCAGGACGCGGCTTCTCGATCTTCGGCTTTTCGACGGCCGGCGGAGCTTCCTTGGCTGCGCGCTCTTCCGCTTCTGCAGCCTCCAGGAATTCCGGAATGATGACGCTGGGCGGCGGCGGCGTGGCCGGAACGGGCTCCTCTTTCGGAGCTTCCTTCCGTGCGCGCACCGGCGGCTGCACGATCGGGCGCGGAGGCCTCACGGCTTCCTTCTTCTTCTCCGGCTGTGGCTTGTCTTCGCGCAGGATGACCGTACGCGGTCTCGCCGCCAGCTTCTTGCCGGTGATGAGCGCCTGGATCACTTCAGGCTCGAGGACCTGACTCGCGTCCGATACCTCGGCACCGAGCGACTGCAACTGGAAGATGACGTCCTTGTCGGACTTGCCCAGCCTCCTGGCAATGTCGCTCACTTTGATTTTCGCTGCCGCCATTCAATCTCCTTGGGCCAACCAGTAAACGCGCCTACTCCACCGATGCTTCGGCCGCGGTCTCATCCTCGGCCGATGTTTCGCCTTCTTCGTCCTGCTCTTCTTCGCCTTCTTCGCCGTCGAACTCTTCGGTCGGTTCTTCGATCTGTTCGTGACGCTGGGCGAACTCGATGATCTGGCCCGCGATCTCGTCATCGACGCCTTCGATCGCCGTCAGGTCTTCAGGCGACGCATTGATGACCGAGTCCAGATCGTCGTAGCCGGCGTCTTCGAGCTTGTCGGCCCATTCGGCCGGCATGTGCTCGATGTCGTGCACGTTCGTCGCGGCGCGCGATTCCGCCATCGCTTCCTGCAGCATCGCGGTGAGCGCGTCGGCAACCTCGCCTTTGACTTCCTCTTCCGACTTGATGTCGATCTTCGCGCCGATCAACTCCGCCGCCAGACGCACGTTCAGGCCGCGCTTGCCGATGGCGAGCGAGAGCTGGTCGTTGTCCACGATGACGTCGAGGTGCGGACGATGCGCCGCCTCGTCGCTGGTGACCGACACACGCGTGATCTTCGCCGGCGCGAGTGCGTTCTGCGCGTACACGACGATGTCGTCGTTCCAGGGAATGATGTCGATCTTCTCGCCGCGCAGCTCGCGGATGATGGACTGCACGCGCGAGCCCTTCATGCCGACGCATGCGCCGACCGGATCGACATCGCGCTCGCGCGACATGACGGCGATCTTCGCTCGCTCGCCCGGCTCGCGGACAGCGCCCTTAATCACGACGGTGCCGTCGTAGATCTCCGGCACTTCCATCTCGAATAGTTTGATCAGCAGCCGCGGATCGGTGCGCGAGAGCACGACCTGCGGTCCCTTCGGCTGCGTGTGGACATCGACGATGACCGCTTTGATGCGGTCGCCGGCCGAGTAGCGCTCCGCGCGCGACTGCTGCGAGCGAGGGATCGCGCCCTCGGTCTTGTTGTTCAGCTCGACGATCATGTCGCCGCGCTCGAAACGCTTGACGTAACCGTGCTCGAGCTCGCCGACCTTGTCCGCGAACTCCTTGTAGACCTTCTCGCGCTCCGCTTCGCGTACCTTCTGATACAGCACCTGCTTCGCGCTTTGCGCGGCGATGCGGCCGAGCTCGTCGGGCGGCTTGGTCAGAGGGATCTTCACCTCGTCGCCCTGCTCGACTTCGGAATCGATTTTCTGTGCTTCGTACGTGCGGATCTGCGTGTGCGGATCGCGCACGACATCGACGACTTCCTTGGTGATGTAGCTCAGACGGAGACGGCCGCCGACTTCGGCGTTCGGATCGACCTGGTGCGCCTGCGCGAGCGTCCACTGCGCCTGCGGATCTTCGATCTGGTTCTCGTCCTCGACGATTTCCTTGATGACCCAGATGACGATGGTGCCGGTCCCGCGATCGAGCTCCGCTTCGAGCGGCTCGCGTGTCTTGTAGTACTTCCGCGCGGCGGTCGAGAGCGCATCTTCCAGCGCTTTGTAGACGCGATCGACATCGATCGACTTCTCGTAGGCCAGCGCCTTAATGTCTTTGTCGTTGAACATCCGTTCAGATCTCCACTTCCAACCGGGTCTCTTTGATGTCCGCGAGCGGAATCTCGTAATCCGGATCCTTTTTCATCACCGGGTCCGTCACTACGATCTTCTGCCCGTCGAACTCTTTCAGCCTGCCGACGATGACGTGCAATCCGCGAATCGCTGTCGACGTCCTCACGCGCACCAGCCGGCCGATGAATTTCTGGTAATCCGACTCCTTGTAAAACCTGCGGTCGAGTCCGGGTGAGGAAACCTGCAAGTCAAATTCACCCGGCACGACATCATCTACATCCAGATACGTGGAGACCTGCTGCGAGATGAGCTGGCAATCCTCCAGCGTCACGCCGCCCTCTTTGTCGATGTCGACGCGGAGGAGATATCCACGACCTTGCTTCCTGTACTCGATGTGCACGAGCTCCAACCCTTCCGAGGTGACGATCTTCTCGATCTCCTTCTCGATACGCTCGGGAAGCGAATTCATGCCCACCATCAACAAAAAAAGCGGCCGAACGGCCGCTTTCGATAAGTTTGCTGCTCGAAAGCCGTCGAATTGTAACACCTGCTACGGGAGCGGACAACAGGGCTCAGGGATCGAATCTTCCGTGCAATTTGCCCTCGCCATCGACGATGCTGAGCTGTGCGAAAAGCTGAATCATTCTGCGGCCGTCGACATCCGATTCCTCGTATGCCCGGCACAGCATTTCGGCCTGTTCGTGGTCTTCGTTCGCGGAGATCGTGAAGCCTTCCATCGGCTGTTCCGGATCGTGCGTACGCTTCTTCCGCCAGTTGTGATTCTCGAAGCAATACGCGACGTAGCCGCTCTGCACGGTCATGCGCGCCGTCGGCAGCACGGATGATCCGATCGCCTCGCGAACGTCGCGCGTGTTCGCGGTCAGCTGGCCGCCGAAGCGGAAGATCGGCATGTGCTCCTGGTCGTGCTGCGGAAGCACGCCTCGCGCGTTGAGCTTCTGCTCTTCGAGTGCGCGCGTGATGAATGATTCGATCATGCGCTTCAGCCGCAAACGCATTGCGTCGGCGACCGCTTCGAACTCCAGTCCGGAGTGATAGATGGTCAGGCCATTGGCACCGGTGGAGAAACGCTCGAGCCGCGAGCGCACGATGCGGCAGTCGGTCGCAATTTCTTCATCGTTCCACTTGAATCCGAAGCGGACGAACGCGCCGGCGGACAGCGGTGTGTGGTGCTCGACGCGCGCGCCGAGGGTCGAGATGTCGACGAGGAGAACCTGAGACGCGCCGAGACGGGCGACGAGCGGTTGCGGCAGATGGATTCGCTGCACGCGACGCATTTGAACCTGTTGCATGGGTGGCCCAGGTCACCGTAGCTCCGCTGCGTCAAGGAAGCGAAATTCGTGCGTGAAGGAAACAAAAAAGCCGCGCCTTGCGGCGCGGCTTGTGTACGTCAGGCTCTTCAGCCTGTCGATGCTGTTAGTGCTTGACGGCGCGGCGGAAACCGGTGGTCGCCTTGCACGAAGAGGTCGGGTTGAAGATGCAGGCAATGGCCGCATCGGTGAGCGGCTTGAGGAACTGCGCCTCGAGCGTGGTCGCGTCCCCCGACTGATTGTCGAGGACCGAGCCGTACACGAAGAACGCCGGGCAGCCGCTGGTGCCGCAGGTCTGCGGCGAGTCGCTGGTCGGCGTGCTGGAGATCTGCTCGACGGTGACATACGCGTTGGTGGCTGTCGCGCCGGTGAAGGCCGGGAACGAGCCCCCGAGCTGGAGCTGCACGTTGCCGAGCGGCGCCAGGCCCTGCGTAACGGTGGTGCCGATCTGCTGGCCGGTCGAGCCATTGAAGAGCTTCACGGCGAGAGTCGTGTTCGAGAACTGCGAGGCGTTGATCAGGCCGAGGTTGCCGCGGTAGGTGCCGGCCTGGTTGACCGCGCCGGTGTTGCGGAGACCGGTGACGAAGACCTTGTCGAGGCCGACGGTCGCCGAGTCAGAGGAAACGAAGCTGTACCACGGCATACCCGGCATGTCCTGACCGTTGGTCGGCGGGTTCTGCGAAAGCGTGGTGCCGGTCGGGATCGAGAAGATGCGGCTCTCGACCGTGATCGGACGGAAGAAGGGGCTGACGCCGAACGAGTCCTGAGTCGCCGGACCGCAGTCCGAGCCCTGCTTGCAACCGTTGAAGATCAGCTGGCCGAAACCGGTCGGCAGACCGAGCGCCGAGGCGAAGAAGTCGATGAATTCCTTGCGCTCACCGGCGGCGAGATTGATCGGTGGGAAGTTGTTCTGCGGAGTCGACGGGCCCGCTCCGAACGGCACGTAAATGACCGTGACGGTGACCGGATCGGTGCTCACGTTCGAAATGAAGACATCGGAGATGAACGTACCACTGCCACCTGCAAGGTGACCGGCCACGGGAACATAGACCTGGTCGGCAGCGCGGAAGTTGCTCGCAAACGCACTTCCGGCGACGAGCATCATCGCCGCAGCAACAACCAACTTCTTCACATTGAACATATTCTCCCCTTCTACGACATTGAGATTTGGTATTCGACTACCGTGATGCCGGACTGCTTACGCATTCTAAAGGTCACGTTCGCGGTGCATCACGGAAACTTTTACGCTTCTGGTTACTAATACGGAAACTCGCGACCGAACGTCGCGCTTTTTTTCGGGCGCATCGTAGCACGTTAGACTCCGCACGTGACTCGTCTGACCGCGACGTTTGCAAGCAAACACGACGGTCTCAGATTAGATCGCGCACTCGCCGATCTTTTTCCCTCACACAGCCGAAATTTCCTCGGCCGCCTGATCGAAGAAGGGCACGTCAGCGTAGATGGGCGGGTCGCGGCGAAGGTCTCACAGCACGTCGGGGAAGGGCACGAAGTCACGGTCGAGCTCCCTCCTCCCGCGCCAACGGAGATCATCTCGCAGGAGATCCCGCTCACCATCCTTCATGAGGATGCAAACCTCGTCGTGATCGACAAACCGGCGGGACTGGTCGTGCATCCGTCCGCCGGTCATGCGGACGGCACACTCGTCAATGCGCTCGTGTTCCACGTGAAGGATCTCAGCGGCGTCGGCGGCGAGCTCCGTCCCGGCATCGTGCACCGCCTCGATAAGGACACGAGCGGCGTGATGGTGATCGCGAAAAACGACGCGACCCATCGCGCACTCACCGCCGCCTGGAACACCGACGCAGTGCGCAAGGAGTACATCGCGGTGGTCTACGGCACACCTGCGAATGCGAAGGGAACGATCGACGCGCCGATCGGCCGCGATCCTCGCGATCGCAAGCGCATGGCGGTCGTCTCCGGCGGACGCAACGCAATCACTGATTACGAAGTGATCGAGCGCCTGCGATACGCATCGCTCCTCCGCCTCCGCCTCCGCACCGGCCGCACCCACCAGATCCGCGTCCACCTCAAACACCTCGGCCACCCCATCATCGGCGACCCCCTCTACTCCGGCCCGCAGTGGAAAGGCATCCCGGACAAACGCGTGCAGAAGGCCATCGCCTCGTTCCCGCGGCAGGCGCTGCATGCACTGTCGATCAGGTTGCCGGTGGGGGTATTTGAGGCGGGGGTGCCGGGGGATATGGTTAAGTTGATTGAG
>DATEZA010000202.1:0-8422 GCA_035255945.1 Thermoanaerobaculia bacterium
GTCGCGGCCATGCCGCGACGGCACCGCGGCATGGCCGCGGCGCAAGACTGCAGCGGCGGCATGGCCGCCGCACTCCGCTAAACTATTTTCGATGACTGTCATCGCGCTCCTGCTTGCTCTCACCCTCACCCCGCACGAGCAGGCGGCCATGCATCAGCTGATGACCACGCGCACGTTCGAGTATCCGCACATCGGCGCGGCAGGCACGGCCTCGAACGGCTTCCTCGCGCTGCGCGTGTTGGCAAAATCGAAGAATGCGGACGCGGCGTTCAAGGAGCTCGTCGCGCACGCCGCGCTGGCGGGACAGTTGTACGGATTGATGGGCGTGAGCCGCACCGATCCGGCGTTCTTCCGCACGGTGATCGAGCACTACAAGGAGCTCAATGAGCCGGTGAGCGTCGAGAACGGCTGCATGATCATGAGCGAGCAGGTGGCGATCATCGTGCACGACCATCGCGCGGTCCGGCTGCCGGCGGGCACCACACTGACGCAGTGGCTGGCGGCGAATCCGAAGACACCGGCATTCGTCGACATCGCAGGCGGCGGACTGACCAGTCTCTTCCTCGATGCACCCGAGCCGGACGAGACGCCGTGATCCGCGTCGTCTCCCTCGTCCCTTCGCTGACCGAAACGCTTTTCGCCCTCGGCGCGGGCGAGAGCGTCGTCGCGATCACCGACTGGTGCATCTTCCCCGCGGGGCTCACGCTGCCGCGCGTCGGCGGGACGAAGAATCCGAACATCGCCGCGATTCGCGAGCTGCAACCCGATCTCGTCTACATGAACTCGGAAGAAAACCTGAAGCGGCACGCGGACGAGATCGCGCAATTCGCCGAGGTGCATGTGAGCGAGCCGCGGACGATCGACGATGTGCGCGAGTTGTTCGCAACGCTCGCACGTATCCACGAGAAAGATGCGACTCCGTTGATCGATGCATTGCAGCGCGAACGCGATTCGATGCCGCAACCCGCGTTCACGTTCGCCGTGCCGATCTGGAAGAAGCCGTGGATGTGGTGCGGCGGCGATACGTACGTGTCGCATCTCGTCGAGGCCGCGGGCGGCGTCAACGTGATGTGCGAGACGCGCTATCCGTCACTCGCGCTGGAAGAAGTGCTGGAGCGAAAGCCGGATGTGATTTTTCTGCCGGACGAGCCGTACGCGTTCACGGAAGACGATGCGACGGCCATCGATGCGCACACCATCGGCCCGTTTCCCGGACATCTCTTCACGTGGCACGGAGCGCGGACGATCGAAGGCCTCCGCTTCCTGTGTAGGACAAGCTCTCAGCTTGTCCCGGGAACGGCAAGCTGAGAGCTTGCCCTACACACAGACCCCTACGCTTCCAGGCGCTCCTCGGCCCACGTGCGCATCGTCTCCTCCACCGCATCGAGCTGCTTGGTGAAGAAGTGATCGGCGCCGGTGAAGACGATGCTCTCCGCGTTGCGCACCTGCTGGACGAGCGTCTCCAGCTTCGCGGCGTCGCCGTGCTCGTCCTGCGAGCCGTGCAGGAAAAGCATCGGCTTCTCGCAGTGGCGGAGGAAGCCGAAGTCGTACTTGTTGATCGGCGTCCCGATCAGAAAGATCGCATCGACGATCGGCAGCTCGCACGCGGCGCGCGCCGCGACCCATGCGCCGAACGAGAATCCGCCGACGAGCAGCTTCTTGCCGGGATGCTTGCGCAGAGACCAGTCGATCGCGGTCTGCACATCCTGCTGCTCGCCTTCGCCGTCTTCGTGGCGGCCCGCGCTCGCGCCGACGCCGCGGAAGTTGAAGCGGAGCGTGGCGACGTTCGCCGCTTCGAGTCCGCGCGCCGCGCGGAACACGACTTTGTTGTGCAGCGTGCCGCCGCCGAGAGGGTGCGGATGACAGACCACCGCGACCGCGGCCGGGTCCTGCAAATCGCGATAGAGCGCCTCGATCCTGCCGGCGCTTCCGAAGAGATCGACGTGACGTAACGGCTTTGGATTCACGGCTTCACCAGAATGCGATCCCCTGCGATGCGAACTTCATGCGTGCTCACCGAAAGATCGGTGTTGCCGCCGCACAACCCGGTGCTCACGTCGAAGCCCCACAAGTGCCACGGGCAGACGATCTCGTTCCCGATCACGTCACCCTCGTGCAGCGGTCCGCCGCGATGCGGACATGTGTTGTCGAGCGCGAAGAAGCCATCTTTCGTGTGACAGAGCACGAGTCTCGTGCCGGCGGTCGCGACGAGCTTCGCCCGTCCGACAGGCAATTCATGAGCAGAACCGGCATCGATGAAATCAGACAAGGGGCGGAGTGTATCAGCGGTCCCAGCGGCCCGGAATCGATGTGCCGCAATCCATGCAGCGGCCGTCATCGAGGCGATACGCCGTCACGCGGAAACCGGTCCGGCCGACGACGAGCGCGTCGCAATTCGGGCAGTGCGTTCCTTCGCGATCGCCGAACGCGCCGGGGATGTTGCCCGGATAGATGTAGCGCAGTCCGGCGCGCTTGCCGATGTCGTACGCGCGGAGCAGCGTGCGCGCATCGGTGTTCGCGTTCGACGTCATCTTGTAGTCCTGATGGAACGCAGTGATGTGCCACGGGATGTCGCGATCGACGGACGCCAGGAACTGCGCGATGCCGGTCAGTTCTTCATCCGAATCGTTGAAGCCGGGCACGACGAGCGTGACGATCTCCAGCCAGATGCCGCGCTGCTTCAGTCCCTTGATCGTTTCGAGCACCGGCTCGAGCTGGCCGCCGAGATCGCGATACGCCTTCTGCGTGAAGGCCTTGAGATCGATCTTGTAGAGCGAGACGTATGGAGAGATGTAGTCGAGCACTTCCGGAGTGCCGTTGCCGTTCGAGACGTACGAACAGACCAGTCCGGCCTGCTTCGCTTCCTTGAAGACTTCGACCGCCCACTCCGAGGTGATCAGCGGTTCGTTGTAGGTCGAAGTGATCACTTTCGCGCCATGCTTCTTCGCGAGACGGACGAGATCGGCAGGCTCGACATCGGTTGGCGGCGCGCCGGCAATCGGATCGCGCAGCGCCTGCGACGTGACCCAGTTCTGGCAGTAGCCGCAGTGGTAATCGCATCCGAGCATGCCGAACGAGAGCGCACGCGCGCCGGGATAGGCGTGGAAGAACGGCTTCTTCTCGATCGGATCGACCTGCAGCGCCGCGGCGTACCCGCGCGGCACCTTCAACACGCCGTCTTCGTTGTAGCGGACTTTGCAGATTCCCTGCAGGCCGTTGAGGATCTTGCAGCGATGTCCGCAGGCGAAGCATCGCAGCGATTTGTTCTCGAGTTTCTCGTACAGCTCGCCCTCGATTGTGCGGGTCGACAACACATCACCGAGGGTTGATTGCATGGGTGAAAGAACGCGCGGAAAACGCGCGAAATTCACAACACGCGGCTCAGATGTGTGAAGCGAAGGATCTTGTAGCGGCGTGATGTGATGACCCACGTGAGCCACGCCAGCAGCAGTCCGGCGATGAGATCGGTGAGGTAGTGCCAGCCGGTGATCATCGCGCCGAGGAAGATGAACAGGACGAAGATCGCGAACGTCACTTCGCCCCACGTCCAGAGGCGGCGGAACCAGAGAAAGATGAAGAGCTGAAACGCGACGTGCAGCGAAGGAAACGCCGCGATGCCGAGCAGGATGTTCAGCGGCGCGTGGCCGCCGTACGGGATCTTCAGCACGTTCGCGTAATTCGTCCAGAGCTGCGCCTGCAGGCTCTGCGTGATGCGCAGCTCGTGCGAGTACTGCATCCAGATGTCGGGAAAGCGATACGCCGGACCGAGCGCCGGAATCAGCACGTAAAGCCACGCGCCGGCGAGCCAGAGGATCGAGTGTCCGGTGATGAACGCCACCTGCAGGCGCTTGCTCGGCGACGAGACGAAGTAGCCGACGGAGACGCAGAGTCCGGTGACGAAGATGTAGGCGTAGCTGTAGTCGATGGCGCGCAGCGCGACGGGATTGGAGAAGAGATTGAGGAAAAAAATGTTCGGCGAGATGCCGAAGAAAATCGAGCGGTCGAGCTCCCAGAGCTGCTGATCGAACAGGCGCGGATGCAGCAGCGGAATGGCGAGCTTGATCCAGCCGTAGACGTGCAGCATCAGCGCGGCGCCGAAGATGAGCCGCGACGCTTCGAGGATCCAGGCGGGCTTGCGGATCTCGCGGAGATACTCGGCCGCGTTGCCGCGGTAGTACGCGATGGCCAGGCGGACGAGGATGGCGATGAGCGCCTGGATCACCATCGACGGCAATGCGGTGATCATCGTCAGCGGCAGCGACGTCAGCACGGAATTCGTGTTGCGCATCAGCAGCGCGTGGATCAGCAGCAGATTGGCGACGATGATGATTTCGTACGCGTGCGGCCGCCAGTGGATGCGCGCGTGGGTCATTGATGCGCCGCCGACAGCTCGGCCGGAAGGAAGTAGAGCGCGACGGCGATGATGGCGTAGACGGCGAGCAGCTGGATGCCTTCGTACCAGTTCGTCTCGCCGTCCATTACCAGGTAGGCGAAGATCGCCACGCCGAGTCCGACCGCGAGCATCTCGAACGGCGTGAAGAGCAGATCGAGCGGATGCCCCAGTGGATACGAGAGGAAGACCATCACCGGCGTGACGAAGAGCGCGATCTGCACGCTCGACTGCATCGAGATGTTGAGCGCGGTGTCCATCTGATTGCGCGCCGCGAGCATGACGGCGGTCGAATGCTCGGCCGCGTTGCCGACGATCGCCAGCACGACGAATCCGAGGAAGACTTCGTTCATCCCCCACGCGCGTCCCGCTTCACCCACCGCCTGCACGAGTCCTTCGGCGACGAAGCCCATCAGCACGCTCGCCAGCGCGAGCAGCATGATCGCCTTGCGCAGCGGCCACACGTCCTCGAGCTCCGCCGGCTCGCTCATGGCCTGCAAGCGTGTGCGATGCGTCTTGAACGAGAAGAGCAGACCGCAGAAGTACGTGATGAGCAGGATGATCGCGGTGCCGATCGACACCGGATGAATGAGCTCGGGATGATGCGCGCGGATCGCGGAGCGGAAGAAGAGTGCGGGGACGAGCACCGCGGCGACGGCGAGGATCATCTGTCCCGCCTGCGATTCCGCGGAGAGCGCGTTGAATTTGAGCGTCTCGTGACGGAGTCCGCCAACCACCATCGAGAGTCCGGCGACGAAGAGGATGTTGCCGACGATGGAGCCGGCGAACGACGCCCGGACGACGTCGGAGAGGCCGGCGCGGATGGCGAAGAGCGCGATGATCATCTCCGCGAAATTGCCGAAGGTCGCGTTGAAGAGCGCGCCCCAGGTCGAGCCCATGCGATGCGCGAGCTGTTCGGTGGAGAGGCCGATCCATGCGGCGAGCGGCAGCACCGCGACGCACGAGATCACGAACTGCCAGACCAGATTCCAGTGCATGAATTCGAGGGCGAGGGCGACCGGAATCGTCGCGTAAACGAGCCAGTGGGCGATGCGCTTCATGCGGCGCTGAGTTTATCCTGACGCGAATGATCACCAGCGCGGCAAACGACGGCGTCACGACCATCACGCTCAATCGCCCCGACAAGCTCAATGCCTTCAGCGGCACGATGCGCGAGGAGCTGCTCGCGGCGCTGCGCGAGGCCGCGGGACGGGTCATCGTCATCACCGGCGCGGGACGCGCGTTCTGCGCGGGAGGCGATGTCGAGTACATGTCGGGACTGCAGCGCGCCGGCGATACGCAGTCGTTCCGCGGGCTGCTCGATGCAGGACGGGAGATCGTCACCACGATAGCGTCGCTCGACAAGCCGGTGATCGCGTGCGTGAACGGCGTCGCGGCCGGCGCAGGATGCAACCTCGCGCTGGCGTGCGATTACCGCATCGCATCCGACATGGCGAAGTTCAGCCAGTCGTTCGTGAAGATCGGATTGCATCCCGATTGGGGCGGGACGTGGTCGTTGCCGCGGCTGATCGGACCGGGCCGGGCGATGGAGATGTTGATGACCGGACGCATGGTCGATGCGCATGAAGCGCTGAGCATCGGCCTCGTCGATCGCATCGTGCCGGCCGCGGAGCTCGCGGCGGAGACGGAGAAGCTCGCGCAGGCGATTGCGTCCGGTCCGCCGATCGCGATCGCAGGCATCAAGCGCGCGTTGCGTGCGAGCGGCGCGAACGATCTGCACGCGCAGATCGAACTGGAGAGCGAGCACCAGCTCGCCGCGTTCCGCTCGAAGGACGCCGCCGAGGGCATGGCTGCGTTCTTCGAAAAGCGGAACCCCCGATTCAGAGGAGTGTAGGACAAGCTCTCAGCTTGTCCCCGGCTTGTCCCCGACTCCCCCCCCGACAACCTGAGAGGTTGTCCTACACCTACAAATCGAAGGCTTCGAAATCGCCGTCGTTGAAGTAGAACGAGAAGCCGCTCCCCTTCTTCTTCTCCATCGTCGTGCCGTCGACCGGGCACTTGTACTCCTTGTTCTTCTCCTTCTCGTCCGGGACGCGCAGCGTGGTGCCGTCCTTCGGGCAGACGAAGACGGTGCCGAGGCGCATTTCGCGGAAGCGCGGGACGCGGATCTCGGGGACGTGCACCGGCGGGATCACCACGTTCGGGGTGACGATGCGCATGTGCCGGCCGTTGCGATGGATCTCGATGTCGCCGTCGTTGCCGTGCGTGACGGTGATGCTGCGCGAGCCGCCGGCGCCTTCGATCTTGATGTCGACGTTGTCGCCGCTGCGCGTGACCTTCACCGTCGTGCCGTCGTCGGTGAGGACTTTGGTCTCACCGTCTTTCATCGATGAGGGAGTGACGGTGATCGCGGTCGATGCATAGGCCGCCGCGGCGACGATCAGCGCCGCGAGGATGAACACGAGTTTCTTCATGGCATAGCCTCCTATGCCGCGTTGGACGACTGGCACGCAAAGTGGTTAGGTCGGGTCCATGCGAAGGCGTGGCGCCGCGTTCTGGTTCCTCAATCTGCTCGCCGTCTGGACCACGGTGAACGGCCTGGCCGCGGATTGGAACTACACGCATCTGTTCAATCCGCAATGGTCGCCGCACGCCAAATACCACGACGCCGTCTCGATCGCCGCCAGCATCGTCCTCGGGCTGATCGGCCTCATTTATCTCTGGCGCGACGGTGCGAGATCGACCGCCTACCTCGAATTTTCGATGGTCGCCCAGTGCGCCTTCTGGCTGTCGCTGCTGCTCGGTTTCACCTTCCCCGGCACGGCGGAGACGGCGTACGAGCATCCGGAGATCGTGCCGTCGATCGGACCGGTGCGGCTGAACGAGATCATCATCGGAAGCAGCGGGATCATCTTCACGCTGATCGCGTGGACGTTCGAAAAACGGCGGCGCGATCAGGAGACGAATCGCGCGACGACGATGGTCTGATCGTCTTTCTGCGGCGCGCCGGCGGCGAACTGGTCGACCGCCGCGGCGATGCGATCGCGGATCACTTCGGGCGTTGCATCGATCTGATCGCGAAGCACCACCTCGAGCCGTGCATTCTCGAATTCCTCCCCGCCCACATCTTCCGCCTCGGTGATGCCGTCGCTGTACAACACGCAGAACGAGCCTTTCGGAAAGCGGCGGCGCTGCGTCATGTAGCGCGAGTTCGGCAGGATGCCGACCGGCAGTCCGTGAGATTTGAGCAGCTCCATCTCGCCGTCGGCGAAGATGTACTGCGGGTTGTGGCCGGCGTTGATGTACTCGATCGTCTCCTGCTCGCGATCGATGGAGACCATCACCAGCGTGACGAACTTGTTCTCCGCCGACCAGCGGTGGATGTGCTTGTTGAGCTCCGTGGCGATGTCGCCGAGCTCGCGATCTTCGGCGAAGAGAAGCTGCAGCGCGGCGTGCAATGCGGAGACGAGCAGCGCGGCGGGCATCGATTTGCCCGAGACGTCCGCCACCAGCATCGATACGACGCCGTCGCGCTCGAAGAAGGCGTGGTAGTCGCCGCCGACCTGCTTGGCCGATTTGGAGAAGGCGGCGATCGGCAGCCCGTCGATGGTCGGGATCGCCTTCGGAAGAATGTCGCGCTGGATCGTCGCGGCGAGATCGAGCTCGCGCTGCATCGCCTGCTTCTCCAGGGCGTCGCGATGCAGCCGCGCGTTCTCCAGCGCGATGGCGACCTGATTGGCGAAGAGCGAGAGCAGCCGCATCTCGTTCTCTTCGAACCGTCCGACGCCTTCCCGCGTCTCGCGGTCGGCCGCGGCGAGCACGCCGATCGTCGCGTTGTTGCCTTTGATCGGCAGCATGACCAGCATGCCGTCTTCGAGAGTGACGGCGTCGGGACTGGAGATGAGCTGCACGATGAGTGAGTCGTCGAGGGCCGGCGGATCGCCGAACGCGCGGTAGAGCTTGAACTGATCGCCCTCGCGCAGAAAGAGCGCGGCGCGGCGTGCGTTCATCAGCGAGATCATGCGGTAGAGCACTTCGTCCGCGAGCTCGTCGAGGTTCAGCGTTGCGGCG
>DATEZA010000203.1:0-2427 GCA_035255945.1 Thermoanaerobaculia bacterium
GCGGCACTTGAAAATGTGACACTCCATCCAGTGCCGCTGGCGCGGCACACTTCGTTTTCGACTCTCGTTCGAGGGGTGCTCGCGATGAAGCTGCTCGCACCCCTCGCTACCTTCTCGAAGCCGCTGACGCGGCGGATTAGCAGCCCAATTCCTGAACTACGGCAGAATTTACGCCAACGCCGCGCCAACTTCCGCTTCCTCATGCACGACCGGATACTTCCCCGTGAAACACGCGGTGCAGTAGAGGCGGTGCGGATCGTCGTCGTTGCGCACTGCCACGAGCATCCCCTCTTCGGAAAGGTAGCCGAGCGAATCGGCTTCGATGAAGTCGCGGATTTCGTCGACGGACTGCCCGCTGGCGATGAGGTCGCGGCGCTGCGGTGTATCGATTCCGTAGTAGCACGGGCCTGTCGTCGGCGGCGATGAAATGCGCATGTGTACTTCTTTCGCGCCGAAGTCCTTCAGCATCCGCACGATTTTTTTCGAGGTCGTGCCGCGGACGATCGAGTCGTCGATGAGGACGATCCGCTTTCCTTCCACGATTTCGCGGACGGGATTCAGCTTCACCTTCACGCCGAAACTGCGGATCGACTGCTTCGGCTCGATGAATGTGCGGCCGACGTAGTGATTGCGAACGAGTCCGAATTCGAATGGGATGTTCGACTCGTGCGCATAGCCAAGCGCGGCGAAAACGCCGGAGTCGGGGACGGGGATCACGACATCCGCCTCGACCGGATGCTCCCTCGCCAGTTGCGCGCCGAAACGCTTCCTGACCTCGGCCACGTTGTTGCCGAAGATGACCGAGTCGGGCCGCGCGAAGTAGACGTGCTCGAAGATGCAGCGCGCCTCGCGCGGCGCCGTGAACTCATGCACCAGCCGGACGCGCGGCAACGGCTCGCCGCATTCGATGACGATCACTTCGCCGGCGCGCACTTCGCGAATCGTCGTCGCCTCGATCAGATCAAAGGCGCACGTTTCCGACGACACCACGATCGATTCGCCGAGCCGGCCGAGAACAAGCGGACGAAATCCGTACGCGTCGCGCGCCGCGTACACGCGCCCGGGCGCGAGCAGCACGATCGAATACGCGCCCTTGACCTGCGACAGCGCATCGACCAGCGCGCCTTCGAGATCGCGCGCTTTCGATCGCGCGATGAGATGCACGATGACCTCGGTATCCGACATCGTGTTGAAAATCGCGCCGTCAGCCTCCAGCCGCCGCCGGATTTCCGCACCGTTGATGAGGTTCCCGTTGTGCGCGAGCGCGATCGGCCCCTTGCTCGTCGACGCCACCAGCGGCTGCGCATTGCACAGCATCGAACCGCCCGCCGTCGAGTAACGCACATGCCCGATGGCAATGTCGCCCGGCAACCTCTTCAGCCGCTCCTCGGTAAAAATCTCCGCGACGTATCCCATCTCCTTTTCGGAGTGGATCTGCTGCGTCCCCGGCGCGATGATCTGCTCGCCCGCCCCGCTCGAACCGATCGCCGCGCCGATGTTCGTCTCCGACCGCCGCCGATCCGATGACACCGACGCAATCCCCGCACTCTCCTGCCCCCGATGCTGCAGCGCGTAAAGCCCGAGGTACACGATGTTCGCCGCGTTCTCATGGTTGAGAACGCCGAAGACACCGCATTCATCATGAAACTTGTCGAACATCGAGCTGTGGAGAACGAAGTGTAACGCGGCGAAAGTTCAGCGCAGCAACCGAAGTAGCTCGATGTGCGTGCGAGCTTCGTCAGCCCACGCGGACGTCGAATCGACGGCAAGGTAGCGCTCGTAGGCCGCGACTGCCTCAGGCCTTTCGAGCGCCTGCAACGCAACGGCACGATTGAAGAGCGCGTCGGCCGAATTCGGATCGATGCGCAGCGCGCGATCGGTGGCTGCGAGCGCGCGCTCCAGCATCGGCCGATCGTTCCTCGCCGCAGCGATGAGTGCGGCGGCCAAGTCGCTCTGGTATTTGGCGTTCTTCGGATCGGCTTCCGCCGCCGCTTGCAGCCGGGCGATGGATTGTTTTCGATTCTCGTCCCCGTCTGCGAGCAGAAAGCCGATACCCTTTGCGTGGAGAGTCTTCGCGTCAGTGCCGTCAAGTTGCATGAGGTTGGCGGCCTCGCCCTGCATGATTTCCAGCTGTATGGGCTTTTCGTCTTCGGTCCCGCGGTTCACCCCGCGCCGAACGTACGGATATCCGCTTAGACGCGCTTCCAGCGGACGATTGGGAACCTTTGCATACTGTTTCTTGACATCCGCCTCCGGGTCGCGGAACTGGCGATACGTCAAGCCGCCGATCGCTGCGACGAGCATCAGCGACGCCGCGATACCCATCCACCAATTGCCCTGGCTCTCGACCTTCGCCGGCTCGATGAACTCCGCCGCGTCGACGATCGTCATGCGGCAATCGTCGCAGTCGGCGATGTGATCGACGAT
>DATEZA010000204.1:0-34259 GCA_035255945.1 Thermoanaerobaculia bacterium
GCGTAGTCGAGGGACCTGGGGGCGGGGAGGCGCGCCACCCGTTCCCCCGGGTCCCTCGACTACGCTCGGGATGACAGTGCCTCATCACGCGTGGCCTCCCGCGCGCGGACTGATCGTCAGCTTCTCGCCGAGTGCGTCGAAGAGCAGCAGCCAGCGATCGTTCATCGCGTAGGCGTCAGAGGTATGCGCCATCACTTGTTCGTCATCCCGAGCGTAGTCGAGGGACCTGGGGGTGGGGAGGGGCGCCACCCGTTCCCCCGGGTCCCTCGACTACGCTCGGGATGACAGTGCCTCATCACGCGTGGCCTCCCGCGCGCGGGCTGATGGTCAGCTTCTCGCCGAGTGCGTCGAAGAGCAGCAGCCAGCGATCGTTCTCGCGCATTGCGGGGCGGACTTCGAGCTTCATCGCGTAGTAGTCGTTCTGCGGTTTGCGCAGGTCGACTGCGATTTGCATTTCGCGAACCAGCGTAACGATATCGTGGTACTCGGTCAGGCTCTCGATGCTCGCCGGTCGCGCGCGGAATTGCGATGCGGCACGCTCGATGGCGCGCTTGATCGCGAGCCGCGTCGACTCATCGATTGCCACGCGCTCCTCCTGCGCTTCCCGCAGCCGCGATTCGATCGCGGTCACCGGCATCGGATCGTCGTCGAGCAGGCGGCGCAGCTGCAGATTGACGTCGAACTCCGCCGCGGTGTGCAGCACCTGCGGCAGCGGGATGCCGAGGCGTGTGTGCAGCCGCATCAGCGGATCGTAGCGATCGTGCAGCTGGCGAAACGCGGACTCCGCTTCTTCGAGTGTCGAGTTGCAGATCACGTTGAGGATGCGGCGCTGTTCGTCGCGAAACAGGCTGCGGATCGACAGCGGGATCGCGCCGAGGTGTTGATCGAGGAGGCGGATCACGGCGGGGATGCCGCCAGGCTGCATGGTCTTCATCAGCTCGCGCTTCACATCTTCGTAATCGCCGCCGGCGGGGCGCACGCCGCCGGTGAGCTCCGTTTCGCCGAGGTGGAGGACGGCGAAATCGAATTGGGCCGCCTCGTGCGTGATCAGTGATTCGACGGTGATCGAGCCGGCGCCCATGCGCGATCGGCCGGCGCGATCGGTCTCGTAATCGTTCTGCGTCACGCGATAGCAGTAGACCTGCGCGACGGGCGGGAAGTTGTCGAAGAGCGAGGCGACGGCGTAGTGCGCGGCGACGCGGGAGAGGTCGAGGCGCGTGGGGATCACTTCGCCGATGTAAATGTCGCGGGCGTTTCCTTTGTCGCGCAAATTACTTTGCGCTTTCGCGAGATAGGTCAGAAGCTCCGGCTCGAGGTCCTCGCCACTCAGCTGCTGCGCGAGCTGCGCGACGCGCGCCGCGTAGTTCAGCACCTGCACGGTCTCGATGCCGGAGACTTCGTTGAAGAACCAGCCGCAGCTCGTGTACATGAGCATCGCATTGCGCTGCAGCTCGAGCAGGCGCAGCACGCGCGGGATCTCGGCACCGTCGAAGGCATGACGGCGGAGAAAATCGTGCAGCGTCGATTCGGAGCGGTCGAGGACGACGTCGATGTAGTCGTCGCGCGCGCGCCACGGATCGCGGAGCACTTCACGTCCGTTCGTCTCGAAGATCGCGGCGGCGCGGTCGCGGAGCCAGTCGAGCGCATCGCGCAACGGTCCGCGCCATTGCTGATTCCATCCCGGACCGCCGCCGGTGCTGCATCCGCAGTCGCTGCGCCAGCGCTCCACGCCGTGCGCGCAGCTCCACGAGGTGCCCTCGGCGATCTCCACTTCGTGCTCGGGCGGATATGCAGCCAGGTGCGCGCCGTAGTTGGTGATGCGGGCGAGCTTGCGCTCGTCGATGTAGTGCAGCGCGTAGGCGAGAGCCATGTCGCCGAAGCGATGGTGATGGCCGTACGTCTCGCCGTCGGTGGCAATGTTGACGAGCTGCGGGTGCCGCCGCTCGTTATTGAACGCGCCGATGAGCCGGTGCGCGAACCATTCGCCGCGCCCGAGGAGCTGCTCGAAGGCGACGGCGCGCGAAATCGGGCCGTCGTAAAAAAAGATGTCGATGTGTCTGCCGCTCGGCAGCTTGCAGCGATAGGCGCGGGTGGGATCGAGTCCGCCATTCACATCGATCCATTCGTCGTCACCGATGGCGCGATATCGCGTCACCTGATGCGGCTCGAGGATGGTGAACGTGATCCCTTCCGCCGCCAGCGCCTCCAGCGAATCGACATCCACCGCCGTCTCCGGCAGCCACATCCCCTCGGGCTTTCGCCCGAAACGCGATTCAAAATCGCGCACACCCCAGCGAACCTGCGTGCGCTGATCGCGCTCATTGGCCAGCGGAAGAATGATGTGGTTGTACGCCTGCGCGATCGCGGAGTGCTTTGCTTTGTCCGCATCGATGATCCGCGCATACGCCTCCGGCGCCGCACCTTGCATCCACGAAAGCAAGGTCGGCCCGAAGTTGAACGAAATCGACGCATAGTTGTTGACGATCTCAACGATGCGATCGCGCTCGTCGAGGATCCGCGACGCCGCGTTCGGCGCATAACACTCCGCCGTAATCCGCTCGTTCCAGTCATGCCACGGCGCCGCCGAGTCCTGCGTCTCCACCGCCTCCAGCCACGGGTTCTCCCGCGGGGGCTGGTAGAAGTGCCCGTGGATGGCGATGAAGCGGGGGGGCGGGGTGGTCTGGGCTTCTCTCTCGCCGCCGGCGCTGTCCGTGCCGGTGCCGGGGGCCGGTGCGGGCGAGGGGTTCGGGGTGCCGGGGAGTCGGTTGGGCATCGCGGGATCGTATCAAAGCAGCATTTATATATGACGGGCCGAATCAGGCGTATTCCTTATCGCGACTGCCATGATGAAGTCGAGCAGGTGCCGGTCAGCGCTGGTTCCGCGTCCTTTGAGGAAATCGATCATCGCCAAGACGAACTGCTTCTGAGCAATTTCGTAGGGAATCTCCGGCCGCGCAGTGGCGAACACATGAGCATGAACGGTGAACGCATCAGCGGGAATGGGTGGAATGTCACCAGGCGAATTTCGATGACGCCAATAGCCTACGTTCCATGTTTCGGGGAAATGCTCGACGGCGAACAGCTCCGGAACTGCATTTAGGCAGCCCTGATCCGCGTACAACTCAGGGGACCGGTCGAAGGCATCGAGCCACCATTCGGTAAATTTATCGTCGCGGCACAACACCAGTCCTGCGTTATAGAAGCCATATGCGTTACTGCGGCGGTCGTGATCATACGTCCAGTAGTGTGGAGAAAGAGTAACCGGCGCTGAGAACTCGCGGAGTGCGTCGATAAAAGGACGAAGCACGACGACGTCGGCATCGATAAAAACCACTGCCGAAGGGGACAATAATTGCCAAGTATCACGCATAGCGAGCATTTTGTGTCGAACGATAGTACGGAATTCATTGCTCCACTGCGATACGGGGCGATCGTCGCCAGACAGAGCGGAGATAGCGATCGTATTCGGCATAGCCTCGACGAACGGCGATGCTGCAGCATCGCAGCGTACGACGCAAAGAGGCTCAAAATGATGGTGAACCCGAAACGATTCCCGAAACAGCCGGTATTCGTCCAGCAGTTGCCGTGTCACCACGCTGGTGATTACTACCTGGCCGCTCATGGAGGCCGAAAGCTGGAATTCCGTTAACATACATCCGCCTTGGCGTCTGGCGATTCTGCGGGCTTTTTTTGGAGCGACGTTCGAATCGTGTCGGCGGTGAGCAGTATTGCGCGCTTCCGCGTTCGAAACGTATCGCTGAGGTCGTGGCGGACGTGCCAGAGCCGGGCGGGAATGGGGATGACAGTGGCTGCCAGCGCAATGGAATACAGTGTTTTGATGGCTGGTGTGGCGGTGAGGCCGTGCATGATCACTGCAAAGGCAGTTGCCACGCGTAGAGGTATGCCTCCGACCAACCCCAGGAACCGCCCCCGCACAGAGTCATTGACGTTCGGAATGATGCCGGGAAGACTGGCGAAAAAGATTTCTCGCGAGAGAAGAAGACCGCACACGAGCGGCGAGACCCCAACGGAAGCACCGAAGAGCACGCTCGCTATGCAGACCGTTCGGTCGGCAAGGCTATCGAGCCATGCGCCGCCTTTCGAATCGCAGTGAAACGCACGCGCAATGATTCCGTCTACGACATCTGTTCCGAGCATGACGAGGTAGTAGACAAGCGCGACAGCCATCGACACGCTGCTGGCTACGCTGACGAACAACATAGCCATCACGAACCGCAGCCCAGAAAAAGAGTGAGCAACGAACGACGCAGCGTAGCGTTTCATTGCAGTTGCTGGAAAAAACTTTCCATGATAGCAGTGTTCTGTCCTCGGCGGCGCGACAAAAATCTTTGAGGCCGTGGGTAGGGAATTTCTCGGCTGCGTCACTCCAATCATGAGTGGACGAACAACAGCCGGTCAACGATAACTCGGAATTATCAGGAGTTCCCCTTCCGGACTCAGTGGAGGGCCTCGCGGATCTGAAGTGGAAGGACTTCGAGGCGCTCGCGACGCACACGATGCGTTGTTACTACGCACGTTACAACATCGAAATCGTGCACACCGACTTTAGTCATGATGATGGTCATGACGGAGACGCTGTTTATGTGCTCGCCGATCATCCGGATCACAAATCCCTGGCCATCGTTTACCGAATCTGGCTGGAAGTGAAGAAGCGCAGTGCCGCAACCGTCACGCTAGTTGACATCGGCAAGAACTTGATAATGGCAAGCAATGACGGCGTCAACAAGCTCGTAGTTGTGACGAACTGCAAATATGCGCCACAGGCTGAACGAGAATTCGAACGCTTTGCTGCGCGAACCAATCTCTCTTACAGTCTAGTGACCGGCCAGGAACTCCTCGCTCTCGCGCGCGAAGCCCGGTCCACTACGGCCGTTCCGACTGGTCCGCTTGCAACCAATCCATCTCTGGAAATCGAGATGTCATTCTCGAAACAGCCGAATCCGATCGATGCTAGACAGGTTGCAGATCTGGTAGCGCAAAACGGTGAGCCGGTCTTTCTGATCGTCTGCATTCATCGAAGGGATCGGGGGCTTGCCGCACGGTTTTCGATTGACGTGAAATCGGCTGCCGGAATCGAGGCCGTTCCATACGGCGCGTCGAATGAGATCTCCCTTGGCGCCGGGGAGCACGCGCGGCGAATCATCGCCATACTCAATGCGGGACAGACCTTATCATCCACGGCTTTCGACGTCCGGGTACATGACGGCGGCAGGGAGACGGCAACGAAAGTGACGTGGCACGGCAAATGCCGTGTTGGATCCACCCTTCTCTCACGCCGCATACCTGAGTCGCGGCGCCAGCTCCTGGATCGTTGGCGATCTAGGATTCATGATTGGCTCTCCCGCGGTGGCCGCCATTCACTCGCATTCGTGGCTTACCCCGGGGTCGGCAAATCCGTAATGCTCAACCATCTGCGCGCTGCGTGGTTGGGCGCGGGAGTTCGCGAAATCTACGTCGATGGCGGCCGCAATACCCGCGATTCCGATATTGCGTCACTGCTGTTCGAGGCTGCATTCCCGATTGACCCTTCTCTGCTGCGAAAGGATACGCTCGTTGCCGTCGAACATTGGCTGGCGGACTGCGGTATGGAGGCGATACAGGCACGCAAATGTGCCGAAGTGTTGTGCCATGATGGCTTCGCACCGGACCGCTGGAAAGCGCGACAGCTCGCCGATCTCTGTGCAACTCTCATGCGACGCATTGCCGGACCTAAAGGTGCCGTGATGGTGGTCGAGGACCTTCACTTCTGCGCGCCGTCGGCAATCGATCTATTGCGCGACATTCAGCTCGCACTCTCCTCCTTCGGCGACACAAACGCCGCATTTGTGTGCACAACCAGGCCATTCGCCGCAGCGGCCACTGAGAAGTCCCAGCAGAAATGGTGGGCCGGCCTCTCCGACTTCTTTGCTTCGACTGGCATCGTTCCGGAACACCTCGAGGCACTCGATCATGAAGAAGCGATCGACTTACTTCGACACACGGTGCCGACGATGCAGCGGCATCACGCCGAGATCATCGTGCGACAGGTTGGCCGAACGCCACTTGCCTTGCGAGAAGCCGTTGCGTGGTTCTGCACGACCGGCGTTGTTTACCGGGATGAGGTCCTGGACGAATGGGCCGCCAATCCCGACCGTCTTCACGAAGCGGTCAGCTCCGACGAAATCGTGCATGCAACGACGTCGCGTATTGCGGCGCTGAAGGCGCGCTATCCGTCATGGCTCGCCGATTTTCTGGACGGAGCTGCGTGCGTCGGTCGATTCTTCGAGCTCGAAGCCATCCTTCCGGACGGTTGGAGCTGGGAAAAAGAGCAGCGCGAAGCTATCGAGATGTGCGAACGGCTCGATGTCGTCCATCCATTCGAAGAGGGTCTCTACGCTTTCGACCATGACCTGATTCGTTCCGCCATCGTGGAAAGTCTTCCACCGACGCAACAGCAGCGCATTGCGAGGTCACTTGCTGATCGGCCGGCATTCAGCGAGCGGCACTATGAGCGCGGAGGGCTGCTGTACCAAGCGGCGCGCTACGGTGAGGCGGCGGTAACCCTCCAAACGGCTGCAGAGAACGCGATGAGCAGATATCGCTTCGGCGATGCGATGCGATCGCTCCAGCTCTCGATTTCATGTATAGACCCGGCGACATCACCGCAAGTGAAGTCGCTCATCGGGCAGGATGTCGCGATTGCGCACGCGAGGCCGCCACAACCAAAAGGTCCGCCGACGGACTCGACGCGGCGTAAGGTCCTCGATCTGCTCAATCTGATGCTGCAGTGCACGGGCGCGACGGCCGTCTTTGCCAATAGCGCTGCTGCTTCGTTCTTGACCGAGGCAATGTTACTTGCGCGCGGTCTCGGCGACGAGAGACGTCTGGCCGATCTAACGAACATCGCAGGCGTAAGAGCATTCGAGCGTGATGAGCTTGATGAATCTGTGCGCGCTCATAAAGAGGCGGAGAAGCTCTATGCAAGTCTCGGTGGAGATGCCATTGCACCACGCGCACAAAACCTGCTGCGGCTCGGCATTACGCAGCGTTCACAGAATCATTCGAAGCAAGCGGTGGCAACCTTTCATGACGTCCACCGAATGATTCGCGGAACGAACAGTGACTTACTCATCCATGTGACACTCAATATCGGCGCCGTTTATCTTGTCAGCGATCTTTTTCGCGTGGCGAGATACTGGCGTGCTGCCCTGAATATGGCCATGCGCGCCAACCTGATGGAGCGGCGCATCCATGCCATGATCGATCTGGGATATCTCGAGTTACTGCTTGGGAATGATGACGCTGCTGCTGTTCACTTGGCTACCGGATTCGACTTGGCACGGGATCTCGAGCTGGAAAACTCCGCGATGCGCTCTGCGTCGAACCTGGCATGCCTGCACTTGATTCGTGGCGACACGGCGCGAGCTCTGGAACTCCTCTCGTATGCTGAAGAAATAGGCATTCGGCTGCAAATCGGACGAAGGTTGTGGCGCATTCGTGCGAATCTCGCGACGGCCTACGAGGCCAGCGGAGATTTGAAGCAGGCTTATATCATCGATTCACGACTAATCGAGGGGTTCGATCTCGTGCGTGCTTTTACCGAAGGACAGACTCACAACATTCCCGTACTCAACATCTTCCTGCGAAGCCACGACAGCGAGTTGCATCGCGCACTTTGGAAGACGTTGCCGCTCGCCGCACGCAAGTTGGCTGCAACGGTCATCAGGTTTACGCGATCCGGCTTGAATCTTCAGCTGTTGGGAGCGCTGCGGAGCCGGCTGCGCACCATTGCTGGTAAGCCTCGCTTCATTTTGACGGAGTAACGAATCGCTTCCACAGGTACGGCAGATCCCGTGCGAATCGAATGGCGCGGGTCGTGGCTACGTCGCCGCCGTTCGTTATCGTCAGCAGCGCATCGAACACCAAATATACAAGAAGCCACGACGCAGCGAGACCGATGTGTTCATTCGGCTCGAGCATCGCTCTCAACCGCGACAACGCATTGAATGGGCCGAAGGTTGGTGAAGCTTTTATGTCATTCCAAACCTGATGAACTTCATCGAACGGACCGACGACGTATCGACTGCTGTCCGTATCACACGCGACGACAGCGCCGTCATTTCGGCTCAGGAGGTGCTCCGTTTTCAGGCTGCCATGGCAAATTGCGGGTACTTCGTCGAGGATCGCACTTTCATTCAGTACAAACCTGATCGTTGCGATGAATCGCTGCCGCGCATCCGCCTCGATTGCCCAGGCATCGCTGCATAACAACAACGACATCCGCAGTAGCTCGATTTGCGGGTGGACTTGCTGAAAACGTGGATCGCCGGTCGACAATCGGCCGTTGAGCGCCGAAGCTGCGGCGTCATGTGCGGCGATGCTCGCCAGATCGCGCCGCGCCGCGACGGCTCGCACCGTTTCCAGGTACTGCCTCACATCCGGTTCGTTAGCCTCGAGCCGCTGATAAGCACGAAATTTCTTCGCGATGTTGTGCAGCTCATGAATAGGACTTTCGGGTTGTCGGGTCGTACACCATTCGAAGATTGCGAGCGGTGCTGATTCGGTTGGGAAGCGGACAATCCGAGGAACGCTCGAATTGTTTCTGTGGAACAATAGTCGGCCGGCATAGTCGGCGATTGTTCGCTCTCGCCGCAATTCGGCGGCGACAGGCAAGACGGAAATGTGATCAGCCCGCTCCGGACGGTACCACTTGGCGAAATATCGCGCACCGGCGGTTGTGGTGAGTTGAGCGCTCGTGTGGTCGCTTGATGAGCGATCTTCTGCCGATACGACTTCGCCCAGAATCACGGACGCATGCTCCTTCAGTTGTGAGAGCTCGTCGGCACGCAGACCAGAGCGGCTCGGAAACGAACGCTGCGGCGCTCCGGCTCGGTAAACTGATTCATATCGGCTATAGGTCTCGTTCCGTGAAAACCCGCGGACAGCCCAACGGCGCGCATTTGCCCCTTCACGTCGAACGCGGTCTCGGTTCCGAAGGTACCCGAGGATGGCGTTCGCGAGCGCCGATGGCTGGTCGACAGGCACCAATGTTCCGGTGTGGCCGTCTAACACGATGTCTGTCAGCCCGCCTACTTGACTGGCGATCACCGGCGTCTCGCACATCATCGCTTCGATAGCGACGATACCGAACTGCTCACGAGATGACGGTATAACGACGAGCGATGAACGCGAGTAAAGCTCGGGAAGCGCCTCCGTTGCGACGCGTCCCCAAACCGAGATTGTTCCGTCGGCCCTGCGTTGCGCGATTACCGGCCGTGCTGCGCTTAAACTGTCGATGAGCTCGATCTCGGCATCGCTGCCGCCCACAATCCAGACGCTGAACTGCGGGACGAAGGAGATGCTGTCGATAACTGTCAATGCATCAAGAAAGCTCAGAAGACCCTTGCGCGGATCGCCTGGCCTGCCGAAGAATGAAATGATCGGGCGATTGCGGTCTCGGATCGAACACCTCTGGATCGATACCATAAGGGACGATGACGATTCGATCATGCTGGACCTCCGGGTACAGGCGAAGCAGGTCTTCGCGCTCCGATGGTGCAACGGCAACAAGTACGTCCGCATCGCGAAAGATCTGTACCTCCAGTTCATCCCGCAACGAATCGCCCTCGATGCTCTCCTCTCCGAGCGCGAGTCTCAGACGGCCGAGCGAGAGAATCGAGTGAACGTGTCTCGTTTTTTCGCTGACAACTGCTCGGGCCACGGCGCCGGACAGCCAGTTGTGGCTGTGGATGACGTCGTACGCGGGCCGGTCACGGACAACGGATTGCGCGGCTATCGTTAAGTCGTCGAGATGCGCATGAAGGTCAAGAGGCGCCAAGTCCGTTGTCGGGCCGACGTCCAACCGTGTAAGTGTACAGAGTGGGCCGAGCGATTCGAAAAACAGCTTGAATGCTGCGTTTCGTCGAGTCAGGTAATCAACTTGAAAACCCAGACGAACCAGGTAACGTCCGAGATCGAAGACGAAGAGATGGCCACCTCCGAATCGCTCCCATCCAGGAGGATCAAGCGGATCGTCCGTCAGACAAAGCATGAGGACGCGTCGATCTTTCGCTTTAAATAATTCCGAGTTATCTCTTACATCTGTCCCATTTCCGACATCCCCACCCTCGGATGTGCCCTCTCCAGCGCCTCCCTCATCTGCTCCTTCACCACATGCGTGTATCGCTGCGTCATGGTGATCGACGCATGGCCCAACAGTTCCTGCACGACGCGCAGGTCGGCTCCGTTGCGCAGCAACAGAGTCGCGACCGTGTGGCGGAACGTGTGCGGCGTGACGCGGCGGGTGATGCCGGCGTGAGAGCACAAGCCGCGGATTATGTTCGCGACGGCTTGGGTGGAGAGGGCGGCGCCGGAGGGATTGGTGAAGAGGGCATCAGAGGAAGTGGAGGGGCGGGAGGTGACGTAACAAGCGATACGCGTGAAGCTGACCGGCTCGACGAAGAACGCCAGCCGTTCGCGGCGGCCTTTGCCGTGGATGAGGACGGAGCGTTCGGCGAGGCGGAGGTCGGATAAGCGGAGAGACACCAGCTCGCCTACCCGCATCCCGGTCGCGAACATCGTCTCGATGATGGCCAGGTTGCGGATGGAGAGGAAATCGTCGCGCTGTTCGCGGAGGCGGACGGCCTCGCGGAGGATGGCGGAGACCTCTTCCAAAGACAGGAAGTTCGGCAACACGCGCGACGCGGCGAGCTCGATCTTTAGCCCGGACATGGGGCTGTACTGGATCACCCGCCGGCGCACCCAGTAGGCGAAGAAGCAACGCACCGAGGCGAGCTTGCGGCGGATGGAGGCGGTCTTGTAGCCGCGGCCTTTCAGCGCGGCGGCCCACTCCTCGATCAACTCCGGACGGACCGATGAGAGCCGCTTCTTTGATCGGGCAAACGCACGGAACTGGGCGAGGTCGAGCGTGTAGGCGGTGACGGTCTTCGGACTCCGCTCGTTCGTCGCGAAGTAGCCGCTGAGAAACTGTGCGACCGCCTCGTCGAGCGTCAACCTCCGCCGCTGCACCACGAATGCACTTTAGCGGAAAGGTGGACGATTTGGTCGAATCAGACGAGCTGTTGGCGCACCGCGGCGGAATCGAAGATCACCCGATGCTCCGTGATCCGCTCCCCACGAAGCGTCAGAATGTCGATCACCTCGAACGACACCGTCCGGTTCGTCGGCGGCGCGCCCATGAACTCGCCGCCGTGCGTCCCGGTGAACACCTTCCGCGTCGCCACCTTGTCCCCCTCGGCGATCTGCTCCTGCACATGCACGTGCAGGTCGGGAAACGCGGAGCGGAGGTAGCCGAACAGCATCTTCACGCCGTCGCGTGTCGGCGGGACGCCGGGGAACGGCGTGTGGTCGACGAAATCGTCCGCGAACAGCTCATCGACGACCGCGAGATTGCCTTTGCACTGCGCCTCGTCGATCAGGCGCAGGACCAGCGCTTTGTTCGTTTCTGACATGCATCCACTACGGCCGCCGCGGCGGGATGGATTCTTGCATCTGCTCAGGAGCCTTTTCTCTGGATGGACTTTCGGGAGCGGTCTGAGGAGCGGAGTGGGCGGCGGTTGCGGGTGCTGGTGATCGATGACGACGAATCGGCCCGGAACACCGTGTCCCGTTTCGCCACGCGGCAGGGGACGACGGTCGTCGGCGCATCGACGGGCTTGCAGGGCATCGCCAAAGCGCAGAGCGAGCGGCCCGACGTGATCCTGCTCGACATGATGATGCCCGGCGTCGGCGGACACGAAGTGCTCGCCCGCCTTCGCGCCGACGAATCGACGGCGAAGATTCCGGTCATCGTCGTCACCTCGCATTTCATCAACGACGACGAGCGGCGCCAGATCCTCAGCCGCGCATCGGCCGTGATCTACCGGCAGGACCTGTCGCAGGAAGCGGTCACGACCGCGATTGACTCGGCGCTCCGTCCGTGAGGTACGCCTCGACCGATCGCGCCAGCTCCGGCAGATCGATCGGTTTGCGGAACACGTCGCGCACGAGCTTCGGATAGCGGCCCTGCAGCGTGTTCTGCGGCAGCTCGCTCGGCGGCGTCGCGGTGATGACGAACACGGCCGGCGGCTCGTCGAACGATCGGATGGTGTGATCGTCCATCATCGCCTCGAGTGAATTGAGGAAATCGACGCCGCTCATCTTCGGCATCACCACGTCGAGCACGATGACGCGATAGCGATGGATGGCGATCTGATGCAGCGCCTCCACGCCGTCGCGCGCGCTGTCGACGCGGGTGTGCGCGCGCTGCCCGAGGAATGTGACCAGCAGCTTGCGGATCGTGTCGTCATCCTCGACGACGAGGATGCTGGAGTTGCTCATACAATCGCCGGCCTGATGCTCTTCGAATTCGATGCCGACCTGCTCCGCGATTTCGATCGCGCGGTGAAACGCGAGTGGATCGAGACGAATGGCATCGGCGGCTGGGCCTCGTCGACGATCGTCTGCGCGAACACGCGCCGCTATCACGGGCTGCTCGTGACGGGCTCGAGAACGCGATCGGAACGATGGGTGCTGGTGTCGAAGCTGGATGAGACGGTGGTGGTGGGACAAGCTGAGAGCTTGTCGTACACCAGGTACGAGCTCGGCTGTAATCGATATCCGGGCGTCGTCTCGCCGCTTGGACATGAATGGCTGACATCGTTTCGGCGCGAGCTCTTTCCCGAATTCACGTACGAAGCGGGTGGCGTGCGTCTGCGAAAGACGATCGTCTGTCCGCGCGGCGAGAACACGACGATCGTGTTGTACGAAGTGCTCGAGGCGCCGTCGGCATTCGAGTTGCGGCTGCGCCCGTTCTTGGCCAATCGCGATTTTCATTCGCTGACCAAGAAGAGCGGCACGTGGGTCGCGCCGCTGGTGACGATCGAGGTGCCGGGCGCGAAGTTCGAACCGTGGCCCGACTGGTACTACAACTTCGAATACGAGGTGGAGCAGGAGCGCGGGCTCGATTACAGCGAGGATCTGTACACGCCGGGCGAGTACTCGATCGAGCTCGATGCAGGTGCGCGGCTGTACGTAATGATGACTGCGGGAGCGCGGGCGGGACGCGCCGGCGGTGAATCAGGTGATCGGGCGGGACGCCCGCTCACTGCGGCCGAGACGGCCGCGCTCCTCGTCGCGAAGGAGCGGGCGCGGCGGGAAGCGACCGCGGGCAACGCGCAGGACGATGTCGAGCGCACGCTGCTTCTTGCGGCGGATCAATTCATCATCGATCGCGATCGGGGCAAAGGGATCATTGCGGGTTATCACTGGTTCGGCGAATGGGGACGCGACGCGATGATCTCGATCCCGGGACTTTGCGGAGCGGATGATGCGCGCGAGGTGCTGCGCCGATTCGCATCCGTCGCCGATCGGGGAATGATTCCGAATCGTTTTCCGGAAGGTAGCGAGGTGCCGGAGTACAACTCCGTCGACGCGGTGCTCTGGATGTTCATCGCGGTCTGGACGGTGCGCGCGACGGAATTCATCCCGCTGCTGCGCGACGTCATCGACTGTTTTGATCGCGGCACGCGCTACAACATCCACGTCAACGACGACGGCCTGTTGTTCGCGAGCGCGGGCGGGATGCAGCTGACGTGGATGGACGCGAAGATCGGCGATTGGGTGGTCACGCCGCGGCGCGGCAAGCCGGTCGAGGTGAATGCGCTCTGGTACAACGCGTTGCGGATCGTCGCCGAGCTGACCAACGATGATGCGCTGCGCGCGCGCGCCGAAGCTGTTCGCGTGCGATTCGAGGAGCTGTTCTGGAATGAGCGCGCGTCGTGTCTGTACGACGTGGTCGAAGGGACGATGCGCGACGGCTCGATCCGTCCTAATCAGCTCTTCGCGTTATCGCTGCCGTTTCCGCTGATCGAGGGGGAGCGCGCGGAGAGCGTGCTGCGTGTCTGCGAGGAAAAGTTGCTGACGCCGTACGGATTACGAACGTTGTCGCCGGATGACAGCCGGTATCGCGGCACGATCACCGGTCCGCAGCACGATCGCGATGCGGCGTATCACCAGGGCACGGTGTGGCCGTGGCTGATCGGCGCATACAGCGACGCGGTGCAGCGGGTGCGCGGAGAACATCCCAAGTTCCCCGCGCTCATCGCTCACCTCTCCGACGCCGGCCTCGGCACGATCTCCGAGGTCTTCGACGGCGATCCGCCGCACACGCCGCGCGGCTGCATCGCGCAGGCGTGGAGCGTGGCGGAGCTGCTACGCGTGTGCCGTCGCTGATCGCGTGCGGCCGAAGCGCTGCGATGCGAAGCCGGCGATGGCGCCGAGGATCGTGCCGGGCAGCATGATCTGCAGGTAATAGCCGGAGCCCATCGCCGCGATGTAGCTGAGCACGAGGCCGACCGCGACGCCGACGACGATCGCCCACGCGATCGAGTTAGTTTTGTTCGCGATCCAGCCCGCGAGGACGCCGGTGATCAGGCCTTTGATCGTCGAGGAGATGATGATCATCAGGATCATGGGGCGGACGGCGGGCGTGAACCACGCGGTGGCGCCGTCGATGGCCCCCAGGATTGCGCCGAGGACGAGACCGAGAAGCGGTTTGGACATGTGTGATTCCTCCTTTGAGGATCTATTCAGCGAGATCGCAAAAGCATTTAGTGCCGCGTGAAAACGAACAGGACGATCCGCATCACGATATACGCACCGACGAGCGCGGCGATGGTTCGGTTGTTGGCGAGCCAGCGCGCCGCGAGCTCGATCGGCGTTTCGCGGTGCGCTTGGACGGCGAGGCCGTCGAGCCAGCGGGCGAGGTCGTCGCTCAGCGCCGACGCATCGGAATAGCGATCGGCGGCATTCTCGGCAGACGCCTTCGATGCGATCGCTTCGAGTGCGCGCGGCGCGTGCTCGGGCAGCACGAATGCGAGCACGCGCCCGAGGGCGTACACGTCGGCGCGCGGATCGGGACGTGCACCGGCCAGCTGCTCCGGCGCGGAGTAGCCGCGCGTGCCCGAGGGCTCCGCATCCTCGCCGATCGTGCGCGCGACGCCCCAGTCCATCACCAGCGTTTCGCCGAACGAGCCGACCATGATGTTCTGCGGCTTGAGGTCGCGATGCACGACGCCGCGCGCGTGCGCGAACGCGACGGCATCGCACGTCTGCCGCACGATGTGCAGCAGTCGCGGCAGCGATGCGCTCTGCGCGAACTGCGCGAGCGTCTGGCCATCGACGAATTTCATCGCGTACCAGATGCGGCCATCGTCGAGCGTGCCGAGGTCGTGAACAGGAACGATGCCGGGATGTTCGAGTCCGGCGATGATGCGCGCTTCCTCGGTCGCGGCCTGCACTTTGATCGCGACCTTGCGATTGAGCAGCGTGTCGTCGGCGCAGAACACCGTGCCCATGCCGCCGCTGCCGACGCGCCGCAGATTGACGTAGCGGTCGCCGTCGAAGTGCGGCATCTCCGCGACATCCTGGAGGTGCTGCAGCAAGCGATCGCTCAGCATGCGTTCGATCCGAAGAGGCGCCGCGCTTCATCGCGCAACTCAGCGTCGGTGGCAGTCGTGTCGCGCAACAGCTCGAGCGCGATGGCGCGGAAGTCGCGGCGGACCGAGGCGAGGCGATTGGTGACGGTCGTGATCGGGATCCGCAGGTCGTCCGCGAGCTGCTGGTACGACGGCCGGTCGTGATCTGCGAGGTCGTAGCGCTCGAAGATCGTCAGCGCATCTTTGCCGCGCCAGCGCTCGCGCAGTTCGGCGATCGCGTTCTCGAACAGCGACCGGATCCACTCGCGCTCGAACACGACTTCGGGCGTCTCGTTCGTCGACATCGGCAGCTCGTGCTCGGCGGAGTCGAAGTCGAGATGCACCGCGCCGCCGCCGCGCTTCTCGCGCGTCGCGGCCTTGTATTCGTTGATGGCGAAACGATCGATGCAGGTGCGGAGGAACGTGCGGAAGCGGCCCTTCGCCGGGTCGTAATCGCCGAGAAATTCTTTTTCGAGCGCGTGGGCGAGGAACGATTGCGTGAGGTCCTGCGCCTCTTCGTTCGATTTGCGATGGGCGAGGCGGAGGTATTTGTAGATCGGCTTCCAGTAGAGCGCGGCGATTTTCTCGAACGCGGCGCCGCGCACGTCGCGCTCCGCGCTGCCGAGGCGCGCGACGAGCGTCAGTCCCGTGGTCGGGAAGCGATCGAGCATTTGGATATCATGCCCGAGAAGGTTCGCGATTTGTCTTCGCGTGTACAACGACGAGGAGACGCGTGACTATCTGCGCATGCGCCGCAGATCCGCAGGCGGGCCGTCGTTGTCGTCTTCGAAAATGCGCGCGCTGAAGACGAGAAACCACGCCGTGCCGATGGCGAACCAGAGCTCCGGCACGATGTACGGACTGTAGATACCGAGGCGCGAGACGGTGCTCCAGAGATGCACGGCGAGGAGCGCCATGAACACCGCGAATGCAAATGCGATCCGGAACTGGAGGCCGCCGATCTTTTCGGCGTGCGTCAGCACGGCGGGCGCGCCGTAGCCGATGAAAAACATCGCCGCGGCGAGGATCGCGGCGAACGGCGCGCCGACGCTCGAGTACATCCGCCGGAAAGGCTCGTCGGCCGACACGCGCAGCATCAAGAACGGTGCGACGTAGAGGAGCGCGGCCACGATTGCGAGCGTCGCGGCCAGCGGCCAGTTGCGGATCCTCGCGGCCGACTGCGCGATTTTTCCGAAGAAGACCACGAACGTGATGATGACGATTGCGGTGGTCATTTCCGGTCCCGCGTCTGAATCATCTGCGCGATGACGCTCACCGCAATTTCATACGGATTGCTGCTGCCGATCTCCAGTCCGATCGGACAATGAAAGGCTTGCTGCGCTTCCTCCGGCAAGCCCGCTTCTTCGACATCGCGCCGCAGGATCACCGCCTTCGAATGACTGCCGATCACGCCGAGGTACGGGAATGTGCGCGTGCGCAGGATCTCGAGCAGGATCGGTTTGTCGGTCGTGTGGCCCATCGTCATCAGCACGACGAAGGCGTCGTCGGGGATCGTCTTCACCATCGTCGGCATGTCGCTGCTCTGAATCGCCGTCAGTTTCGGCGAGCTCGGCAAGCGCTCGATCCATTCAGGACGCGGATCGATGACCGTCAGGTGGCAATCGAAATGGACGAGCAGCGTGGCGAGGGCCTGCGCAACATGTCCTGCACCGAAAATCACGATTCGCCAGCGGCCCGCGTTGTGCGCTTCGAAGTAGAGCTTCACGATGCCGCCGCAGGTCATGCCGACGTCTTTGTTGAGATTCCACGAGACGAAATGCGTGGTTTCGGCGAGCTCGCCGCGCAACATCCGCTGCGCTTCGGCGATGGCCTTCGTCTCGATTTTGCCGCCGCCGACGGTGCCGTGACGCAGTCCCGCGGCGGTGACGATCATCTTCGCGCCGCGATCCTGCGGAGCGCTGCCCATCGTGTCGACGACGGTGACGGTGACGAGCGGCACCTCCGCCGCCATCAACTCGTTCAGCGTTTCGAAGAAGGTCGGCACGTTGGGATTGTAGTCATCCCGAGCGTAGTCGAGGGACCTGGGCTGGGTGGAGGCGCGATGAACGTGCCGCCCCACCCCCAGGTCCCTCGACTACGCTCGGGATGACGAGGGGGCTACATCGCCGCGCGCGACCTGCAGCGCGGCGCCTGTTCACCACCGCATCCGTTCGCGCAGCGCGGTGATGTGCGCGACGTGGTGCCGGCCGTGCCACGCGTAGAGCGCGAGCAGCCAGTCGACGGATCGCACGCCGTGCTCGGGATGGTTGAAGGTGCGCTCGAAGTCGGCGTCGCTCATCGATTGCCACAAGCCGACCCAGCGCGCGTGCAGCGATTCGAGGAGCGTGAGCGAGACTTCGGTCGGCGTGCTGCGCATGTCGGGCAGCTTCGCCCAGCTCGCTTCGTCGTACGGACGAATGGTTGGCGTGCCGTCCTCGGTCAGCGCGATCTTGAGGCGGCAATACGCGTTGAGGTGCGAGTCGGGGACGTGATGCACGACCTGGCGCACGGTCCAGCCGCCGTCGCGATACGGCGTGTCGAGTCGTTCATCGCCGAGGCCGCTCACCGCTTCACGCATGCGCGCGGGCGCCTCGGCGAGCTGGGCGATGAACGTGCGGCGCTCATCGGGCGTGAGGGTGTCGCGACGTTCGAAGGTTCCGATCGGGTAACGATGGTCGGTCATGCCGGCCAATCTACAACGTGGCGAGCGCGTCCTGATAGAACCGCTTAATGGCGGCGACGTAGGCCACTGCCTCGTCCGTAGCATTCGGACCGACTTTCGCGACGAGCTCGGGACCGGCGTTGTACGCGGCGAGCGAGCGGTCGACATCGCCGTGAAAACGATTGAGCAGCGAGGCGATGTACTTCGCTCCGGCGAAGACGTTCTGGCGCGCGTCGAATGAGTCGTGCACGCCGAGGGCGCGGGCGGTACGCGGCATGAGCTGCATGACGCCTTGTGCGCCGCGCGACGAGACCGCGGTCGCATTGAAACGCGATTCGCGGAAGGCCATCGCCGCGATGAGATTCGGATCGACGTGATACTGCGCCGCCGCGTCGCCGATGATCTGCGCGAGGTAATGCGGCACCGGCAGCGGGAACGCGTTTACTGCCAGCGTCCGTGGCTGAGCCATGACGGACGGGACAATAACGAGCGTGGCGAGCGCGAGCACGAAGTTCCGGATTGTTTTCATCATGGGAGGTAGATGAAAACAACCCGGTCACCGTGCGTCTTTCGCGCGGAGCCCGCTTATTCACTAATGACCCTCGCCCCGCGTGCGGGGAGAGGGTGGCGCGCAGCGCCGGGTGAGGGGCTTTCGCGCCCGATGAAGACCCTCATCCGCCCTTCGGGCACCTTCTCCCCTCGCGGAGGGGAGAAGGAGAGTCGTGATCCGGAGTTAGTCTTCCGGCCTCTTCGACCCCATGTTGTCGCGCTCTTCGGGCTTCTCCGAGCCGAGCGATTTCTCGCCGGAGCGGCCTGCGCCCATGTTGCCGCCCGACGAGTGTCTGCGCTCGGGCTCGGCTGGCTGATTGCTGCTGGCGTCGTTGGATCCGGAGCGATTGTTCTGGTTGCTCATGCCTCTTTGAATCGCAACGCGCGTGCCGTCGTGGAAAAAAGTCGCGGCGCCGGAGTCCATTGCCAGCAAGGAGACAAGGTATGCGTCAATTCATTCGGCAGCTCATGGTCATGGCGGTCTTCATCATCATCAGTTCGTCCGCGTTCGCGCAGTGCCGCACGGCATTCCGGCTCAGCGGCAGCAACGTGAACAAGGAATGGCGGCGGCTCACCGGCGCGCAGTGGAACCGCATGCTGCCGCGCGGCTGGGTGGACAAAGGCTTCCACTTCTACACGCGTGCGAAGACGCGCGGCCGCGACAACGGCGTCACCACTCCGGGCGAGCTGGAGTCGGAGATCAATCGCAAGATCGAGGACAAGGCGGCGGACGGCGGCGCGGCGGGGCGGCGGGAGATCGTGCTGAACATCAAAAACGGGCAGAACGAACCGCTCAAGGTCATCTACGACTACTCGGGACGCAAGAACGCGAAATGCGAGCTGGTCACGCTGACGTACTGACCTTCTTCAGCAGCGCGATCTGTCCGGCGTGATAGAGCGAGTGATCGACGACGAAATCGAGCGACTGGAGGACGTTGTAGTCGCGGCCAGAGACGGGCTGGAGGAGATCGTCGATCCGCTCCACGGCGGCCAGCAATCGATCGTGCGCTCGTGTGAACCGCGAGCGCACATCGTCGAAGGTCAATGTGTTGACGTCCGGAAAATTGTCGACTTCGGACGTCCTGAAGATCTCGCCTTCGAGCCGGCGGGCGATTGCGTCGATCCATGACGTGACGTGCGCGAGCAGCTCCGCGATGGAGTGCGCGCAGTCGATCGGTTTCGCCTGCGCCTGCGCTTCGGTGAGGTCGTCGATCAGCTCGTGCAGCGCGGGACCGTGCGTGGACGGACCGAAAAACGCGCGGCGGAGATGATCGATGGTGGTCTCTTTGAGCGTCATCGGCCGATGCTATATTCAGCGCTACGCATGCACATCGATATTCGTGACTGGCTGAACCTCGGTCTCCGCTGGTTCCATGTTTTCGCCGCGATCATGTGGGTCGGACAGACGTTCTTCTTCACCTGGCTCGATCGCCGATTCCACACCGAGAAGAATGTCTGGATGGTGCACAGCGGCGGGTTCTACATCGTCGACAAGCAGAAAGTGCCGGAACTGCGCGATCAGACGCTGCACTGGTTCAAATGGGAAGCGGCGCTGACGTGGCTGAGCGGCATCGCGCTGCTGATCCTCGTCTATTACACGGGCGGACTGATGCCAGGCGCGAAGCAGATCGGCATCAGCGTCGCGGCAATCATCATCGGCTGGATCGTGTACGACCTGATGTGGATCTCGCCGCTGGCCAAGTATGACGTCGCCGGCGCGGTGATCTCGTACCTCTTGCTGGTCGCCGCGATCTACGGCTCGTCCCGCGTCTTTGAGAGCCGCGCGTCATGGCTCCAGATCGGCGCGATGCTCGGCACGTTCATGGCCGCGAACGTCTGGATGCGTATCCTGCCCGCGCAACGCCAGCTGATCGCCGCAACGCGAGCGGGCCAGCCCGCCGACATGACCCTCGCCGAGCGAGCGAAGAATCGCTCCAAGCACAACACGTTCATCGTCCTGCCCGTGGTTCTCATCATGCTGAGCAGCCACTTCCCGATGGCGTCCGAAGGCTACGACTGGAGAGTGCTGTCGGTGCTGGTGCTGGTCGGGTGGGGGGTGGCGGGAGTGATACGGAGGCATTAAAGGCGAACGCAGAACGCAGAACGCAGAGTTTGAATTAAGAATTGAGGTGGCGCTTCGCGCACGTTCTTTTTCTCAGTTCTGACTCTGCGTTCTGCGTTCTGCGTTCAATCCAAACGATCATGACGAAAACGACACTGCATCAATCCGACATTGACAACGCCGCCGCTCCCCTCGAGCAAGCTCTCGTCCCCTTCACCCACCGCTTCCCCGGCGACTCCGGCGCGCGTCAGCCCGTACACACGGTTTACGGCGGCGCACATCTCTTCAAATCCGACACGACGGTCAAGCTCGGCGCGCTGGCGCTGCGTTCTCTCGATGAATTCGCGCCGGATGCGGCCACGTTCGCGCACGCGATCGGGCTCGATGACACGTGGTCCGATCGCATCTACGCGCGCGTGCTCGAGAAGCTGAAGCGCGAGCCGGTCGAGGATTTCCGGATCGACTTCGAGGACGGTTACGGCAATCGTCCCGACGACGAAGAAGACGGGCACGCGGCCGCGGCGGCGAATGAAGTGGCGATCGGATTGAAGAACGGCACGTTGCCGCCGTTCATCGGCATTCGCATCAAGCCGTTCACGCAGGAGCTGATGCGGCGCTCGGTGCGCACGCTCGACATCTTCCTCACCACGCTGCTCGAGAAAGCGGGATCGCTGCCGCCGTGGTTCGTTGTCACGCTGCCGAAGATTCAGCTGCCGCAGCAGGTGACGATGCTCGCCGATCTCTACGACGCGCTCGAGCCGAAGCTCGGACTCGGCGCGGAGTCGCTGAAGCTCGAGTTCATGATCGAGACGACGCAGTCGATCCTCAGCGAGAACGGCGTGTCGAATCTGCCGCTGTTCCTGCATGCGGCACGCGGGAAAGCCGTCGCTGCGCACTTCGGTACGTACGACTACACGGCGAGCTGCAACATCACCGCGGCGCATCAGCGGATGGATCATCCGGCGTGCGATTTCGCGCGGCACATGATGCAGGTGGCGTACGCGGGAACGGGACTCTGGCTCTCCGACGGCGCGACGAACATCATGCCGATCGCGCCGCATCGCGGAGCGAATCTGACGCCGGAACAGATCGCGGACAACCGCAACGTCGTCCATCGCGCGTGGCGTCTGCACGCCGGCCACATCCGTCATTCACTTGTCAACGCTTACTACCAGGGGTGGGATTTGAATCCGGCGCAACTGCCGACGCGTTACGCCGCGGTCTATTCGTTCTTCCTCGAAGGCGCGGCCGCGGCGACGGAGCGGCTGCGCAATTTCATCGAGAAGGCGGGACAGGCGACGCTGGTCGGCGATGTGTTCGACGACGCGGCGACGGGACAGGGTCTGCTGAACTACTTCCTCCGCGCGCTGAACTGCGGCGCGATCACGGAGGACGAAGCACTGGCGACGGGACTCACGCTCGACGAGCTGCGCAGCCGCTCGTTCGTGAAGATCATGAAGGGACGGCGCGCGGCACGAGCTTAGCGATCACCAGTCCCGCCAGGAACCATCCGATCATTTCGGTGAGCAGCTCGCCGAGCACGAACTTCGCCGGGAAGCCGTACCAGATCCAGTAGCTGAACGAGAGCGAGACGCTGGCGAAGATCGCGAGCAGCGCGATGGCGTACGCACGCTTCATCATCGTGCCGACCATCATCGCCGCGAGCACCGCCGCGATATACGCTCCGACGATGTTCGTGACGAGCTCGGAGATCAGTTGGCGCGGCGACATCGGCCCATCGTGCCGAGCGGCGTGAAGTTGTGCGCGATTGCGCTCCAGATGAAGACGATGAGGCCACCGACGAACGCGGCAAGAATGATGGGCTTCATCGATCAACTCCCTCTGTATGTCGAATAGCCGTATGGACTGACGAGCAGAGGAACATGATAGTGCTGCGATGCGTCGCGCACTTCGAATGTGATCGTTGCGACCGGGAAAAATGTCTCGCCGCCGAAGTACTCGCCGGTCTCGAACGTGATGCGATACGTGCCGGTGCCCGGCTGCTCGATCAATCGCAGACGCCCGTCTTCGTTGGTCTTGCCGTGACAGACGACGTCGAATCCGCCGTGATCGTATTCGAGCGTGATCTTGACGTTGGCCGCGGGGCGGCCCTTCGAAGTGTCGAGAACGTGAGTGGAGATGCCCATCAATTCACCAGCTTGTTCAATCGTAAATGCATGATCTTGCGCTGCTCCTCGGCCGCCACGCCGAGCTCCACATCGGCCGGATTGCCGAGGCGTTCGACGCAATTGCGCAGCATCTCGCCGGCGGACTTTCCGGTCGCGCAGACGATGTAGATGTGGCCGAAGCGTTCTTCGTACGCGCGGTTCGCATCGGCGAGCTCGCGCATCGTTTGTTCCGCAGCGCTGCGCGTGCCGCTCTGTTCCTCCGCGGACCACGCACCGCCCTTTTTCTCGCCGATGCGCGGATGTGCTGCGAATGCCTCACGCCAGTCGGACTCGGACAGCGATGACCAGATCGCATCCGAGGTTTCGAAGGCATCGCGCAGAGGCCGCGCGGCGAGCATGCGTCGAACCCATTCCGATGATCCGCAGACGCGGCGCAGCGAATCGCCGTCCGCCAGCGTGTTGAGGTACTGCGCGATCATCGCGCCGCGCCCGGCTTCGGTCGCCCGTCCGTACACGCGCATGCGGGCGACGCCGCCGTCGGGGTAGACGTTGAGACGAATGTGCGTGGCGATCGCATCGACGTCGAAGATGTGCCGCGAATCGGCCAGCATCTTCGTGCGCGGCAGGATCTCGCTCCACGATTCGCCATCGCGCGACGCATCGAGCGAGGCGGTGTCGGGAAAGTTTCCCTTGAACCAGCTCGTGTCGAGCTCGACGCGCGTGACGTGCGCTTCGCACGCGAGCTGCACGATGACCCAGTCCTTGTGATTCGCTCCGCGGCTGCGGCGCGTTTCCCAGCCGTCGCTCATGTTGAACGCGCGGCCCGGCATGATCAGGTTGTGCTTGGGGCCGAAGAACATGTCGCTGCAGGTCAGCACCTCTCCGCCGTGTTCGATGGCGGCGAGATCGAGCGGGTTGTCGAGTCCACCTTCGCGATGCCAGTCGGGCACGACCTCGCCATGCACGCGCAGCCGCGCGACGCCGCCGTCGGGGTAGATGTGAAAGCGGAGATGCGTGAACGCGGACGGCGAATCGATCGCGAAGTCGTTCTGCGAATCGCCCTTCAGCTCCGACTTCGGCAGGATCTCGATCCAGTTCGCGAGCTGCTCGTGCAGCGTTTCGGGTTTCGCGACGCATGCTTCGATCGACGCATGCGATGGATAGTTGCCGCGGAAGAACGCGGTGTCGATGACCACGCCGCGGATCACGCCCGGCGCACCGAGGCGGACGATCGCGTAGTCGTGGCCTTCGACGCGTTTGCGGCGCGATTCCCAGCCGTCCATCCATTTGCCGCGATCGGTGTACTCGTGCTCCTTCCAGATCGCGGCGGACTGCTTGAGGAGATTTTCTTTTTCGGCGAAGTAGTCGTCGGTGGCGTAGAGCACCGAGCCGCCGAGGCGTTCGGAGGCAAGGTCGACGAAGTCGCGAAAATTAGCTGCGCTCATTTCCCCTCACCCCGCCTTTCGGGTGTGTGGTGTGGCGCCGCCGACCCGGCGGCGATGCTTCCGGCGGATCGCCGCCGGGTCGGCGGCGCCACACAAAGAGACCCGCCGCCGGGTCGGCGGCGCCACACACACACTGAGGGGGCGGTCGTCACTTGCGGATCCATTCTCCGATCGACGCGTCGCCGGCGAGCTGGCCGCGCACGTACGCCGCTTTGACCACGCCGAACAGCTCGCGGCCGGCGTACGGCGTGACCTTGTGGCGATGCTCGATCATCGACGGCTCGACGCGGAACGATTCATCGGGATTGAAGACGATGATGTCCGCATCATAGCCGGGCGCGAGTTTGCCCTTGCGGTGATCGATGCCGGCGAGTTGCGCCGGACCTTCGCTCATCAGCTGCGAGATCCGCTCGAGCGCGATGCCGCGTTTGCGCGCTTCGCTCCAGACGATCGGCAGCGCGAATTGCAGCGACGAGATCCCGCCCCACGCATGCGCGAAGTTGCCTTCCTGCAGGCGCTTCAGCTCCGGCGTGCAGGGCGAGTGATCGCTGACGATCGCGGTGAGCAGCTCGTCGCTGATGCCGCGCCAGAGCTGCTCGCGATTGTCGTGCTCGCGGATCGGCGGCGCGCATTTGTATTCGGGCGCGCCGTCGGGAATCGATTCGGCGTCGAAGTAGAGGTAGTGCGGCGTCGTCTCCGCGCTGAGCGCGATCTTCGCGTCGCGCGCGCGGCGCAGCGTGTCGAGTCCGCCCGCGGACGAGAGGTGGACGATGTGCGCGCGCGCGCCGGAGTTGGCGGTCGATTTCGAGACCAGCTCGATCGCCGCATCCTCCGCGTCGCGCGGCCGCGATGCGAGATAGCTCTTGTACGCGCGCGGATCGCCCTGGACGCCGTGGATGTGATCGCCGAGCTCCGCGTGCACGAGCAGCGGCGCGTTGGTATCGCGCATCGCATCGAGTGCGAGCCGCAATCCGTCCGCATCGAGATGGCCGAACTCCGCGATGCCGCTGTCGACCAGGAAGCATTTGAAGCCGACGGCGCCGTGTCCGAGCATGTCGCGCAGCTGCGGCGCGTTGCCCGGAACTGCGCCTCCCCACAACGCCACATCGACGCGCAGCTTTCCTTCCATCGCTGCGGCCTTCTGCATCAGCGCATCGACGGAAGTGGTGACCGGGATGGAGTTCAGCGGCATGTCGACGATGGTGGTGACGCCGCCCGCCGCCGCCGCGCGCGTCGCGGTCTCGAAGCCTTCCCACTCCGTGCGGCCCGGCTCGTTGACGTGCACGTGCGAGTCGACGACGCCGGGCATGATCACGAAGTCGTCGAAGTCGGAGACATCACCTTCGACATCATCGAAATCGGCGATGCGATCGATGCGGCCGTTGCGGATGTGAATCGACGCAGGGCCGTGTCCGAGGACGTTTTTGGAGCGCAGGATCATACGGGTTGTTTTACCGCGCGACCGCGGCATGGCCGCGGCCGGCCAGAGCGCCGGCATGGCCGGCGCACTCCACTAACCTCATCAGAATCTCCTCCCCCGTCGCTGGCGCGTTGATCTTCGGGATCTCGCCGCCGCTCATGTAGCGCAGCGCGTTCTTCACTGCCATGAATACCGAAATGCCGAGGAGCAGCGGCGGCTCGCCGACCGCTTTGCTGCCGCGGATGTTCACGACGTTCTCCTCGTTCACAATGGTGTCGACGTTGAACACCGCGGGGAGATCGCCGATGTTCGGGATCTTGTACGTGGTCGGCGAATGCGACAGCAGTTCGCCAGTCGCGGAATAGCGCAGCTCTTCGTTCGTCAGCCAGCCGGTGCCCTGCACGAACGCGCCGGTGATCTGTCCGCGATCGATGCCGGGATTGATCGACTTGCCGATGTCCATCAGCACATCGCTGCGCAGAATGCGCATCGCGCCGGTGAAGCGATCGATCTCCACCTCCGACACCGCCGCGCCCTGCGTGAAGTAGAGGAACGGCGAGCCCATGCCGCTGTCCGCATCCCAGTCGATGCCTTTGGTCGAATAGAAGCCGCGCTCGCCGAGGGAGACACGCTCGAGGTAGCACCTCTTCACCAGCTCGGGCCACGCGACTTCGTCGAAGCCGCGGCCGAAGTGCTCCTGCGCGACGACTTCCATTCGCTCGCGAAGAGCGCGGCATGCATCGACCGCCGCGCTGCCGTTCAAATCGGCCGCGCTCGATGCGGCCGTCGCGGAGGTGTTGTTGTTCTTCTCCGTCGACGTGATCATCACGATCACCAGCTCCGGATCGATCCCGAATTCATCGGCCACGAGCTGCTTGATCTTCGTGTTGACGCCCTGGCCCATCTCCGTCGCGCCGGTCGAGACCTGCACGGAGCCGTCGAGGTAGATGTTGACCAGCGCGTTCGCCTGGTTGAGGAACTTCGTGTTGAACGAGATGCCGAACTTCACGCCTGTGCAGGCGATGCCGCGGAGGTGCGTCTGCGAAGTCTCGTTGAACTTCGCGACGGCCGCGACGCGTGCGCGGTAATCGGCGCGCGTCTCGATGTCGTCGAAGATGCGCGGCAGCATGTTGTTGCGGAAGACCTGGCGGTACGGCGTCGTGTTGCGGTCGTCGATGCCGTAGAGATTGCGGCGGCGGACGTCGAACGCGTCGATGCCGAGGTAGACCGCGATCTCTTCCAGGATGTTCTCCATCGTGATCGCGCCCTGCGGTCCGCCGAAGCCGCGGAATGCGGTGTTCGGCGGGTAATTCGTGCGGCAGACGATGCCGGTGATGTCGGCATTCGCGATGAAGTACGCGTTGTCGATGTGGGTCATCGCGCGCGCCATGACGGCGGTCGAGAGATCGGCGTACGCGCCGCCGTCGGAGTAGATGCCGGCACGCAGCGCGGTGATGGTGCCGTCGCCGCGGAACGCGACTTTGTAGTCGTTCTGGAATGGATGACGCCCGCCGGTGATGCGCATGTCGTCGTCTTTGTTGTAGACGATGCGCGCAGGCCGCTTGAGCTTGTGCGCGACGAGCGACGCGATCGCCGCGGGATGCGTCGCCTGACACTCCTTGCCGCCGAAGCCGCCGCCCATCCGTTTGGTCAGCACGACGACTTTGTTGATCGGCAATCCGAGGACGTGCGCGATGGTGTCCTGGACCTCGGATGGATTCTGCGTCGACGAGTGCACGGTGAGCTGATCGAATTCGCCCGGATACGCGATCGCTGCCTGCGATTCGAGGTAGAAGTGATCCTGCCCACCGTTGATCCACGTTCCTTCGAGGATGTGCTCCGCGTTCGCGAATGCGGCGTCGACGTCGCCGCGGCGGATGTAGCGCATGGGACCGATGAACTCTTTGCGGCGCTTCGCTTCGTCGATGGTGAAGACCGGCTCGAGCGGCTCGATATCGATTTTGATCGCCGCTTTCGCGTCGCGGATCGCGTCGCGGTTCTCCGCCGCAATCACGACGATCGGATGTCCGATGAACGTGACCTCATCCTCGGCGAGCAGCAGCTCATCCTGGATGATCGGTCCGAATTTGTTGTGATGGAGGTCTTTGTACGTGAAGAGCGCGACGACACCGTTCACGTTGCGCGCGGCGTCGAGGTCGAGCGAGCGAATGCGCCCGTGCGCGACTGGTGAGAAGAAGATGTCGACGATCAGCTCGCCGCGTAACGGGGCCATGTCGTCGATGTAAATCGATTCGCCGGAAACGTGACCGCGGGCGGAGTCGTGGGGGATGTTTTTGCCGACGGTGGTGGGCATCCGGATAGTTTAGCGTTTACTCCGCGAGCGTCACGCGCCAGATGTCGGCTTCGCGCCGCTTCTCGGTCCAGTAGATGAACTTCGCGTCGGGCGAGGCGGCGACCGTCCAGCTGTCCGTGCCGAGGTCCATCGGAACCGGCAGGTCGGTCGTCTTTCGCGTGGCGAGATCGAGCTTCTTCAGTTTGCTCTTCTCGACGAGCAGCATCGACTTGCCGTCGGGCAGCCAGCCCGCTTCGATCGCATTCGCGGAGATGACTTCGTACTTGCGCGTGACGGTGTCGTAGACGAGCGCGGTCTGCTGCGGGCTGTCATCGGCGGTGCGGATGGCGCCACCCGCGATATAGCGCGAATCGGGCGACCAGTTGTCGGGGACGAAGTGATACGCGGAGCCGGGGGGCGGATCGGGAAGCACGTCCGCGTTGCGCATCGGCAGTGACGACAACGTGAAGAGCATCGCCCGGTGCTCGTTGTACGCCACCATCCGTTTGCCGTCGGGCGAGAGCTGCGGATACCACACCGCCTCGTTCATGTCGGTCATTTGCGTGAGGCCGCTGCCGTCGGCGTCGAGCTGCCAGATCTGCATCGTGCCGGAATGATTGCCGTAGAAGAGGAGGCGTCCGTCGCGGCTCCACGTCGGCGCGCGTTTGCGGTCGGCGCTGTCGGTGATCTGCCGCGACTCGCTGCCGTCGCTCTTCGCCACGAAGACGTCTTCGCTGCGGTCGAACGACGAATACGCGATCGATTGTCCGTCCGCCGACAAACCGAAGGCGAAGATCGGCATCGAGCCGCCGATGATGGTGGTGACATCGCCGCCGGTGAGCGGCGCGCGGCGAATCGAATCGAAGCGCTCGAATGCGGCGAAGAGCAACTGCTTTCCGCTGCGATCGATCGTGAAGTGACCGGCGAAACGCGCAGGCACGGGGACGTTCGCCGGCGCGCCTTCCGCCTTTCCCGATCGTTCGTCGACAGCGATGCGCCATAAGCCCATCGTGCCGCCTCGGTCGCTGCCGAAGTAGACGTAGCGGCCGTCGGCCGACCAGATCGGATTCCAGTCGAGCGGCGCGTCGTTCGTGAGCGGCACCGGCTTCGCGTTCCGCGAGTTCGCATCGATCGTCTGCAGATCGCGCTGCGAGCCGCTGCTGACGGTCCAGTAAACGATGCGATCGCCGTGCGGCGACCAGCTCGGCTGCGCGGGACGTCCGGTCTTGACGAGCAATCGCTTCGCGCCGCTCTTCACATCGATGATCCACAGCTCGCTGTTCGTGCCTCGGCCGCGCGGATTGAATTCGATGCTCTCCGTCGCGCAAACGATCTGCGTGCCATCAGGAGACCACGACGGATTCCCGCCGAAGTTGGCGATGCGGCGCCGCGCTTCACCGGTCGCGCCCATCACGTCGATGCCGCCGCCGTTGAGATCGGTGCCGTACGCGATCTGCGATCCGTCCGGCGAAAACGCGGGCTCGCCGCTGTGACCGTCTTTCGTCAGGTTGATCGCGTTGCGGCCGTCGATGCGCTGCATGAAGATGTCGCCGTCGCTGGCGAAGATGAACGTCTTGCCGTCGGGCGCGATACTCGGGGAAGTCTCGACGCCCGAAAGAAAGGTGAGCTGCGACGCGCTTTCGATCGCCGGCTGCGGCTTCGTCCAGCGATAACCGGCGCGATGCGCGACGGCCATCGCAGTCGCGAGCAGCACAGCGATCGCGCCGCCGATCATCAACGCACGACGTGGCGCGCGCTTCGGCTCGATCGGAACCGCTTTTCCGCTCGACGTCGTGCCGGTGATCGATTGCAGATGAAACGCGAGGTCGCGGACCGATTGAAAGCGCTCGTCCGCGCTCTTCTCCAGGCAATGCCGCACGATCGTATTCAACGCCGGCGGCAGCTCGGCATCGGGTGCATCGTGATGCAGGATCGCGGACATCAGATCGGCCGCGGTGGCGCCTTCGAACGCGCGGCGGCCGGTGAGCATCTCGTACAGGATCGTGCCGAACGAGAAGATGTCGGTGCGGTGATCGACGTTCTGCGCGCGCACCTGCTCGGGCGACATGTACGCCACGGTGCCCATCACCGTGCCGGGCGCGGTGGCCATCTTCTGCGTCGGTGCGTCGGGACTGCTGTTCGTCGCGGTGAGCTTCGCCAGACCGAAGTCGAGGATCTTCACCCGTCCGTCTTTGCAGATGAAGAGGTTCTCCGGTTTGAGATCGCGATGCACGATCCCTTTTTCGTGCGCGGCCGCGAGTCCGGTGGCGATCTGGATCGAATAATCGATGACTTTGCGCAGCGGAAGGCGTCCCGACTCGAGCCGGTCGCGCAGCGTCTCGCCCTCGAGCAGCTCCATCACGATGTAAGGCTGCCCTTCATGCGTGCCGGAATCGAAGGTGGTGACGAGATTCGGATGATTGAGCGAGCCCGCCGCGCGCGCTTCCTGCTCGAAACGGCGAAGACGTTCAGTGTCTTTGGTCAGCTCGGCGGGAAGGATCTTCACCGCGACGTCGCGCCCGAGCCGCTCGTCGCGCGCGCGCCAGACTTCGCCCATCCCACCCGCACCGATGCGCGCAGTGATCTCGTAAGGACCGAGGGAGGTACCGAGGCTCACGTTCAAACAATACGACCGAATGCCGTTTTCAGATCTTCCGCGAACGCTTCCGGCTGTTCCATCGCGGCGAAGTGGCCGCCGGCGTCGAATTCGCTCCAGTGCTGCACGCTGTAGACGCGCTCGATCCAGCTGCGCGGCGGGAACGGCGCTTCGAGCGGGAAGTGGGCGACGGCGCACGGCGTGGCGAGACGCTCGCCTTGTGCGAAGCGGAGCGGCGTCTTCGTCGACTCGAGGTAGAGCCGCATCGATGACGTGATGGTGTTCGTCGCCCAGTACAAAGTGATGTTGGCGAGGATGTCGTCGAGTGGGAGGTTGGAGCGTGGATCGGCCCATTCGCGGAACTTCTCCCAGATCCAGAGGCCGAGTCCCGCCGGCGAGTCGGCGAGGGCGTAGCCGAGAGTGAGCGGACGCGTTTTCTGCACGTGACCGTATGCGTAGAACTCGTGCTCCCAATCGGCGGCGTCGCGCAGGAACTGCTGTTCGTCGTCGGTGAGATTTTCGGCGTGCGGTGCGTACGAGCCGGGGATGTAGTTGAGGTGCATCGCGGTGAGCCGCTCGGGATGATCGCGCGCGATCCACGTCGAGATGCCGGCGCCCCAATCGCCGCCCTGCACTGCGAATTGGTCGTAGCCGAGGAGCGTCATCAGGCCGCAGATCTGATTCGCGATCTCGCGGTTCGACGTGCCGGGGACGAACGGCGGATCGGAGAAGCCGTAGCCGGGGAGCGACGGCACGATGACGTCGAACGTGTCGGTGATGAGCGGGATCACGCGCAGAAATTCGAGGAACGATCCGGGCCAGCCGTGCAGCAGGACGAGCGGCGGCCGTCCGCTTTTTTCGTGGATGAAGTGAATGCCGTTGCGCTTGTGGTGATGGAACGCGGCGATGCGCTGCTCCTGCGCGCGCCAGTCGAAATCATCGCGCCAGTAGCGGACGAATTCCTTCGCCTCGGCGAGCGGGACGCCGCCGGAATCGGTCACGCCGGCGGGCCAGCGGACATCGGACAGGCGGCGGCGGAGATCGTCGAGCACGGACTGGGCGATCGGCATGGCGGCATTAGATCGCACAGGTTGCGCGGTTGGGAGGTTCCGCGGTGGTCCCACAGCGGATAGCGGATAGCAGATAGCGGATAGCAGATAGCGGATAGCGGATAGCGGACAGCACGCAAGCTCCCGCTGTCTGCTATCTGCTATCTGCTGTCCGCCGTCCGGCGGCCGCGTAACCGCGCGATCACCACTTGACAAATATTCAGCCGCGCGGCTGAATATCACAGCCATGCCGAAGCGGGAGGACGCGTACGAGGCGGTGTTCAACGCGCTCGCCCACCCGGCGCGGCGGCGCGTGCTGCTCGCCGTCTACTTCGCCGGCGGGGAGCTGTCGGCGGGGGATGCGGCGGCGATGTTCGCGCATGCGTGGCAGACCACGACCCGTCATCTGCAGGTGCTGGAAAAGGCGGGGCTGCTCAGGCACGAGCGCCGCGGACGGAATCGGATTTACCGGCTCGAGCGCAAACGGTTGGAGCTGGTGAGGGATTGGTTGTCGACGTTTTTCAGGAAACCGTGAAGGAGATGTCCATGGCGAAAAAAGATGTACCGCAGTTTTTCCGGCTCAATATCGAAGTCGGCGATCTCGACGCCGCGATCGATTTCTACTCGAAGCTCCTCGATCTGCAGGGACGCAAGCAGCCCGGTTCGCGCGTCTACTACAACGCCGGCCCGGTGACGCTGCAGGTCGTGCAGGTCAAGCAGCCGCACACCGCGGCAAAGGCGCTGTACTTCACGGTGAACGATCTCGACGCGGCATTCGAGCGCGCGAAAGAGCTCGGATGCCTGTCGCAGGAATCGGTGCACGACGCGCCGGGCGGCGGCATCGTCGTGCGTCCATGGGGCGAGCGGTCGTTCTACGCGGAGGATCCGTGGAGCAACCCGTTGTGCTTCGTCGAAGAGGGAACGGTCTACACCGGCTGAAGCGCATCGAGCGAGACCGGCGGCAGGTACACATCGATCAATTCGCGATGCCACCACGCGCCGGTCTCGCGCCTCTCCGCGAACGTCGTGTATCGATAGCGGTAGTACAACGCGCGGATGAATTTCGGCGCGGCCTCGGGGAACGGATTCGTGCGCATCAGCGTCAGCGTCGCGCGGTCGTGCTCCAGCAGCTTGCGCACGAAGCGGATGAACCAGACTTCGTAGCCGCGCATGGCGATGCCGCGCGGCGTGACCGTGACGGAGAACGGCAGGAACCACATCAGCCAGTCGAGCCGCAGGTGATACGGCGCGATCTGCGGCGGCGTGCGGCGCACGTCGCCCGGCTTCGCTTTGAATCCGTACTCATGCCATTCGCTGCGGTCGTTCGAGCCCTCGAGCACGATCTCGTACCGCTCTTTCGTCACGCTGCCGAACGCGCCGTAGGTGTTGATGATGTGCAGCGGGTTGTAGCTGTAGTTCATCAGCTGATGCCGCGAAAAGAGATTCAGCGCGGGCTTGATGCTGAGTACGATCGTCGCGATCGCGAGGGCATAGAGCGGCGGCATGAACGGCGGATGCATTGCCGTCGGCGCCGGTGACCAGTCGCAGAACGCGGTGATGCCGAGGATCACGGTGAGCCAGTTGAGCCAGGCGTAGTTGCCGCTGACGATCAGCCAGAGCTGATGAAAGATCGTCAGCGCGCCGGCGATCGATGCATATGGCTGCGGCGCGAACAGCGCGAACGGCACGAGCACCTGCACGAAATGACTGAACAGCACTGCGACGCGATGCAGGAGCTTCGGTTGCCGGTGAAAGAACCAGCTCGTCGCATTCGGGAGCGGCTGCGTTTCGTAGTGGTACTCGAGGCAGGTGAGGTTGCGCCAGCATTCATCGTGGCGGAGCTTGATCAGTCCCGCGCCGAGCTCCGTGCGAAACAGCATCCAGCGCAACGCGAGAATCGGGATCAGCGACGGCGCGGTGTGCGGCGTGCCGAGGAAGATGGCGAAGAAGTTCGCCTCGCAGAGCATCGACTCCCAGCCGAACGCGTAGAACGTCTGGCCGACGTTGACGAGCGAGACGTACAGCGCCCAGAGCACGATCCAGAGCGGCGCGCCTTCGTAGCCGCCGGCGAGCGCGGTCGCGGAGAGGACGATGCCGGTCCACGCGACGATGACCAGCAGTCGATCGGAGTAGCGCCAGACGAAGAGACTCGGCGCGTCGCGGAGCCGGACGTGTTGCGTGAACGCAGGGACGGGGAGGAGTCCGCGCTCGCCGAGGAGTGGGCGGAACTGGAAGAGTGCGCCGAGGAAGGCGAGGAGATCGAGCGCGGCAAGACCGCGTTGAAAGAAAAGACGCACCCACCAGACGTGGCCGAAGTACCAGGTCATCGATAGCAGATAGCAGATAGCAGATAGCAGGCCCGCCCGCCGCTGGCTGCTATCCGCGGTCTGCTATCCGCGGTCTGCTATCCCCTGTCTGCTATCCGGCTCAGGCAGTCACTTCATGGCAGAACTTCACCATGATGTTTTCCGCGAGCTGCGCGCGGTAATCGGCGGAGCCGCGCACGTCGGAGATCGGCTTCACCTCGTCGCGCGCGATGCGGCCGGCGTCCTTGAACACATCGAGCGAGATCGCTTTG
>DATEZA010000205.1:0-2043 GCA_035255945.1 Thermoanaerobaculia bacterium
AGAGGCATTGCCATGGCGCTCTGTGGCGTGTTTCCGCGCCGCCTCGATGAACGCGCCGAACAGTTTCTCCGCGCTCCGCTCCCCCGGCATGTCCTCGGGGTGCCACTGCACGCCGACATAGAACGGATGCTGCGGATCTTCGAGCCCTTCGATCACGCCGTCCGGCGCATGCGCCGTGACGCGCAATCCGTTGCCGACTTCGCGCACCGCCTGGTGATGCGATGAGTTCACGTTCAACGCGCGATCGCCGAGGATCTGCGCGAGCTTCGTCCCCTGCTCGATCGCAATGTCGTGACGTCCGCGATCGCTCGGCTGGCTCGCATGCTCGATCTCCGTCTGCATCGCGGAGTCGATGTCCTGGATCAATGTGCCGCCGGCCGCGATGTTCATCACCTGCACGCCGAGGCAGATGCCGAGCGTCGGGATGCCGCGCTCGCGGGCGACGCGCGCGAGGGTGAGGTCGTTCGACTGGCGCCGCGGATCCATCATCTCGGTGGTCGGATGTTTTTCCTCGCCGTAGACCGAGGGGTCGCAGTCTTCGCCGCCGGCGAGCACCAGTCCGTCGATTTCGTCGATGACGGTCGATGCATTCTCCGGCTGCGGCGGAATCAGCACCGGTATGGCACCGGCGCGGCGGACCGCTTCGACGTAGGTCGTGTAGACGAACGCGCGGTCGCGCTCGCCGGGCGCCGCGGCGACGTCGGAAGCGATGCCGATCAGTGGCTTGTTCATCATTGCGTTGTCCTCCTTCGTCATCCCGAGCGTAGTCGAGGGACCTGGGGGGCGCGGGCGGCGCGCCACCACCCCCCCAGGTCCCTCGACTACGCTCGGGATGACGACGGGAGCTCGTAACGTATCATGGTCACTGGAGATCGTTCCCAATGCCCCGGTTGCTTCTCGCAGTCCTCCTGCTGTCGTTTGTTTCCACGCTCCATGCCGACCCGGCGCATGTGGAGCTGAACGCACTTCCCGACTTCGTGCAGCGCGTCTTCGTCCCGACCGTTCCGGGCGCGGAGAACACGTTCCGCGTGCATGGCCTCACGGTCGACAAGATCGTCGATGCGCCGAGCGGATTCGCCTGCACGCGACGCGACGGCATGCTCGTGATCGCCGCGCCGAAAGGTGAAGCTGCGGGCTACATCAAAGTGCGGATGGGACAGCGCGACCTGACGATCACGGCGATCAACGTCGTGCCGTACTCGCGGATGCGCGCAGGTCTGCTCGACGGCTACCACATCGGCGAGTACGCGATGCTGCCGTTGCGGGGATTGCGCTCGTACGACCGGCCGAAAGGCTTCATGCGACTCACTGCGCGCAATCGCGATCTGTGGGTCTCCGATCACTACCGGCTGCGCGACTTCCAGTGCAAGCTCGATGGCTCGGCGAAGTTCCTCGTGCTGCGCAGCGAGGCACTCGTGAAGCTCGAGCTGCTGCAGCACATCCTGACGACGCGGCATCACGTGCGGATGTCGCGCTTCGTGATCATGTCGGGCTACCGCACGCCGTACTACAACGCTTTGATCGGCAACGACACGTCGCACTCGCGCCATCTCTACGGCGACGCGATGGACATCTACATCGACGAGAACCACGACGGCACGATGGACGACGTCAATCACGACGGCCGCATCGATGCCGAGGACGCGCGGTTCCTGCTGCAGGTCGCCGAGGCAATCGACAAATCGCAGCAGTGGGGATGGCTTAGGGGTGGCGCGGGGGTGTACCACGCGAATGGGGCGCATGGGCCGTACTTGCATGTGGATGCGCGGGGGTATGTGGCAAGGTGGGGCGTGTAAGACGGGGGGATTAAATTCAGAATGCAGAATTCAGAATGAAGAATTGAGAATGAAGGGCGCGCGCGAAGCGCCACCTCAATTCTTCATTCTGAATTCTGCATTCTGAATCAGTAGTGTCCAAAACGCGGTAACGCCGAGGGTCCTGCAAAATGGTCTTGTCGAAGGATCAGGAAGCAGGAGGGACCCCGGCGTTGAGTCAATTTTCGAGCGTCTTCAGCCAGATACTCAAGTTCTTTCCGCGAGCCGA
>DATEZA010000206.1:0-8340 GCA_035255945.1 Thermoanaerobaculia bacterium
GATTGCCGATCATTTCGGATGAAGTGTTTTTTCCGTTCGGCGATGGCACTTCATTCACTCGCGACGACGTCCTCACCTTCACCCTCGGCGGCCTCTCCAAATCTGCCGGCCTCCCCCACTACAAACTCGGCTGGATCCACGTCAGCGGCCCCGGCGCCCGCGAAGCCATCGACGCACTCGAGCTAATCGCCGACAACTATCTCTCCGTCGCCACGCCCGTGCAGGCCGCACTCCCGGAGCTGCTGCGACTCGCGCCGCAGATCCGCGACGCGATCCGCGTCCGCTGCCGCGAGAACCTCGACATCCTCACCCGCGCGATCCAGCTCGCACCGAGCGCGCGACTGCTCCCGGTCGAGGGCGGGTGGTCGGCGGTCGTGCGCGTACCGACTCTCGAATCCGATGAAGAGCTCGCGCTGCGCTTCATCGAAGAATGCGGCGTCGTCGTCCATCCCGGCTACTTCTTCGACTTCGACAGCGACGGCTACTTCGTCGTCTCCCTGCTCACGCGCCCCGACGTCTTCGCCGAAGGACTCACGCGCCTCGCGCACACCATCCCGTCGTAACGGAGTGCGGCGGCCATGCCGCCGCTGCTTCTCGCAGGGGGCGGCCATGCCGCCCCCCCTCGCGCGGCATGGCCGCGCGTCCCCGAGCGGCGGCATGGCCGCCGCACTCCGAACGATCCGCCATCACGACGGCTACATCATCCCGCCCTGATGGAGTGCGGCGGATAATCCCACCCGTGAAGCACCTCTGGCTCCTCGATCCCGCCATCACCTTCCTCAACCACGGCTCCTTCGGCGCGACGCCGATCGCCATCCTCGCGAAGCAGGACGAATTCCGCACCCAGCTCGAGCGCGAGCCGGTGCGCTTCATGAACCGCGAGCTTGAGCCGCTGCTCGATGCCTCGCGCGCCGCGGTCGCGCAGTTCGTCGGCGCGGAGCCGGCGGACATCGCGTTCGTGCCGAATGCGACGGCTGGCGTGAACAGCGTCCTCCGCTCGCTCGATCTCGACAAGCTCGACGAGCTCCTCGTCACCGATCAGGAGTACAACGCCACACGCAACACGCTCGATTACGTCGCGGGGCTCGCGGGCGCGAAGATCGTCGTTGCGGAGATCCCGTTTCCGATCGCGTCGCCCGAGGTCGTCATCGAGCGCGTGCTGGAGAAAGTCACCGATCGCACGCGGCTCGTCATCCTCGATCACATCGTCAGCCAGACCGCGCTGATCAATCCGATCGCGCGACTCATCCAACAACTCAAAGTCGATGTGCTGATCGACGGAGCGCATGCGCCGGGACAGATCCCGCTGAACCTGCGCGAGCTCGGCGGCGCGTACTACACCGCGAATCTGCACAAGTGGGTCTGCGCGCCGAAGGGCGCGGCATTTCTGTACGCACGAAAGAATCGCCGCATCAGCCTGCGTCCGATCTCCATCAGTCACGGCGCGAACGCCACACGTACCGATCGCAGCCGCTTCCATCTCGAGTTCGACTGGACCGGCACCTTCGATCCGAGCGCCTGGCTCTGCGCCGGCGAGTCGATCCGCTACATGGCCTCGCTCGTCGGCGGCGGCTGGCCCGAGATCATGCGACGCAACCACGACCTCGCCCTCCGCGCACGCGACCTGCTGTGCGCAAAACTTCACATCGACAAGCCCGCACCCGACGAGATGGTCGGCTCGATGGCCGCCTTCCCGCTGTCCGACGGCGACTTCAACGAATTGCAGGACGCGCTGTTCGCGAAAGGCATCGAAGTCCCGATCATGCCGTGGCCGCGTTTCGGCAAACGATTGCTGCGCATCTCCGCCCAGCTCTACAACACCATCGATGACTACGAACGGCTCGCCGCAGCTCTTTGACGAGGAGAACTTCGCCGCTCGCGCGAAGGCACTCGACGCGCTCGATTGGCAACAGGACGCAGCAACGCGGCAGCGACTCGAAGAAGTCGACGCGCGCCTCTTCCAACGTTTGCGAACAGAGATCCGAGGCAACTTTCGCGACCTCGTCAATCGCTACGTGCCGCAAAACCTCTTCGCGACCGACGACATCCACTACGACCTGCTCGACACCTTCGTGAACGGCCTCCTGCTCCCGCGCCCCATCCCGACCGAGCTCACAACGTCCGATCCCGAAATGGTCCCGTACCAGCAGACCCCATCGCGATACGTCTTCGACCTGGTCGACCGCCTGCCGATCACCGCGCACGACGTCTTCGTCGACATCGGCTCCGGCCTCGGCCAGATCGCGATGTTGGTCAACTTGTTGACTGGCGCCTCTGCTCGCGGCATCGAAGTCGACGCGACTCTCTGCGACTACGCCGCCACCACCGCCCGCGAGCTCGGCCTGGAGAACGTTCGCTTCGAAAATGTCGATGCGCGCGCGGCGAGCTACGTCGAGGGGACGGTGTTCTTTCTGTACAAACCGTTCACCGGAAGCATGCAGGCCGAGGTCATGAACAAGCTCGAGCGCGAATCGCAGAAACGCGCGATCCGGATCGTCACCCGAGATTAGCCACCTGCGGCGAACGCGCGCGCCAGCGCCTTCTCCAGATCCTCGTGCCGCGTCGGCTTCGCCAGGTAATCGTCCATCCCTGCCGCCAGACATTTCTCCCGATCGCCTTCCAGCGCGTTGGCCGTCATGGCGATGATGCGGCGCTTCCGCCCATCTTTCGAATCGCGCCGGCGGATCTCCATCGTCGCCTCGTATCCATCCATCACCGGCATCTGGCAATCCATCAGGATGACGTCGTACGACTCGCGCGTCACCGCTTCGACCGCTTCCTTCCCATTGCCGACCGAATCAGCGACATATCCCAACTTCTCCAGCTGCGACATCGTCAGCTTGCGATTGAGAAAGTTGTCCTCGGCCAGCAGTACGCGAATCGACTTGCGCTGCTCCGGCGGCACGTACGCCGGCGACGACGTGCGCGCACTCGATACCGGCCGCGCGAGCGGAATCGCATCGTGCGCCAGCGCGAGCGTCAGCGCGTCGAACAACTCGCCCTGCCCCACCGGCTTCGCCGCGAACGCATGCACGCCCGCATCGCGCAACCGCTCTTCGTTCGTGTTCCGCGAATTCGCCGCGAGGTAAATCAGGCTCGTTCCGCCCATCTCCTCGCGCGCCTGCACCTCGCGCGCGAACGCCAGCGGCTCCATGTCCGGCATGTCGTCGAACAGCACGACGCGGAACGGATCGGCGGCCGCATCGCGCTTCAGCATCGCCAGCACGTCCTCCGCCGTCTCCGCGACATCGACGCGCATCTCCCATGTCGTCTGCAGGTAATGCCGCACGATCTGCCGGCTGGTCGGATAGTGATCGACGAGCAGCACGCGCTTCCCTTTGAAATCGAGATCGGACGATGCGATCGGCTTGCGCGCACCGAGCTGCTTCGGGAACGGAATCGTGAACCAGAAGTTCGAGCCGACGCCCTCGGTCGAATCGACGTCGATCAGTCCGCCCATCGTCTCGACCAGTTGCCGCGCCGTCGCCAGCCCGAGCCCGACGCCGCCGAATCGCCGCGTCGACGACGCCTCGATCTGGGAGAAGCGCTCGAACAACAGCAGCCGGTCTTCGGCCGAGATGCCCGGTCCCGTGTCGCGGATCTCGAAGCGGATCACGCGATGCGTATCGGTCTCGGTCTGCTGCGTCACGTTCAGCACCACCGAGCCTTCCTCGGTGAACTTCACCGCGTTCTCCATCAGGTTCGTGACGATCTGCCGGATGCGCGACTGGTTGCCGCGCACGATCGGCGGAAACTGTTTGTCGTAGACGAGCGCGACGTGGAGGTCCTTGCCGAGCGCGCCGATCTTCATCACCTCGACGATGCGCTGCAACGTGCGCAGCAGATCGAAGTCGACGTTCGATGGCGCGAGCCCGCCCGCTTCGAGGTTCGACACATAAAGAATGTTGTTGACGATCGACAGCAACTGCTCCGCGCTGGTGCGCGCCTGGAGCGCGAAGTCCTGCTGCTCCGCGCTCATCGATGTCGACAGCAGCAGATCGATCATGCCGACGATGCCGTTCATCGGCGTGCGGATCTCGTGGCTCACGTTCGTCAGGAACTGCGTCTTCAGGCGGGCCGCTTCGAGTGCCGCGTCGCGCGCGCTGCCGAGGTCCGCTTCGAACTGTTTGCGCTCGCTGATGTCGCGGAAGATCGTGCGGGCGAGCACCGGCGTGCCGTCGATCAGCTTCGGATAGAGCGAGCCTTCGACGTCGAGCTTGTGACCGGTCGCGGTGACGAACACCGTCTCCACCGTTTGCGCCTCGCCGCTCGAGAACACCTCGGAGAACGCGCGCCGGAACGCATCGCGCGCCTCGGGATCGATCACCCGAAGGAGCGGCGTGCGTTTCAATTCTTCGCGAGTGAAGCCGAGGACGTCGAGCGTGGCCTGATTGGCGTGCATCAGGCGGCCGTCGATGCCGATGCTCATCACGAACTCCGGAATGCGCTCGAAGAAATCGCGGAAGCGCTCGTCGCTTTCGTGCAGCGCTTCTTCGAACGCGAGCTCGCGCGCCGCGTGACGTGCGAGCGCGCGCAGCAGCGCGGACTGTTCGGCCGTGACGATGTGCGCCGTGCGATCGAGCACGGAGATCGCGCCGAGGAAGCGGCCGGAGTCGTCGACGATCGGCGCGCCGGCGAAGAACGTGACGTGCGGTGCGTCGGTCACCATCGGATGCGATGCGAGCCGCGGATCGTGCGGCGCGTCGCCGACGATCACGATGTCGCGATCGTCTGCGATGCGTGCGGCGAACGAGGCGGCGATCGGAAGTGAGTCGAGCTTCCAGCCGGTGATCGCCTTGACGATCTCCCGATCGCCGTCGAGCACTCCGACCATCGCTACCGGCGCCGACAACGCGCGAGCAGCCGCGGCCGCAATCGCCTGGAGCTCCGCCTGACTGGACATTTCGTTAATTCCGGACCGACGGCCCAGTGTACGCCGGGCTGGAGCGGTTCATGCAGCACTTTTGCGCGGCCCGTAACTTTTTTTGGAGGAGCAATGAAACAGCGTTGGTTGATTCTTTTTGCAGCGTTTCTCGTCACGGCAGCGCTCGCCTGTAAGAAAAACGAGAGCTACAACAACGACACCGCGAGCACGAGCACCACGGCGAGCGACACATCCGGCACGACATCGACATACGACACGTCCGGCACGACCAGCACCGCGGCCACGGGCGCGACCACCTCGAGCATGGATCCGGCCGACAACGACTTCATGACCAAGGCGGCGCAGGGCGGCATGTCCGAAGTCAACATGGGCAACATGGCGTCGTCGAAAGCGACGAACGCCGATGTGAAGAAATTCGGCGATCGCATGGTCACCGATCACTCGAAAGCGAACGACGAGCTCAAACAACTCGCCGCGACGAAGGGCGTCACGCTGCCGACGGACGTCAATGACGAGCAGAAAAAAACGATGGACGAAATGACGTCGAAGAGCGGCAAGGACTTCGACAAGGCCTACATGGACGACATGGTGAAGGACCACGAGAAAGACGTGGCGGAGTTCGAAAAGGCCTCGAAGAGCGCGAAGGACGCCGACCTGAAAGCGTGGGCCGCGAAGACGCTCCCGACGCTGCAGGATCACCTCAAGATGGCCAAAGACACCCAGAAGAAAGTGAAGTAAGCCTCTCGTCGTCATCCCGAGCGTAGTCGAGGGACCTGGTAGGTGGGTGGCGCGCCGCCCGTCCCCCAGGTCCCTCGACTACGCTCGGGATGACACGCCTTTAGCTACTTCCACCTCGTCCCGTTCGCCCACCCTTCCCACTGCCCAAACGCTTTCATCTGATCGACGAGTTGCCGCTCCACGAGCAGCTTGTCGATCTCCGCGCGCGACTGCTGCGCCGCCCGCCCATCCGCATTCGCGAAGTACAACAGCACGTTCGCCTCGGTGAACGAATTCGCGCGCGCCTGCGGCTGATCGATCTTGTCGAACGTGTCCGACTCCGCGTGGTACTCGCCGAAATACGGCGACGGATCCTGCCAGACGACGAGATTCGGCACGCCCGCGAGGATGAAGTCGAAGTTGTCCGTCCCGTCGAGCGCGTCGATCGGGTTCTCCTTCAAGCCGCCCGACTCCGCCCCTTTGCGCAGCTCCTCACGTCCATTCAAGAAATAACCGAGCGCTTTCCCCGAGCCGATGTCCGCCGTCATCATCAACGCGACCTTCGGCATCTCCGCGAAGTGCTCGCGCACGTACGCACGTGAGCCGATCATCCCCTGCTCCTCGCCGGTGAAGAGCACGAAGCGCATCGTGCGCCGCGGACGCTTCCCGCTCTTCGCAATCACGCGCGCGACATCGATGACCGTCGCCGAGTTGATCCCGTTGTCGAGCGCGCCGGTGCCGAGATCCCACGAGTCGAGATGCGCACCGAAGAGCACGAGCTCGTCCGCCTTGTCCGTTCCGCGAATCGTGCCGGCGACGTTGTGCGCGACCTGGTTCTTGCGCACCTCGCTCGCCATCTTCACGCGCACGCGCACCGGACCGTTCGCCATCAGCCGCGCGAGCCGCTCCGCGTGATCGCGCGCGACGATCGCCACCGGCAGCTCGGTGATCGAGCCATCGAGCGACATCGGATGCCGATACAACAGCGAGCGCGCCTGCGACGATTCGATCAGCATCGCCGCGACGCCGCTCGTCTTCGCCGCCGCGAGCAGACCGTTGATGCGCATGTAGTCGCCGAACAGATCGTCGAGACTCTTCATCAGCGGCGTGTGCACGAACGCGATCTTCCCCGCCGCCTTCGTCACTTTCGCCAGCGCCTCGGGCGACCCATCGCCGAAATCGACGAGCTCCGCTTCGATGCCCGCCACCGGCGTCGCGATCGTCATCGGCGCCGCCGCGATGCGGAGCGAAAACTTCTCCGGCGCGAGCGCGTCCGCCGTCGCACCGCGATCGATCCAGTAATTCGGCAGCACGTAACTCTCGAGCTTCACCGAATCGACCCCCGCCTTGTGCAGCTTCTCCTCCGCCCACTTCTCCGCCCGCTCACACGCCGCCGACCCGGTGACCCGCCCGCCGATGCGGTCGGTTAGTTCCTGCGTGTCGGAGATGAGGTCCTGGGCGAAAAGAGGGATAGCGAGGGCGAGAAGGAAGAGGAGTTTGCGCATATCGGCCAGTTTACGGATTGGGGATGCGCTTGGATGGGTGGGTTGCTTGGTTGCTGGGTTGCTTGGTTGCTGAGGGGGTGGCCCCAGCAACTCAGCAACCAAGCAACCAAGCAACCCAGCAACCCAGCAACCGACTCAACCTACCTCTTAAACTTCGCCACGAGGTAATCGCGATTCATTCTCGCGATGAAATCGGTCGAGATCCCTTTCGGGCAGACCGCTTCGCATTCGCGGAACATCGTGCACGAGCCGAACATCGACTCCATCGTCTCCACCATATTCAGCACGCGCGTGTAGCGTTCGGGCTGGCCCTGCGGCAGGAGGCCGAGGTGGGAGATCTTGGCGGCGGTGAAAAGCTGCGCGGCGCCGTTCGGGCATTGCGCGACGCACGCACCGCACTGAATGCACTCCGCCGCATCCATCGCCCGCTCCTGCACCGGCTTCGGAATCGGCAGCGAGTTCGCTTCGATCGCCGAGCCGGTGTTGACGGACACGAAGCCGCCCGCCTGGATGATCTTGTCCAGTCCGCTGCGATCGACGATCAGGTCCTTGATCACCGGGAACGCCTTCGCGCGCCACGGCTCGATCCACACTTCGTCGCCATCCTTGAAATGGCGCATGTGCAACTGGCAGGTCGCCGTCGCTCCGATCGGGCCATGCGCCGTGCCGTTGATCATCATTCCGCACGAGCCGCAGATCCCTTCGCGGCAGTCGTGCTCGAAGTGGATCGGGTCCTCGCCGTTCGCGATCAGCGATTCGTTCACGACATCGAGCATCTCCAGGAACGACGCATCGGGCGAGATGTTCTCGGCTTTATAAGTGACGAACTTGCCATCCGCGGAGCGGGCCGGCTGTCGCCAGACTCGAAGTGTCAGATTCATTTGTACGACCTCGTGGCCAGCTTCACTTCCTCGTACACCAGCGGCTCCTTCTGCAGGTTCGGCGGCGCGTTCTCGCCCGCGTACTGCCAGGCGGAGACGTACAGATACTCGTCGTCGTTGCGCTTCGCTTCCCCTTCCGACGTCTGATACTCGACGCGGAAATGGCCGCCGGCGGATTCGTTGCGCTGCAGCGCGTCGATGCACATCAACTCGGCCAGCTCGAAGAAGTCGGCCACGCGGCCGGCCTTCTCCAGCGACTGGTTCGGCTCTTCCTCCGCGCCGAGGACGCGCACCTCTTTCCAGTAACGCTCGCGCAGGTCGCGGATCATCGGAATCGCTTTCTTCAAGCCGT
>DATEZA010000207.1:0-7541 GCA_035255945.1 Thermoanaerobaculia bacterium
GGGCCCGGGTGCGCGGGCGGCGCGCCACCACACGCCTAGGTCCCTCGACTACGCTCGGGATGACGAGCCGGCGTTCGAGCTCGGCGCGAAGACCAACCGCGCTGGCGATTGCGGTGCCGTCGGGTTTTGCGAAGTCGGGACTGCCGCTGTCGTTGCAGCACGCGCGGCCGCGGCGTACGAGCGGGAGACGGAGTTCTGGCGAACGTCACCCCGAGCGTAGTCGAGGGGCCCGGGTGCGCGGGCGGCGCGCCACCGCACGCCCAGGTCCCTCGACTACGCTCGGGATGACGAGCCGGCGTTCGAGGGCGCGGGGGCGTAACACCCTCACTCTAACTTGAACGTCACCTTCACATCACCGCGCGACCAGGTGATCGTGCTCCCGTCGTAGTCCGTCTCATCCGGCAGGTTGCCGAGGTCGGTCGAGGTCTCGCGATGCCAGCGCACGAGCGCGCCTGATTGCGTGTCGATGTACAGACGATCGCGCCGCTGTTCGAGCACGTACGTCTCGTGTCCGCGCACGGTCTCGACCGCGATCGCTGCGAGCCGTTCGCGATTCAGCGCCGGCAGCTTCAGCGCGTCATTCGCCTCGGGCGGATATTCGAGCGTCGTCTTGACGATGCCTTCGTGCACGGTGAACGGCGCGCTCGCTCCGTCGACGCGCGTCATCGTCCCGTGACCCTCGGCGATCGGATGCGCAACCTTTAAATACTTGTCGACGATCTGCGCGACCGCCGGCACGGGCGTCGTCGATTTCGGCGGCGCAGGCGGCGCGTTGTAGTAGGCGGCGGCGATGCGCGGCGTGGTGATGGGGCGGACGCGTCCCTGATGGCAACTGTTGCACGTGATCGCCTGCTCGCCGCCGAAGTGACGATCGTTGATGTCGCGCACCATCGTGATCATCGTGCGCGCGACCCCTTTCGCTTCCTTTTCGTCCGACTCCCATTTGTTCGTGTGGCAGTGCATGCAGCTGACGCCGAGGGAGTTCGACATGAAAACCATCACCGGAACGAGCTGGTCCTGGGGGAGGTCCTTCAATACCTTGAGATTCTTCGGTTGATCCTGAGCGGAAAGGGAAACGGTTGCGAGGAGCAGCAGGCAGGGGACGAAAGGCTTCATGCCCGCAAGCTTAATCGGCGGGTAATGCAAATTCTCAGTTGTTCAACGAAATGCAACATCAGTGATAGGCATCGAAGGTCGTTACGCACGTCAGCGGAGTGACCGGTCTGATGGCCTCGTCGTAGCGCGGTCCGAAATAGATGTTGCGCATGGTGAGCGTGCGGACGCCGTCCTTTTCGGTGATCGCGTACTGGCCGTCGCCGGCAAAGGCGGGAGGGACGTAATTGCCGCTGCGAATGCCGAGGGAAAGGTGGCCCGCCGGGCGGTCGAACGTGTAGAAGCCCCAGTAGTCGTTGTAGACCTCGAACGGGACCCAGGTCACGCTGAACGATCCGTTGCCGCGAAACGTAAGAAGCTCGATCTGGTGTCCCGGCGTGACGAAGCTGCAGGAATCGCTGACCTGACGCCAGTTGCCGAGCAGAGGATTCGATTTGGGCGTATCGATCCAGACGTCGGCGGAGACGATGCGGCGTCCATGCTCGATGTCGGCGTAGACGCGGAACGATGTGCGGGCCGGTGCGTTCGGGGCGATGGTCAGGTAGCCGTTGTCGGGATCGATCGTTGCGAAGTCGAAGGCGTCCATCGAAAAGTGGATGTCGGCCGGGATGCTCATCGCCCAGACGCAGCACTGCCACTGCTGGAGCCGCAATGTGCGGCGATCGCCCGGCTGCACCTCGACCAGGCCGAATTCGAGAGTGACGCCGCGCAGCGTCCGCTCGTCGAGCGGGGCAGGTCCTTTCGGTTGAAGCACCGCGCGTTCACGACCCTGCATGCCGAACGTCACAATGAGGAAAAGTACTGTGAATCCGATGCGCCGCGTCATGTGAATAAGGGTACACCGGTGTTACTATTTCTTTCGTGCGTAAGTGGTGGGTGTTGTTCCTCATGGCTGCCATCCCGGCGGCATCCGAGCCTGCTCCACTCGCTACGGCCTCCATCAATTCCGAACTGCGCGCGAACCTTCTGCGCGATTACACGATCGACGTGCTGGTCAAACCGCATGACGGCGATGCGTGGTCGCGGCTCGCCAAGCGTGTGACCGGCGACGGCGCGAATTGGAAAGCGATCGCCGAGGCCAATGGCTCGAGTGAAAAACTGGAGACCGAAAAATCAGTCCGCGTTCCGCTGCGATTGCTCCGTCCGGAATTACAGCGGCAGATCCTCAGAACCATCTTTCCGCAGGACCGCATGACCGACTCCGGCTGGCGCCATGTCGTCGCCGGAGGAAGCGGCATCGAAGGGGAATCGCTCTGGAACATCGCCGAATGGTTTACCGGCGACGGCGCGAATTACTCCTCGATCCGCAAAGCCAATCCCGCGCAGGGACTTTCCACTCGCCCAGGTGACGTGATCGTCGTTCCAACACAACTGCTCGCCGCCGCGTTCGGGGCGAGCTCGGAGGGACAGAATGCACAGACGCCGGCAAATGAGGTTCGGAAACCCGAGGACGATCCGGTTGAGCGTACGACAGAGAATGATCATGCATCGGCGCTTCCTGTGGAGGCAGTGGCCGGGCAGTCTGCGCCGTCGCTGACTTATGACCGTTCCGGCTCCGAGCCCTTTGCCGTCTATCGATTGCAGAAGGGCGAGGCGCTCTATTCATCGGTCGCCATCCGCTTCACCGGCCGCGTTTACTCGAAGGACGTCGGCGACGTGCTCGATCGCCTCGTGAAGTTCAACGGCATCGAGGACGTGTCGAAGATCCGGGTCGGCTATCCGGTGAAGATCCCGATGACGCTTCTGTTGCCGGAGTACCTGCCGGAGAACGATCCGACGCGCGTTGCCCGCGAACAGCAGAAGCGCGCGAGCGCGAAGCTGGCGAAGCGGACGCGCGCGAAGGGCCTCTCCGGCGTGCGCGTGATTCTCGACGCAGGCCACGGCGGACGCGACTCCGGCACGGAGCACGACGGCGTGTACGAGTCGACGTACGTGTACGACGTGATGTGCCGGCTCAAGCGGATCATCGAGAAGAAGAGCGGCGCGACGGTGCTGACGACGACGAAGTCCTCTGACAGCGGATACGAGGTCGCCGACAACGACGCACTCGATGACGCGCCGAACGACCAGGCGGTGCTGACCACGCCGCGCTATGACCTCGACGATCCGGTGATCGGCGTGCACCTGCGCTGGTATCTCGCGAACTCGATCTTCCATCACGCGATCCGGGAAGGTCTGGCGAAAGAGAAGGTCGTGTTCATCTCGCTGCACGCCGATTCACTGCATCCGTCGCTGCGCGGCGCGATGGTGTACATCCCGGGCGAGCGGTACGTGCAGGGCTCGTTCAAGAAATCGGACAAGGTCTACCTCGCGCGCGCCGAGGTGCGCGAGCGGCCGGTGGTGACGCACTCGGAAGAGGAGTCGCTTCAGGCCGAAGGTCTTTCCCGCGACCTCGGCGATTCGATCATCGATGCATTCGAGAGCGCGGAGCTGAAGGTACATCCGTTCGATCCGGTGCGCGACAACGTCGTGCGCAACGGACGCGAATGGGTGCCTGCGGTGATCCGCTACAACGTGGTTCCCACGCGTGTGCTCGTGGAGATGTGCAACCTCGGCAACCCGCGCGACCGCGCGCTGATGCAGACGCGCGCATACCGGCAGAAGGTGGCGCAGTCGATCTACGAGGGGATCGTGAATTTCTATCGCGATACGGATCGCGGCGCGCAAGTCGCAGATCGCAGTTCGCGGTAGGGAGTGCGGCGGCCATGCCGCCACACTCGCGGGGATCGTGAATTTCTAGGGAGTGCGGCGGCCATGCCGCCGCTCATCCAGCCGAGGCCATGCCTCGGCTGCGCGACGGCATGGCCGTCGCGGAAAACCAGCGGCGGCATGGCCGCCGCACTCCATGACGGCGCAGACACGCGCGTACCGGCAGAAGGTCGCGCGCAGTTCGCGGTAGGGAGTGCGGGCGGCCATGCCCCCGCTCGGTGTGGCACCGCCGACTCGGCGGTGCAATCGATCGCCGCCGAGTCGGCGGCGCCACACTCGCGGGGATCGTGAATTTCTATCGGGACTCAGGGAGTGCGGCGGCCATGCCGCCGCTCATGCAGCCGAGGCCATGCCTCGGCTGCGCGACGGCATGGCCGTCGCGGAAAAACCAGCGGCGGCGTGGCCGCCGCACTCCGAGGTCTGTTATCTTCCGCCCTCTATGCCTCCTCGTTCTTTCGAAGGCGATTTGAATGGCGAAGGTTTGCGGATCGCGGTCATCGCGAGCCGCTTCAACGACGACATCGTCTCGGGCCTCCTCGACGGTGCGCTCGATTGCCTCGAGCGCCACGGCGCGACCGACGTCGATCTTTATCGCGTTCCCGGCGCGTTTGAGCTGCCCACTCTCGCGGCGAAGCTCGACGGCTATCACGCGATCATCACCCTCGGCTGTCTTCTTCGCGGAGACACTCCGCATTTCGATTTCATCTCCCAGCAGGTGACCATGGAGCTGTCGCGCGTGGCGGTCGACGCGCGAATCCCGGTCGCGTTCGGCGTCATCACCTGCAACACATACGAGCAGGCGGTGCAGCGCTCGTCCGCCGGCGCGGGAAACAAAGGATGGGAAGCGGCGCTCGCGGCGATCGAGATGGCGAATTTGTGGCGCGTGCTTGGCAGGGAGGTCTCGTAATGGGTGCCCGCCGCAAAGCACGCGAGCTCGCGTTGCAGATGCTCTTCCAGTTCGACATGGCTGCAAATCCGCCCGAGACGATCGTCGCCACGTTCGAGGATCTGCAGAAATCGAAGCCGAACACGCGCGAGTTCGCGGTGAAAATTTTTCAGGGAACGGTCGATCACATGTCGGAGATCGACGGCATGATCCAGGCCCAGGCCGACAACTGGCGCCTCTCGCGCATGGCCGTCGTCGACCGCAACATCATCCGCATGTCGATCTACGAGTTCCTCCACGAGACCGACACGCCGAAGCTGGTGATCATCGATGAAGCGATCGAGATCGCGAAGAAGTTCGGCACGCAGAAGTCGTCGCAGTTCATCAATGGAATCCTCGACGGGATTCTCAAAAGGTACAATCTGGCCTCGTGAGTCTGCTCGGCCGGCTCGAAGACCTCTCCCTCACCGACATCATTCAGATCGTGTTTCTGAGCCGCCGTACGGGCGTGCTGGAGATCATCGATCGCGGTGGGAGGCACACTGTGCTCTTCCGGCAGGGCCTCGTCGTCAACGGCTCGGCGCCCGATCATCCCGACCTGGTGACGTGGCTGACGAAGCACGGCTCGGTCGCCGCGGACATGGCGCGCACCATCCGGCACATGGAAGAAGGCGGCATTCCGTGCGGCACGGCGGTGGTCGAGATGAACCTGATGTCGAAGGCCGATCTGGCCGAGGCGATCCGGGTGCGGATTCTCGACGTCGTGACGCCGCTGCTGCAGAGCCGCGAAGGTGAATTCAACTTCATCCTGAGCGAACAGGTCTCGCCGCTCGACACCGAGTACGATCCGGACGCGCTCTTCAAAGAGGGCGGCATCGCCCCGCCGAAACTCCTCGGCTCCGCGGACGGCGAAAAGATTAAACCGTTGCGCGGCCTCGAAGAATCGCTGAAGGCCGGCAAAGCGCTGCTGCGCGGCTCCGCTTCCGCCGAGACGACGCCCGCATCGCTCAACCTCGGGCTCGGCCAACCGCTCTCGCCGCCGGAGCCGTCGCGGCTTCCCGGTGTGGCGACAGGCGCTTCGCCTGGCGAAGCCGCCGACAACGTCCTGCCGTTCCCGCAGATCGAAACGCCGCCGCCTGCACCGCCCGCTCCGGCGCGCGATTTCTCGCCGATCGCGGATGACGAGCCGTTCCCCGAGATCCCGGAAGAACCGGCGCCGCGCGTCACGACGACGGCGCAGCGCTCGGGTCAGTTCAAAGTCTCGGGCGGACTGATCGAAATCGAAACGCCCGACGCGATCTTTCGCAACGTCGTGCTGTACGAGCGCAACCCGCTGGTGCGCGTCGCGGCGAAGCGCGCGTTCACGAAGAAGAACGTGAAGATCTTCCAGTTCGGATCGCTCGAAGATGCGCGCAACGCGATGGGCGAGCTGATTCGCTCGAACAGTTTCTTCGTCACGTTCCTCGAGCTCGACGACGCATCGCAGCGATTGATGGGGCAGCTCAAGCGCAAGAATCCGCGGTTGCCGGTCGTGTTGATCGACGCCGAGGCCGATCTGCGGCGGCGTCATGACCTGCTGCGCGCGGGCGCCGATCTCTATCTGACCAAACCGACACCGGCGCGTCTGCAGCCGGGACTGGCGGAAGAGGAGCTCTCGATGTTCGCCGACGAGCTCGTGCTTTTCGCCGAGCGCTCGTTCCAGCAGTGGGAGCAGATGACCGGCGGCTACGGCGCGGAAGCGGCGCGGCGTTTTTACGAGATGGCGGGGAAAGACAGTCTCGATCGCAGCTTCAAGGTGCTGAAGCAGCTGATCAACGAGCTCTCCGATCCGAACGACATCAACGAAGTCACGCAAACGATTCTGCGTTTGTCCGCCGAGTATCTGGAGCGCGGCGTCCTCTTCCGCGCGGGCTATTTCGAGTTCGTCGGACTGGGCGGCTTCGGCGTCACCGGCGGCGGCGAGGACATGGACACACGCGTCAAGCGGATGCGCATTCCGCGCGATGAGCCGTCTGTATTGATCGAAGTCACGAGCACCGGCGAAGCGCATCGCGGCAAGATGAAACGCACGCTCGCCAATGTGCAATTGATCGAGAAGCTCGGCGGTCTGCTGCCGACGGAAGTCGTTGCACTTCCGATCATGCACGATGGGCGGGCCATTGGTATCCTGTACGGCGACAACGCCGAGCATCGGGCACCGATCGACAGCATGACCGGACTGGAGATCTTCCTCTCGCAAGCAGGCTACGCCTTCAACAATGCCGTCTTCGCCTCGGAAAAGGCCGAGGGGAAGCGATGAAGATTCTCGTCGTCGAAGACTCGTCGTCGATGCGCGCGTATCTGACGACGATCATCGAAGGTGGCACCGAGAGCTACGACCTGGAGATCGTCGAAGCGGCGAGCGGCTTCGAGGCGCTGAAGACGCTGCCGCATCACAAATTCGACGCGATCCTCACCGACATCAACATGCCCGACATCAACGGCCTGGAGCTCGTGTCGTTCCTCAAGAATCATCCCGTGTATCGCACGATCCCGATCATGGTGATCTCCACCGAGTCGAGCGATGAAGACCGCAAACGCGCCGCCGCCCTCGGCGCCGAGGAGTACCTCGTCAAGCCGTTCCAGGCAGGCGAGTTGATCGAGAAGCTGCGCCGCTTGCTGAAGGTGGTGTAGGACAAGCTCTCAGCTTGTCCCCCCGGCAAGTCCCCCGCAAGCCCCCGGCAAGCTGAGAGCTTGCCCTACACCATTCACTCATCCAATCGACAAATAAATCCCCAGCCTCCGAAGTACTCCGCCACCGCCAGCACGAGCTCGTTCTTCCCTTTCTTCAATG
>DATEZA010000208.1:0-3497 GCA_035255945.1 Thermoanaerobaculia bacterium
CCGTTCGCCCTCATCGGACAGGCGATCGACATGTCGGAAAAAGAAGTCATCAAGCGCATCGAGCGCCTGAAGCGCGACGGTCTCGTGCGCCAGCTCGCCGCGCAATTCGACGCGCGCGCGCTCGGCTATCGATCGTGTCTCGTGGCCGCAAAAGTTGATCCCGAACGGATCGACGAGGCCGCCATGACGATCAACGCGCATCCGGGCGTGACGCAGAACTACCGGCGCAACAACGATTTCAATCTCTGGTTCACGATCGCGGTCGCGCCGACCTCAACCCTCGGCCTGGAAAAGACGGTCGAGCTCCTCGGCGACGAAGCGGGATGCGATGCCGTCCGCCCGCTGCCGACGCTCAAACAGTTCAAAGGAAGCAGCGATGCGGATGAATCGCATGGCGACAACGAGCTCGCGCCGCTGACGCCGCTCGAGATCGAATCCGTCCGCCTGCTGCAGCGCGATCTGCCGCTGCAGCCGCGCCCGTTCGAAGCGATGGCGCGCGCGAACGGCGTCGCTGCCGACGATTTGCTCGCCGCGGCGAAGTCGCTGCTGAAGCGCGGCTACATCCGCCGGTACAGCGCCGTCGTGCCGGCGCGCAAGTCCGGCTTCGGCGCGAGCGCGATGGGCGTGTGGGTCGTCTACGGCGACCGCGTCGAGGCGGTCGGCGTGAAGATGTCGCAGAACAAAGCGGTCTCGCATTGCTACCTCCGCCCGGTCTACGACGACTGGCCATACAACCTCTACACGATCGTTCATGGCCGTTCCGTCGACGAGTGCGAATCGATCATCAATGACATCGCCATCGACACCGGCGTCGACGAGAAGCAGGCGCTCTACCCGACCCGCGAGTACAAGAAGGCGCGCATCAATCTGTTCTCGACCGAAGCCGACGAATGGGACGCCACGCACGGCGCTCGCGCCGCGGCCAGCGCGGCGTCGTAAACACAAAACGCCCGCGTTGCCGCGGGCGTTTTCACGTTCAGTCGCGAAGTTCTTCGTTACTTGATGTTCTCGGGGAAAACGCTGATGCGGCTGTTGCTCTTCAACTCGTTCGTCAGCCGTCCGACCGCTTGCAGGACGTCGGCCGCTTTCTGCGTCATCAGGTACTCGCGCACGCCGTTCTTCACGGCCTCGAACGGCTCGACGCCCGCCGCCTCTTTTCCTTCGACAAAGATCAGGTGATAGCCGAACTTCGTGTGCACGACGCCGCTGACCACGCCGGGCCTCAGACCCCACGCGGCCGCTTCGAACGTCGGATCGAGCTGGCCCTTCGACATCCATCCGAGGTCGCCGCCGCTTTCGGCCGAGCCATCCTCGGAGTACTTTTTCGCCGCGTCTGCGAAGTGCGCGAGGCGCAGCTTGGCCAGGGTCGCGTCGTCAGGCTTTCCCATCGCCGAGGCGATGTCGGCGGCGCGAAGTTCCGACGAGATTTTGCTGATCTGCTCGAGCGCCTGCCCGTCCGTCTTCGGCGCCGGCCCGTTGTCCTTGACCGCGATGACGATGTGCCGCACGTGAACCTTTTCGGGCGTGGCGAAGTCGTCGGGATGCTGCTCGTAATAGTCGCGGACGTCTTTGTCAGTGACGATGCCGGCAGCGACGACATCGCGGACGTAACGGTCGAACAGCGCCGACTCGCGCGCCGCGTCGGCCGCGGCAACGACGTCCGGCTTCTTGTCGAAACCGGTCTTGAAGGCCTCCTGGAGCAGCAGACGCTTGCGGATGTAGTTCTCGAGGAACGCGCCCTTGCCGCCGTTCTGGTCGTAGTTCGTCCTCATCTGCGTATTGAGGTTCGCGTACATCCGGTTGAGCTTTTCAACGGTGATCGTTTCACCGTTGATGACAGCCACGGGCCGCTTGGAATCGTCGGCAACGGCAGCTGCCGTCGACTGCGGAGCCGGCGCGTTCTGCGCCCGCGCGGGCTGCTGCGCGAATGCCGACGAGGCAAGCAGCAGCAGCGGAATGAGTATTCGCTTGATCAAATCAAATCCTCCAGACGGGGTATTCAGACGACGCGCTGACCAACAGGGTTACCGGAGGAGAGCATTCCGTTCACGCGGCGCGCGCGGAGAGGCGGAGGCTCTACAGCGCGTAGATCGGATTAAGTCAGCGATCGGGCTCCGGCGGTGTCGGAGTGAACCAGAAACCGAGAGCGAACCGGAAATCGTCAAAGGTCAACGCGGAGATGTCGAGCTCGAAACGGACGCAGAGCGCCGGAAGTGCTTCGCGGAAATCGCCGTACCTCGCCTGCATGGCTTTCGCGCCAGGGATGTTCGTGCGTCTGGCTTCACTCCGGAGCCAGTCACGCACGCGGCCGATCGCCTTGTTCGGATCGTTGCCATGATCAGCGATGTCCTGGCCGGCGATGTCGGAGACGTAGGTCTGAAAGCGAAACCTGTCGCGATCGAAGATAAGAAAGCTCTTGTCTCTCTGGCCGGCACCGTAAGCTCGGCAGCCGATATCGATCCCGAGCTCAAGAGGCATGTTGAAGCGCGGGAGCGTACTTACATGATCGAGCTCTGTCCGCGACAGGTCATGAATCGAGTAGCGGCAGAGGGCGATGAGGTCGACGATCTTCTGCAGGCGCACATCGCTCGAATTCAAACGCGAACGAGCGCAGATCGGACGGAAGCCGCATGCCTGAATCGTGAATACGATCGCCTCGAAGATCGGCGTGTATTCGTCGTCGAAAGGGCAATTGATGAAGACGTTCCTGGCGTACTCGGAACCGCGGTGCCGAGGCAGACTACGTGCGGTTTTTTTGCTCGGCACGAACTGCCTCGACTGCCTGCCGGATTCGTTCTATCCCTAACGTACTTTTCCCTGTGGGAAAGAGAATGTCGGGCCCGTCGAGGATTGACACGAGGTGACCAACTTTCGCGATCATGCCGCGGACTTCCTTCGTGTCTGGTACCCGCTGAAAGTCGAACAGACTTCCGAGCCCAAGAGCTTTGAGCGTCTCACGCGCTTCGCGGGTAGTGCGAGCCGCGCTTCGAATCTGTTTGAGGCTGATCATCTTTTTCTTCTTCGGTGTTGCTCGCATCGCGACATGATAACGCCGCCGCAACAGCGCCATTCCGATTCTACGAACCGTAGATTCTGTCAAGAACAATCTTTACTTTTCCGCAGACTACTCGCGCGGCATCTGCGGAAAACGTGTGAAGTGCCTGCGGGACAACTGCGGGCATTCGGATGTGGTGACAAACGCACCCTAGACTCCGCACACTTCATCCAATGTCCGTAGCGCAACTCGACGTCGCTCTCGACCGGCCGTTGCCGCAGTCTCCGGATGCGGAGCGCGCGGTCCTCGGATCGATTCTGATCAACAACCATGCGTTCTACCGGGTGGTCAGCACGATCAACACCGAGGATTTTTTTCGCGACGCGCATCGAACGATCTTCGCGACGATGCGGCGGCTGGCGGAGCAGAGCCGCGAGATCGATCTATTGACATTGCGCGAGGAGTTGGCGAAGAACGCGCAACTCGAGCAGGTCGGCGGGAC
>DATEZA010000209.1:0-7689 GCA_035255945.1 Thermoanaerobaculia bacterium
TGCGCGACCGCCAGCGCGAGCGCGTCGAACAGCTCGAATCGCTCGCCGGTGAAGATCGTGCCGACATAACGCTGCGCGGTGCTGAAGACGGCGAGCAGCATCCACGCGGTGACGATGATCGCCGGCATGAGCCAGCGCGGACGCGATGTCATGCAGCGACTATACGGTCATTTCTGATTCGACCCTGCGATCCGGCGGCTGGTCACGTGCGGCAGTCGGCTCATCACATCGCTCTCCCGTTTTCGCCGCGCGCGAGCGGACGATCGTTGCGAAAAGGAGGACAGATCGATGCGTTCGAAAGGGTTGCTGTTTGCGATGCTGCTGCTGACCGCTTCGTCGTTGTTCGGATCGCGCGGGACGTCGATGCCGCCGGCCGATCCGAAGAATGAAGCGCTCAATTCATACAACGACGGATTGCGTTATCGCGATCGCGCCTGGAATTACGAGAAGGAGCTCGCCGCGACGACGGATGCGGCGAAGCGCGCCAAGCTCGAGGAGCAGATCCGCAAGACGTACGCGGCCGAGGTGCGCTGTCAGCGCGCGGCGATCAAGAACAATCCGCAATTGTTCCAGGCGTACAGCGAGCTCGGTTACGCGCTGCGCAAGAGCGGCGATTATCCGGGCGCGCTGGAGGCGTACGACAAGGCGCTCTCGCTGATGCCCAACTACGCCGAGGCGATCGAATACCGCGGCGAAGCATTCCTCGGGCTCGATCGCGTCGCCGACGCGCGCGAGGCGTACCTGCTGCTCTTCAACGGCGGCGATAAGAACAATGCGGGACTGCTCGCCGCCGCGATGTCGAAGTGGGTCGGTGCGCATCGCGCGAGTCCGGGCAGCGTGCCGTCGCAGACGATCGATGAGTTCGCGGCGTGGCTCACGCAGCGGAAGGAGATCAGTCACGAGACGGCTGCCGGAGGGTCGTGGCGCTGATGCTCGCCGCGCTGTTGTTTGCGGCGCATGTCGCGCATCTGCTGCCGCGATGGACGTCCGTCGTGCCGCTGCCGATCGGATATGCGCCGCCGCCGGCGCCGTCATCGAATCCACTGACCGCGGCGAAGATCGAGCTCGGACGTCATTTGTTTTACGAGAAGCGGCTGTCGGCGAACGGCACGCAGAGCTGCGGCTCGTGTCATCAGCAGCGCTTCGCGTTCTGCGATGGACGCCGGCACGCGATCGGTTCGACGGGGATGGAGCACCATCGCAACACGATGAGCCTCGTGAACGTCGCGTACCGGCGGTCGCTGACGTGGTCGAATCGCAGCGTCGTTTCGCTCGAGCAGCAGGCGCTGATTCCGCTGACGAACGAGCATCCGGTCGAGATGGGGATGAAGGGCCGCCTCGACGAGTTGCCGCGGCGGCTGCGCGATGACGCGGAGTACCGGCGGATGTTCGCCGCTGCGTTTCCGGGCGAGGCGATCACGGTGGCGAATATCGCGAAGGCGATCGCGTCGTTCGAGCGCTCGATCGTGTCGGCGGATTCGCCGTACGACCGGCTGGTGCATCGCGGCGATGTGCATGCACTGTCAGATGAGGCGTGGCGCGGCCGGCAGATTTTTTTCGCGAAGTGCGGCGGATGTCATGGCGGTGCCGACTTCGCGACGCCGGCGTCGGGTCCGGTGTTCCGCCGCAATCGCGTGACGCGCGGAACGTTTCGCGTGCCGGCACTGCGCAATGTCGCGCTGACCGCGCCGTACATGCACGACGGGAGCATCGCAACGCTCGACGAGGTGGTCGCGCGCTACGGCCGCGTGCGCGGCCTCGGGGCGGAGGAGCAACACGCGGTAGTCGCGTTTCTGGTGAGCCTGACCGATGAGAGTGTGACGACCAATCCGCGGTGGAGCGATCCGGCAGGCAAAGTGGGTGGTCGATCCGAATGAGGCGGAGCGGAGGCCATCAATGGTGTAGGACAAGCTCTCAGCTTGTCCCGGACAAGCTGAGAGCTTGTCCTACACCGCTTGTCTCGGACACGCTGTCCCGGACAAGCTGAGAGCTTGTCCTACACCACCGCAATGCCAGCGGCAGCATCGCGAACGTTGCGCCGGCGGCGATGAGGCACCAGATGCAGAACGCGCGGTACTTCGTCCACTGATCGCGGGTCAGGCGGGCGGCGTTGGCGACATCGAACAGCACCTTCGCGATGAGCGCGCGCTGCAGCCATGGCGAGCGATCGCGGCCGCCGATCGCGGCGAGCCCCATGGTCATCGCGTAACTGCCGAGGCCGAGGATGGCGTCGGGGGTGGCGAACCGGGAGTAGGCCTCGTCCGAGGCGTCGACGCGATCGGCATCGAACCATTTCGACGGGACATCGGGGAGGTGACGAATCACGCCGGTTTGATAGAGCGCGATGAGTCCCATCGATGCCGAGGCGAGTGCGGAGAGCGCGATGATGCCGCGGCGTTTGCGCAGGGCGGGATCGTCGCTGTTACGAAGTTCTTCGCTGAGCTGGCGCGGGTTCGTGGTCATGCTAAGTTAGGGCCATGCTGAACGCCATCCTCGCACTCGCAATGTTTTCGTCGACGGCCACGCGCACCGCGAACGCCCCCGCGAGCGGGATCACGAAGGTGGTGATTATCGGACGCGCCGGCTCGCTCGACGTGAAAGGGCAGAGCGGCGCGACGGAGATCCGCGCGAAAGGGGAAGCCGAGGCGTCGTCGGAAGATGTGCTGAAGAAGATGCAGCTCGTCGCGACGCGCAGTGGCTCGACGCTGACCATCGAGGCGCAGATCCCCGAGGATTCGTCGTGGCTCGGCTCCTCGCCGACGATGGGCTTCGAGGTGACGGTGCCGAAAGGTGTCGCGGTCTCGATCAAGGACGGCAGCGGATCGCTGACCGTGAAAGATGTCGGCGAGCTCGACATCGATGACGGTTCGGGATCGATCGATATCGACGGCGTGACCGGCAACGTGCGCATCAGCGACGGCTCGGGCGGCATCGAGATCGAGAAGGTGAACGGCAACGTGACGATCACCGACGACGGCTCCGGCTCGCTCGACGTGAAGGACATTCACGGCGACTTCACGGTGCAGCACAAGGGAAGCGGGCAGGTGACGTACGAGCGGGTGAGCGGGAAAGTGTCAGTTCCCAAGAATCGCTAGCAGCAATTCGTCGAGCGCTTCCGCGCTTTCGAAGAAGTGCTGCGGGTTCTCCGCGCGCAGGCGATCTGCTGATGTTTTTCCCGAGGCGACGGCGATCGTCGTGGCGTCGTGGGGAACGCCGCAGCGGACGTCGTAGATCGAGTCGCCGATGATCACCACGTCGCGTCCGCTGAATCGATAGCCGTCGATCTGCGACGCGCGCTCGACGGCGATCGGCGGGAGCTCTTCGCGTTTCGCGGAGTCGCTGCCGAATGCGCCGAAGGGGAAGTAGTGATTGAGCTGCGCGCCGCCGAGCTTGAGCCGCGCGCCGGGCTCGATGTTGCCGGTGAGGAGCGCGAGCGTGACGTGCTCGATGTCTTTTAGTGCATTGAGCAAAGGAACGATCCCAGGCAGCGATTCGACGCGATCGGGCGTGGCGTTCTTTGCCAGATCCACGAGGTAGAGCGACCAGAGTTGCGGGAGGCGCGTGTCGATGTCGTCGTCGCGCCAGCCGGCGTCGCGCAGGATCATGAAGGCGATCTGCGGGTCGGTGCGGCCGGAGAAGTCGTAGCGGGAGAGGTCGTCGCGGTAGTCGAAGGTCTGCTCGAGTGCGGAGCCGAACGCGTGGCGCGCTGCGCCGTGGTCGGTGAGGAGCGTGCCGTCGATGTCGAAGAGGACGAGGCGTCGTCGCAAGGGGCCAGTCTAGCGCCGACCGGCATCACAGCAGCCGCTGCACCGTCCAGAAGATCCCCGTCGCGGCGATGGCCGCCGAGGCCGGCACGACGAAGCGCGGGCGGTACCACGGCTTCGTCCGCGCCCAGGCCGCGATCAGCACGAACGCGGTCGCGATGACCGCGAGCTGTCCGAGCTCGACGCCGACATTGAACGTGACGAGCGCGGTGAGGAACTCCGATCGCGGCAGGCCGAGCTCCTTGAGCACGCCCGCGAAGCCCATGCCGTGCAGGAGTCCGAATGCGAAGACGATCGCGACGCGCCATGGTTTGAGCTGCGAGGTGGTGATGTTCTCGATCGCGACGTATGCAATCGACAGCGCGATCATCGGCTCGACGATGCGCGGCGACACCGACACCAGTCCGTAAATCGTGAGGCCGAGGGTGATCGAGTGGGCGATGGTGAAGGCGGTGACCTGCGTCAGCACCGGACGCAATTTCGTCGACAGCAGGAAGATGCCGAGGACGAAGAGGATGTGATCGAGTCCGCCGGGAACGATGTGCGTAAAGCCGAGTTTCAGGTATTGCTTCACGACATCCATCCGCGACGGCGGAAGTAAATCCGCGGAGAGCGGGAACGGTGACGAGGTGGTGTCGCCGTCGAGCCACTGCTGGCGCGGACCGATGGTCAGCGCGTAGTAACTGAAGGTGAGCGGCCAGCGCCAGGTGAATGGGCCGGCGTTGCGGGGGATGTCGCCGTGAAAGCGGATGGTGCCGTCCGGCAGCCGAATCACCTCCGGCTTCACCCGCACTCCACCGAACCGGATCTCCGCCGCCTCGGACAGATTCGCGCCGCGCACCAGCGGCGATTTCGTGACCACGTCGACGTCGTATGTGTGATCGCGATTGAAGCGCGCGGTGACCTGCGTCGTGCCGATCTCGTGTGCGAGAAGCGGCGTCGCAACGAGCAGCGCGAGCGTCAGCGCTCGAACGTGAGCGATGCCCACAGGCTCTCCCAATCAGCGTTCGTCCCCGCAGGTGCCGGCACCATCTGCACCGACTTTATCAGCCAGACGCCGTTCTTCGGGAGGTTGAGGGTGACGCGTCCGTTTTTGTCGCTGCGTATGCGGATGCGCGCGGATGCGTCGTCGCGATGCAGCGCGGTGACGAGCGCGCCGGCGAGCGGCTTGCCTTCGAACATGAGCCGCACGCGGAGCGGCGTGCCGGCGCACGGATTGGTTTCGGGGATGATCTCGAAGCGATAGTTAAAGGATTGAGTCGCCGGTTGCCAGTTGGCGGTTGCCCCGGTGTTCAGCACTGACTTTGCGAATCGGTAGAAGCGCTCGCGATCGGGCTTCGCCGTTTCGTGGCGTTGCGCGCGGATGGCGCTGATCGATTCGAGTCCTTCGTTTTTCAGGAACTCTTCGAATTTCGCGGCGTCGAGCTCGAGCGGATTCGCCTTGCTGCGATAGCCGATGACCGCGAGTCCCGGCTGCTCGACGCGGATGTAGCCGGCGGGATCGCGATTCTCGAAGCCGATGACCTCTTTTTCTTTCGTCCCTTCACGGACGACGAAGCTGTCGATGAACTGCGCGCTGCGCGGGATCGGCTCACCGATGAACTCCTGTCCGACACGGAGCGAGGTCGAGACCATCTGGCCGACGGCGGGACGGAAGGTGGACGGCTCGATCCAGAAATCGTGGGCGCGCGCGAGGGGGGCGAGGGACGCGATGACGACGATTGCGATTCGCTTCACGTGGGGAGATACGCGCGTGGAGCCGGGTTGGATGGGGGAGGTGCCCCCGGACGTGGGCTCTCCGTTCTGGAGTGTGGCGCCGCCGACTCGGCGGCGGTTTTATATTCGCCGCGGCGGTTGCATTCGCCGCCGGGTCGGCGGCGCCACACAGACCCACCCACCCACACTGAAGGCCCGCGCGGGCTACTTCAGCGTCTTGATGAACCCCACGATCGCCTTGATCTGCTCTTCGCTGACGCCCTTCTTGATGAAGTTGTGCTTCGGGTTCTCGCCGACGAACTTCACGAGATCCGCTTCGCCTTTCTCCTGCACGCCGGCCGAGGTGAGGTCGGCTTTCGCCATCTTCTTGCCGTCGGGTCCGTGGCATGCGGCGCATTTCGATTTGAACAGAGCGGCGCCGTCCTCCGCCGCGAACGCGACGGTCCCGAATGCGAGTGTGAGAATCATGGTGATGAGGATTGTCTTTTTCATGAGCCTTGGCCTCCGGGCGAATTTGTAGCGCGCGATGCGGCATCGTAATGTGATTGCTCGCCATAGTCGGATGTGACGCCTGCTGTTATCTTTCCCGCTCCATGCGCCGTGCGTCGCTCCTCGTTCTCTTCCTCACGGTCTTCATCGATCTGATCGGCTTCGGGATGGTGATTCCGTTTCTCTCGTTCTATGCGCGGGAGTACGGGGCGAGCGGCACGGCGGTCGGCGCGGTGGTCGGCGTCTACTCGATCATGCAGTTCTTCTTCGCGCCGGTGTGGGGCCGCCTTTCGGACCGCATCGGACGCCGGCCCGTGATCCTGATCAGCGTCACGGCGTCGTGTGTGGGCTACCTGCTGTTCGCATTCTCGCGGAGCTACACCGTGCTGTTCGTCTCGCGCGTGATCGCGGGCGCGGGCGGCGCGAACGTCGGGACGGCGCAGGCGTACATCGCCGATTCGACGACGTCCGAAAATCGCGCGAAGGGCATGGGCCTGATCGGTGCCGCCTTCGGCATGGGCTTCATCCTCGGGCCGCCACTGTCGGGCGTGCTGTCGCACATCGGGACGAAGCACGGGATGGCGGGCAATCTCCTGCCCGGCCTCGCCGCCGCCGCGATGTCGCTCACTGCGTTGACGATTGCGTTCTTCGTCCTCGGCGAATCGAAGCCGCCCGATCTCACGCCGCGCAGCGGACTCCCGCCGCAATTCGACAAGCACGTCTGGGTCGAGCTCGGACATCGCAGGATGCTCGGCGCGATCATGATCACGCTCTTCATCCAGCTGCTCGCGGTGGCGGGGATGGAGACGAGCGTGACGCTGCACGCGCGCGACCGCTTCAATTTCAGTCAGCTCGATCTCGCGTATTTCTTTCTGTTCATGGGGGTCATCGTCGCGGTGATCCAGGGCGGTCTGATCGGACGGCTGGCGAAGGCGATGGGGGAGCGGACGCTGGTCGCGATCGGCACGTTGTCGTACACGATCGGACTGCTGCTCGTGCCGTCGATCTGGCGCGTGCCGCTGCTGTACGTCGTCGCGTTTCTGATCGCCATCGGGACGGGGCTGGTCTATCCGTCGCTCACGTCGATGGTGTCGAAATCGGTTCCGGCGAACGAGCACGGCAGCATGCTCGGCATCGCCACTGCAGTCGGCTCACTGGCGCGCTTCATCGGGCCGATCGCGATCGGCTTCCTGTACGATCTGGCGCAGGCGCGCGGCGCGTTTTACGGCGGCGCGGTGCTGACGGCCGGAGCATTTTTGATTGCAATGTGGATGAGGAGCATCGAGTGGCAATCCTGAAAGTGGCGCGGCTGGGACATCCGGTGCTGCGCGAACGCGCATCCGACGTAGAGATCAAGGACATCAAGGCGGGGAAGTTCCGCGCGCTGATCGACGACATGATCGAGACGATGCACGCATACGACGGGGTCGGCCTCGCCGGTCCGCAGATCCATCTGCCGCTGCGCGTCTTCGTGTTCGAAGTGCCGGAGCGCGCCGCAAAGCGCAGGAACGTGCAGCAGGTCGGCGCCGGCGTGTTTTTCAACGCGACGTACGAAGGCATCGGCGACGCAAAAGTCACCGACTGGGAAGGTTGCCTCTCCGTCCCATTCCTCGGCGGCGAGGTTCCGCGATTCAAGAAGCTGCGCCTGAAGGGTGTCGATCTCGAAGGCGAAGAGGCGACGATCGAGATCGAGGGATTCACCGCGCGCATCTTCCAGCAC
>DATEZA010000210.1:0-13711 GCA_035255945.1 Thermoanaerobaculia bacterium
CGTGCAGCGCGTCGACGCCTACGGCCACTGGTTCCGGCGGCAACTCGAATCGCTGCAGGCGAAGACGCCGGCGATCGTCGCGATCCGCGGCATGGGAATGATGTGGGGCATCGAGCTCGATCGTCCCGCCGGTCCGGTCGCGCGCGAACTGCTCGCAAAAGGATTCGTCGTCGGCACCGCGCGCGATCGCGTGCTGCGCCTGCTTCCGCCGTACATCGTTCCGAAAAAAGCACTCACCGAATTCATCAGCGCGCTCGAGCAGATGCTCGCCGCCGCGTCACAGGAGAAAGCAGCGTGAAAAAGATTGCCCTCGCCTATTCGGGCGGACTCGATACCTCGATCATCATTCCCTGGCTGAAGGAAAACTACGGCTGCGATGTCGTTGCCGTGGCCGTCGATGTCGGCCAGGCCGAAGAGACCCATCACCTCGCGGACAAGGCGTATCGCACCGGCGCGTGCGACTTCCATCTCGTCGATGCGAAAGAAGAATTCGCCGCCGACTACCTCTTCCCCGTGCTGAAGGCCGGCGCGATTTACGAGAAGGACTACCTTCTCGGCACGTCGACCGCGCGGCCGCTCATCGCGCGCAAGCAGGTGGAGATCGCGCTGGCCACCGGATGCGATGCGCTCGCGCACGGCTGCACCGGCAAGGGCAACGACCAGGTCCGTTTCGAGCTCGCATACCAGGCGCTCGCGCCGGAGCTGGAGATCGTCGCGCCGTGGCGCGAGTGGTCGATCGTCTCGCGTGAAGATGCGATCGACTACGCATCGGAGCGCGGCATTCCGGTGCCGGTGACGAAGAAAGACCCGTACTCGCGCGACCGGAACCTCTGGCACCTGTCGCACGAAGGCGGCCCGCTCGAGGACCCGTCGTTCGAGCCGGAAGCGTCGATGTTCAAGCTCACCGTCGACCCGGTGAACGCGCCGGACGAGCCGGAGAGGATCACGATCGAGTTCGAGTCGGGACTGCCGATTGCGGTCAACGGCGAGCAGCTCTCGCCCGCGGAGCTCATCGCCACGCTGAACGAGATCGGCGGCACGCACGGCATCGGCCGCGCCGACATCGTGGAGAACCGGCTGATCGGCATCAAGTCGCGCGGCGTGTACGAGACGCCGGGCGGCACGCTGCTCGTCACCGCGCTGAAGGCGCTCGAATCGATCGTGCTCGACAAAGACGCGGCGCACGAAAAGGAGCGCATCGCCACGCGCTACGCGGAGCTCGTCTACAACGGCCAGTGGTTCTCGCCGCTGAAGGAAGCGTTCGACGCATTCGTCAATGTGTTGACTGAAGACGTGACCGGCGTCGTGACGCTGAAGCTCTACAAGGGCTCGGGCACGGTGGTCGGCCGCACGTCGCCCTACTCGCTCTACCAGCAGAACCTCGCGTCGTTCGACATGACCGGCTACGACGTGAAGGACTCCGCCGGCTTCATCAAGCTGTTCGGCCTGCAGCTCCGCGGCCGCAAGCGGCTCGCCCCGTTCGCCGTTCCGCAGGAGGCAGCGCAGTGAAGATGTGGGGCGGCCGTTTCGAGGCCGAACCGTCGAAGCTCCTGCGCGCGCTGAACGATTCGTTCGCGTTCGATCGCGAGCTCTTCGCCGAAGACGTGCAGGGCTCGATCGCGTGGGCACGCGCCATCGGCGAATGCGGCGTGCTGACGGCGTCCGAGGTCGAGACGATCGTGAATGCACTGCAGTCGATCCCTCACCCGGCCTTCGGCCACCCTCTCCCGTCACCGGGAGAGGGCCAGCGAAGCGGGGGTGAGGGCTCCCCCGAAGACATCCACTCCTACGTCGAAGCGAAGCTCTTCGAAAAAATCGGACCGCTCGCCGGCAAGCTGCACACCGGACGTTCCCGCAACGACCAGGTCGCGACCGATCTCAAGCTCTGGCTGAAGAACGCGTGCAATGACGCGGTCGCTCAGATTGCGTCGCTGCGCGCGACGCTCGAGCGCAAGGCGGTCGCCGAATCGGAAACGAAGATGCCCGGCTACACGCACAGCAAACAGGCGGAGCCGATCACGTTCGCGCTCTGGTGCCGCGCGTATGTCGAGATGCTGACGCGCGATCTGTCGCGCTTTCACGATGCATCCGTGCGCGGCGATGAATGCCCGCTCGGCTCGGGCGCGCTCGCCGGAACGCCGTTGCCTGTCGATCGCGAAAAACTCGCGAAATCCTTGGGGTTTTCGGCGCCGACGCGCAACTCGCTCGACGCCGTTTCCGATCGCGACTTCGCCGCGGAGTACCTCTTCGCCGCGACGATGACGCTGTCGCACCTCTCGCACCTTGCGGAAGACCTCATCTTCTACACGACCGATGAAGCGGCGTACGCGGAGCTGCCGGATGCGATGGCCACCGGCTCGTCGCGCATGCCGCAGAAGAAAAATCCCGACGTGCTCGAGCTCGCGCGCGGCCATGCGGGACGCGCGATCGGCGAATTGACCGGACTGTTGTCTGTCCTCAAAGGATTGCCGCTCGCGTACGACAAAGATCTGCAGTTGGACAAAGAACCGCTCTTCCGCATTCGCAACGTGCTCGCGCTCGTGCTGCCGGCGATCGCGGAGCTCATCTCCGGATTGAACGTCGATCGCGCGCGGATGGCCGAGGCGGCGACGAGCGATCAACTCGTCGCCACGAGCTACGCAGACAAGCTCGCCGCCACCGGCATCCCGTTCCGCCAGGCGCACGAGATCGTCGGCAACGCGATCAGGAGCGGCACGCTGCATCAACTCGTCATCCCGAGCGTCGTCGAGGGACCCGGGGGTGCGGCGGCGACATCAGCGAGCCCTCCGCCTCCCAGCTCCCTCGACTCCGCTCGGGATGACGACCAATGAAATTGCCCAAAGGTTTTCTCGCCTCCGGCGTCCGCGCCGGCATTCGCAAAAAGCGTCCCGACCTCGGACTGATCGTCGCCGAGGATGGCGCGAGCGCGGCTGCGGTATTCACGAAGAACCGCTTTCAGGCCGCGCCGGTCGTGCTGTCGAAGTCCGCGCTGAAAAAATCGGGCGGACGAGTGAAAGGCGTCGTGGTGAACGCCGGGTGCGCGAACGCCGTCACCGGCACCGAGGGGACGAGCGCGGCGAAGCGGGTGCGGAGCCGGACGGCGGAATTGCTGCGCTGTTCGGAAGAAGAAGTGTTCCTCGCATCGACCGGCGTAATCGGCGTCGTGCTGCCCGACAAGAAAGTGCGCGACTCGCTGCCCGATGCGATCACGCGACTCTCCCCCGGCGGCGGCGACGCGTTCTCACAAGCGATCCTGACCACCGACGTCGGACCGAAAATCGCGCAGGCGTCGTTCACCTGCGGCGGCAAGCGCGGACGCGTGACCGGCATCGCGAAAGGCGCGGGGATGATCCATCCGAACATGGCGACGATGCTCGCGTTCGTGATGACCGACGCGGATGTCGATCCTGCCACGCTGCAGAAAAGTCTGAAGATCGCGGTCGATCAATCGTTCAACGCGATCTCCGTCGATGGCGACACGTCGACGAACGATACGGTGCTTCTTCTCGCCTCCGGGAAACTCGGCGCAACCGGCGACCTCACCGATTTTCAGCGCGCACTGAACGAAGTTTGCCGCCAGCTCGCGTGGATGATCGTGCGCGACGGCGAAGGCGCGACGCGGGTGATGGAGCTGGAAGTGCGCGGCGCGCGCAGCGATCGCGATGCTCGCGCTGCGGCGCACGCAGTCGCGACGTCGCCGCTGGTGAAGACGGCGCTGCATGGCGGCGATCCGAATTGGGGCCGCATCCTCGCTGCGCTCGGCCGCTCCGGCGCACGCTTCAACGTCAAGCGCGTGTCGCTCACCGCGGGCTCGGTGCAGCTCGTCGCGAACGGCGAACCGGTTTCGTATCGCGAAAAAGATGCAGCGAAGGTCTTCGCCCGGGAACGCGTCCCCATCCGCCTCGACCTCGGCGGAGGGACCGCGAGCACCATGGTGCTAGCGAGCGACCTCGGACACGACTACGTCTCGCTGAACGCGGACTACCGCAGCTGATCGGAGCGCGGACGTCTCGTCCGCAGTCGCCGGACGTCTCGGCCGGCGACGATCGCGACCGGGCGAGACGCCCGATCGCTGCGGGCGAGGACGCCCGCGCTCCGATTACGGCAACCGCGCGCCGATTTACGCAATCCGAGGGCGGCAGCTTGCTGCCGCACTCCTCACTGCAAATAGCCGAGGCTGCGCAGGCGCTGCAGCTCCTCGGGACTCACCTTCTGATCGGGCAGCGGCGATGCGACTGCTTTCGTGAACAGCGCGCGCGCTTCTTTGTCGTAGGCGCTCGTATCGACGCGGCCGGCGAGGTTGTCGAGCATCGATGCGTCGCGGCTGATGTCGAACAGCTCGTCGCGCGCGGTCAGCTTCCGCGATGCCATCAGATTGCCGAACACGTTCGTGTCGCGGCGCGCGGTTGCCGGCAGCTCGGCGGCGTCTTCGAAGCGGCGGATGCGATACGTCGTCTTGCCCGCGCAACGCGCAGGCGCGACGGTGACGCGGATCTGATCGAGCCGCGCGGCAGGCAGCGTGATCCGGATCGAGCCGCGAAATGCGATCGGATCGGCGAAGTACCTGATGTCCGGCCTGATCGATGCCATCGCCGTCATCGCGCAGTCGGCATTCGCGGCGACGTGCTCGACGGACACGAGGCGCGGCACGTAATCGGTGTACGGAACCGCGAACGTCACGCCGTCGTCGGCTTCGCGGATGCCGGCGCAGGCATCTCGACCCACGCATTGCGATAGACCTGATCGAAGTTGCGGATGTACCAGTTCGATCCGTCGATGAGTCCGACCGATCTCGTGTACTCCGGGTTCCCCACAATCAGCAACGGCCGCCTCGGGCTGCTGCCGAACAGCCGGTTGAGCCACGACGTGCTGCGCTCGGCGATCCGGAGCAGATCTTCGCCGTCGACCGGATTCGAGAACTCGGCGCCCGCGAGTCTCGCGAGCGCAACGCCGATGTCCATGTTCGACACCGCGCTCGTCACCCGCGCCGCCGGAATCTCCGGCCCGGCGATGATGAGCGGCACGGCGACCGTCTCGCTGTAGATGTCGTCGTGACCGACCGGCACTCCTGATCGCCGATCTGTTCGCCGTGATCGGCAACCACGCAGAAGACGACGTTCGTCCCGAGCTTTGCCTTCACGTCGTCGTAAAGCTGGCGAATGTGCGCATCGACGCGGCTGACGCCGTCGTCGTAACGGCGCAGCTGCACATCGCGGCGCCGCTGCAGCTGCGGATTCCACGGGTCTTCGGTCTTCTCCGTCCGATCCCACCAGCGATACGGATAGTGGCAGTCGAAGTAGTGGACGAAGAGGAAGAGCGGCTGCTTGCCTCGCGACGCGACATGCGCGTCGACGAGACGCCGCGCATCGGAATTGATCTCGTCCGCATCACGGCGGTTGTCGTGCTGCGTGCTGCGGATCACCGGATCGGAGAAGGCGTTGAAGCCGCGGCCGAATCGAGTCGAGCGGCCGATGTGCGAGACGGCGACCACGCCCGCGGTGTCGTAGCCGGCGCGCCGCAATGCGAGGGCGAGCGTGTCGACGGAGATCAGCACGATGTGCGGACGCGGCGGAGCGGAGGATGCGGCGAGAAAGAGGAGCGGGAGTGCGAGCAACCAGATGCGACGCATCACGCCAAATATTATTCGATCCTGCCGCGCAGCTTCTTCATCTCGCCGCGCCGCTTCTTCGCCTCGAGCCGCCTCTGTTTCTGCGCCTTCGACGTGCGCGTCTTTCTGCGCGGCTTGTCGACGATCAGCGCGTCGCGCAGCAGCTCTTCCATGCGCGCGAGCGCGCGATCGCGATTCGCGAGCTGGCTCCGTTCGGCCTGCGAGGACACGTGCAGCGCGCCTGCTTTGTTGATGCGGCTCGCGAGTTTCGTGCGGATGAGCTGCTTCTGCTCGTCGGAGAGCGGGAGCGCGTCGACATCGACTTCGATCGTCACGCGCGACTCGACTTTGTTCACGTTCTGCCCGCCCGGCCCGCCGCTGCGCGACGTTGCCGCACGCAGCAGTTGTTCGGGCACGAGGAGGCCGTTGCCGAGGTCGAGATCGCGCATTACGATGGCGATCATGACAGATCAAAAATCCGAGCGCTTCGACATCCTCTCGAGCAGCGAGAGCGGGCTGCAGTACGTGCGCGAGCGGCGCGGCGGATTGATGCGCGTCCTCACCGAAAGCGAGCTGCAGGACTTCAACGATCCGCCTCCCTGTCCGCAATGCGCGGAGCAGTTCGGGTGCGAGCACATCAACTGCGCGGGCGAGCCGCTGCTCGCGGAGAGCGAGCTCGAATCGGCGGTGCCCGGGGAGTGGCTGGCGTTCGCGAAGATGCATGGCGTAAGTCGCGGCGATCTCGATCGGCTGCGCGCGATCGAGCTTGCAAACGATGGCTATCGCGTGACACCCGGCGTCAGCGCGGACATGCGCACGCTGGAGATCGTGCTGCTCATGAATGACGCGGGATAGAATCCGCGGCGCATGAAACTCGACAAGAAATCCCTCTCCGAATTCGCGCGCAGCGAGCGCGAACGGTACGAATCGACCCTCCAGCAATTCGTCGAAATCCCGAGCGTTTCCGCCGAGCCGGAGCGCGCCGCCGACATCCGGCGCATGGCCGATACCGCCGCGCAGCTCCTCCGCGACCTCGGCGGCGAAGCGGACATCCTCGAGACCGACGGCAATCCGCTCGTGCACGGCCGTTTCGATGTCGATCCGAATGCGCCGACGGTCACGGTCTACAACCATCTCGACGTGCAGCCGGCGTCGCGTGAAACAGAGCCGTGGAACAGCGAGCCGTTCTCCTTCACGCGCCAGGGCGATCGTTACTTCGGCCGCGGCACGACGGACGACAAAGGTCCGGCGCTCTCGGCGCTCTGGGGCATCCGCGCCGCGCGCGAGGCGGGCGTCCGCGCGAATCTGCGCGTGTTGTGGGAGCTCGAGGAAGAGATCGGATCGCCGAATTTCGAAGGCGGAATCAAGAAACATACGGATTCGCTGGCAACCGATCACGTCATCGTCAGCGACACGATCTGGGTCTCGCGCCAGCGTCCCGCGTGTCCGGCCGGACTGCGCGGATTGCAGGGATTCGAGCTGGTGCTGGAGACCGGTCAGACCGATCAGCACTCCGGCACGACCGGCGGCGCCGCACGCAATCCGCTCGGCGAACTGATGAAGCTCGTCAGCGAAATGCACGACGCGACGACCGGCAAGGTGAAGATCAAAGGCTTCTATGACGACGTCGTGCAGCCGACGAAGAAGGAGCTGCAGGAGTTCCGCGACTCCGGCTTTTCGGTGAAGTCGTTCAAGAAGGATCACCTGTACAAATCGATCCGCACCGAGGATCCGATCGAGGTGATGAAGCGCATCTGGGCGATGCCGACGTTCGAGATTCACGGCGTGACCGGCGGCTACACCGGTCCCGGCATCAAGACGGTGATTCCGCCGCGCGCATCGGTGAAGATCTCCTGCCGCCTCGTCGCGGATCAGGATCCGAAAAAGATCCTCAAGCTCGTGAAGCAGTTCGTGAAGGAGCGCAATCCGGACGTGAAGATCGAGTCGGAGGCGGCGATGTATCCGTACAAAGCGCCGACAGAAGGGCCGCTGGCCGATGCGGTGCGCGCCGCGATGAAGTTCGCATTCGGACGCGAGCCGGTGTTCGTCCGCGAAGGCGGCTCCATCGGCGCCGTCGTCTCGCTCGAGAAGGTGCTGCGCCGCCCCGTCCTCTTCCTCGGCCTGTCACTCCCCGAGCACGGCTACCACGCGCCGAACGAGAACTACGACTGGCAACAGGCGAGCGGGGGAATGGTGGCGTTTGCGAAGTATTTTGAGATTGTGAGCGGGATGTAGGACCAGAGACGGAGAAAACTCAGGAGCGCGGGCGTCCCGCCCGCAGTCGGCGGGCGTCTCGCCCGACGACTTTCCGTGCCGGGCGGGACGCCCGACACGTGCGGGCGAGGACGCCCGCGCTCCTTCGCTTCGATGAAGAAGAGACTGAGAGACGGAGGAGCCTGTCCTTAGTCTCTCCGTCTCTCCATCTCTCAGTCTCTTAGTCTCTCAGTCTCTTAGTCTCTCAGTTCTCTTAGTCTCTCCGTCTCTCCGTCTCTCACACAAAATAATCGCACCACCCTTGCTCGGCCTCGAACGGCGCGCCGGCGTTCGACAGCTGGTCGCTCTGCGCGTAGCGGTTGCCGACCTGCTCCTTCACCGCCGTCACCAGCTTGTCGTACGGCACGGGGAACTTGCCTTTATTGAACGACTTCACCGTATCCGTCGACGCCATCGCCACGACCGACTTGCCGGTCATCTTCGCCAGTGCCTCGTGCGGCGTCGCGTTGTGGCTGCCGTGGTGGCCGACTTTGTAGAAATCGATCTCGCCGAGGATGTCGTCCCACTCGTTTTGCCACGACTGCCAATTGCCCCACTGCGCGTCGCCCGGGAAGAGCAGCTTCTTGCCTTTGTACGTCATCAACAAACAGAGGCTCGTGTTGTTGAGATAGTTGTCGACCGACAGCGCGAGCGCCTGCAGCGGCATCGCGACTGTATCGTTCAGCAGCTTCTGATAGTCCGCATCGAGCGGTCCGCCGTCGGCCTTCCACCGTTCGGCGAACGGCACGAGCTCCTCGATCGTCGGCTGGCCGTTCTCATCGAGACCATACAACTGCGCCTCGGGTGGATTCATCCTGCTGAGGAACTTCGTATCGTCGGACGGCGCGAGCACGCGCACCGTCAGGCCTTTGATTCCGCCCGCGTCCTGCAGCACCTCCCCGGCGCGCAGATACTTCGTCCGCTGCTTGTCACCGAATCCGCCGCGCAACAGCTCCAGCGCCTTCGCGTTGTTGCCGGTCGACGAGCGTCCGACCGCGCCGAGTGCGTTCAGTGCGATGCCCTCAACCAGTGGATCGGCGGCCGCACCGGCGACATTCAAATGTGCGTGCAGCAATCCCGCGAGTGCCGCAGTCTTCGTGTGCAGCGTCTTCGCGACGTCGTCGGAGAGATCCTCCAGCCACGGCATCCACACCTCGCCGACTTCGAGCTCCTGAAACGTCTCCGCCTCGGTGCCGAAGCCGCTGATGTGATCGGCGTGCGCATGCGTGGCGACGACGACGGCGAGCTTCCCGTCCGTCGCCGTCTTGATCGCCTGCACCGCTTCGGCGATCCCTTTGAACTCGCTCTGCGTGTGCACGCCGCAATCGATCAGGATGTGCTTGCCGGCGATGGTGACGAGAAAACAATCGCCGAATCCAACGCGGTACATCCGCACACGAACGTTCCAATTGTTGTCCATCTCAGCACCCCCGGTGGATCGACGACAGACGCATCTGCCGGCTGCTATCGACGTACGTCGGCGCGGCCACCATTGCGGCCTGCGCCCGTTTCACCTGATTCTCGCGCCGCCACCGCGAGCTCAGTTTCTTGTAGACGACCATGATCGGATGACCGGCGCTGTCGAAGACGACCGTCGATCCGCCGCTGAATTTTTCTTCGGGATGATCTTTATCCAGCGCGACGGTACGCACGATCTCGCCGACGAACTCGACTTTCGGCCGCTGCTCGCCGCCGCGAATCACCGTGTTCACCGACTTCACCACGCGCTCGTCCTCGGAGACCTTGCAGGTGCAGGTCGAGCAGGAGTGCGAATCGTCCTCGCACAAACCGAAGCAGAACGGATTCGTGCGGACGGTCGCCTCGAGCTCCTTGCGATTGTTCTCCAGATGATGATCGGGCTCGAGCAGGTTGAATTTCAGGCCGGGACAGACCGGCGTGCCGGCCATCGGTTTGTCCCACAGCAGCGATTCCTCGGCCAGCGACACCACGCCGTCCGGATAGATGCCGCGGGCCCGGAATGCTGCGATCAGCGTCTCGCGGTAATCGTGCTCATCGCTCGCATAGAGCATCGTGTCTGCAGTGATCAGCGCGCGGAGAAATTCGCCGAACGTGATGTCGACCGGCGGACAGTAATCGATCGCGCGGATGCACATCGTGCAGAAGTGCTGCGCGGTGCGCGCCGCCTCTTTGGCCAGGCGTGCAGCGACGTCGGGATGGATGTCGTCGGAGCCGCCGGACGAGGCGCGCGCCAGGCGGATCAGGTCCGCGCTGCGCTCCATGAACGCGCTGAAGAACGCATCGAACACGGCGGCCACCAGCACCGCGCCGCGCTCGTGCGGCTCGGTCGCCTTGTCCAGCGCATGCGGATCGGGCGGAACGCCGAGCGCGCTGCGCAGCGCGGAGCGGCGTCCCATCGACTCGCCGAATTGCCGCGCAAGATCGAGCAGCGGATTTCCCTCCGGCATCTCTCCGACGATGAAGATCTTGTTCCCCTCGGAATCTCCCTTGCCGTTGCCGCCGCGCGGCGTGAGGTTGAAGCGATGCAGGATGCCGCCGCTGCGGCGCAGCGTGTCGCGCACGACGTCTTCGAAGCTGAAATGCTGAAAGAGCGCGACGATGTCCGCGAATGCTTCGTGAAACGCCGGCACGTCGGGATTGCTCGGCTCCATGAACGAGGAGCGGAGCGTGTCGATGATGGAGTGCGTCGTCTCGTGCGCGACGATGTCGTGGGAGAGACAGTTGAAGACCGTGCCGCCGGGAAGGCCGCTCCCCGCGTCATCGAGCGATGCCTTGAAGTAGCCGAACAGCAACGCGCCGAGCTCGCGCGAGTAGTACGCGTTCGGCTCGCTCATCGCGTGCGGGAACACGCGCAGGTGATTCGCGTCCTCCTGCCGATTGAATGAGTAGACGATGTCGCGGCCGAGGGCCTTCTCGAAAATGTCGATGGTCTGCATGGCGACCGCGTAGACCATCTGCTGATGAAAACGCGGATCGGATTCGCTCGGCTCGTACCCGCCTTCGATCAGCGCCGACTCAGAGTTGAGCTTCGCGGATTTGTAGTAGCGCTTGTTCGTCGCGTCGTAGTCGATGACGTGGAGCTGCTTTCCCCGCAGTTCGTTCTCCAGGGTTTCCCACTTCACGCGGACCGTCATGTAGTTGCCGAGGCGGCGGCCGCGGCTAGGATCGAACGCGTAGACGCGGAGAGCGCGGTATTTCGGATGCTCGCGCTCGATCTCTTCGGCGGGCTGCGGTGCCGGAGAAGGCGTGATGGCGATCGGTAAATGCGGCTCCGGCAGGTGGACGTCAGTTACGGTGGACATATCTCCTCCGTGATGCAATGAAGGAGAGTCGGGAAGGGAGGGTTTCCCTACCTTGGCGTGGGCGTCCCGATAGTCGACGGCCGGGACGGCCGCCGACTGCGGGCGAGACGCCCGCGCTCCAACTACTTCGGCATGACGCCCACGTATTTTGCCCGGGGGCGTATGGTCGCGCCTGTTTGGTACTGCTCGATGGCGTGGGCGATCCAGCCGATCGATCGGCCGATTGCGAACAGCGTGAGCGCGGTTCCTTCGGGCAACTTCAGGGTGTGCGCGAGCGCGACGAGCGCGAAATCGATCGTCGGTTTTTCGCCGAGGACTTCTTCGCCGGTCGAGGCGACATCGCGGGCGAAGGCGAGCTCTTTTGATTTCGGGTAGTGCTCGTGGAGCAGGTCGAAGAGCAGCTTCGCGCGCGGGTCGCCGTCGCGATAGAGCGGATGTCCGAAGCCTTCGGCCGCTTCGCCGCGGCGGAGTCGTGCGGCGAATGCCTTGCGGATGTCGCGCGAGCGCTTCAGCTCTTCGAACAGCGTTTCGACGCGCGCGGACATGCCGCCGTGCTTCACGCCCTCGATCGCGGCAAGTCCGCCGACGACGACCGAGTACGGATTCGCGCCCGCCGATGCGATGCAGCGCGCGGTGAATGCGGAAACGTTCAGCTCGTGATCGGCGCATGCGATTAGCGCGGCGCGGAGGATCGCGGCGGCGTTTGCACCGCGCGGCTTCCAGTGCGCGGTGAGCGTGTCCTCGATCGCGGCTTCGAGCTCCGACGACTCCGCGGCGACACTGGTCAACAGGTTGACGATGCGCCAGCCGGTCTGCGCGATGGCCTGCGGCCGCAGATCGAAGGCGAGCGGATCGCGTGCGGCGACGAGCGGCAGCATCGCCTGCGCGCGGGTGACGAACGGCAGACCTTCGGCGCTGCGTCCGCCGGCGACGACGTGCAGCGGCGTGTTGCTGAAGTCGGTGTCGAAGTTGCCGCACCAGATCAGCGACGCGACCTGCTCGATCGATCGCGTGCGCGCGAGCTCCGCAACGTCGTGCCCGCGGTAGTAGAGCCGGTTGTTGGCCATGAGCGTGATCGACGACTCGAGGATCGGCATCCCCCACTGCAGCGCGTTGCCGGCCGCCTTCTCCGGATCGCGGCGCTCTTCGCTGCGGCGGCGCAGACGGTTCACGTCTTCTTTCGAATAGCGGCGAACGCGCGACCGTCCCGGTACCGGCTCCGATCGGATGAAGCCCCGGCTCACATAGGCATACAGCGTTTCGCGGCTGACGCCGAGGAGCCGGGCGGCCTCGGCTGCGGTGATCCACATGTGCAAATTCTAACGCATTGATTGCTGAATCAATATTGACGAATTCGTCTACGCGGCCTTAGTTTGGGTGCATGAACAAAGGACTGGAAGGCGTCGTCGCCGCCGAAACGCGACTGAGCATGGTGGATGGACAGGCCGGTGAACTGATCATCGGCGGCTTCGATGTCGCCGAGCTGGCGATGAATGCGACGTTCGAAGAAACGGTGTGGCTGTTGTGGCACGGCGAGCTGCCATCCGAGGACGAGCTCGCGACGTTCCGCGCATCGCTGGCGGCGAGACGCGCGCTGCCCGCCGCGACGATGGAGTTGCTACAAAACATGGTGTGTCAAAACATGGTGTGGCCGGTGATGGACGCGCTGCGCATCGCGGCGGCGACGATCACATTGATGCCGGGCGATGAGGCGCTGAATCTCGTCGCCACATTTCCCACCATCGTCGCGACGTACTGGCACCTGCTGAACGATCGCGAGCCGATTGCACCGCGCGCCGATCTCTCGCACGCCGCGAATTACCTCTACATGCTGAGCGGCGACGTGCCCGACGCGGAGCGCGTGAGCGCCATGGAAACGTACCTCAACACGGTCGTCGATCACGGGCTCTCCGCTTCGACGTTCACCGCGCGCGTGATCACATCGACGGAATCGGATCTTGTCTCCGCGATTACCGGGGCCCTCGGCGCGATGAAGGGTCCGCTGCACGGCGGCGCGCCGGGGCCGGCACTCGACATGGTCTTCGAGATCGGCGATGCGTCGCGCGCCGAGGAGGTGCTGCGGCGGAAGATCGAAGCGGGAGAGAAGCTGATGGGCTTCGGTCATCGCGTCTACAAAGTGCGCGACCCGCGCGCGGATGTGCTCGCGGCCGCAGCGGAGCGCATGTTCACGCGCGGCGGCGATATGCATCTGTACGAACTGGCGAAAGCAGTCGAAGCGACGGCGATCCGTCTGCTCGAGGAGTACAAACCGGGCCGCAGACTGCAGACGAATGTCGAGTTCTACACCGCGCTGCTCCTGCACGGACTCGGACTCGAAGTCCCGCTCTTCACGCCGACATTCTCGATCAGCCGCGTCGCAGGATGGATCGCGCACGCGCTCGAGCAGCGCAAGGACAATCGCATCATCCGGCCGCAATCGGTGTACGTGGGGCCCCGAGGCAGCGTGTGGGGCGCGCCGGCTCCCGTGTCATCCTGAGGCGCGAAGACGCCGAAGGACCCGTTGCACCAGGCGCACTCGTTCCAGCAACGGGTCCTTCGGCGTCTTCGC
>DATEZA010000211.1:0-2450 GCA_035255945.1 Thermoanaerobaculia bacterium
TCTTCTCGCGATTTCCGCCGCCAACCGAAAAGACGAAAAGCACGTCCGCCGGACTCAGCCGGCTCACCTTCAGCCATTCGATGAAAACGGACGCCCACCCCTCGTCATTGGTTCGCGCCGTCAGCTCGCTGACGTTATCCGTCGGGGCATACGCTTCGATGCCGCAGATCTTGCGGAAGTCATTGACCGCATGGGAGCAATTCGCCGCGCTCCCTCCGACGCCGAGAAGAAAAAGCCGCCCGCGGCGCTCGCGAAGTTCGGCTAGCAGAACCGCGGTCCGTTCGATCGCATCCGCATCCAGTTTCTCGATGATCGCAGACGCTTCGCGAAGGTGTTGTTCGGTGTAGCTCATCAGCGAGCGCGCATTGTAACTGGACGCGAGTCGGGTGTCGGGTGTCGGGTGTTGGGTGTCGTAGTAGAGAAATAACTCTCCGGCAGGGATCAACTCTCCGACACCCGACGCCCGACACCCGACACCCGCGACCTACGACATCAGCACCTTCGTCCCTTCGAAATCGAACCGGAACCGCACTTCCTCCAGCCCTGCCTCGGTCATTGCGCGCCGAACCGACTTTCGATCCTCCGCGTAGAACAGCAGAAAGCCGCCGCCGCCCGCGCCGACCAGCTTGCCGCCGATCGCGCCGTTGCGCCGTCCGAGCTCGTACCACTCATCGATCTTCGCGTTCGTCATCCCGCGCGAACGGCGCTTCTTGTGCTCCCAGTGCTCGTGCATCAGCTCGCCGAATTCGTGGCACCGCCCCGCCTCGAGCGCCGTCTGGCTGCGGTATCCGAGGTCCTTCACGTAGTGCAGGTTGTCGATCATCTCCGCATCGTCAGCCTCGGAACGTGCCTTCTGATCGTGCAGCAGACTTCCCGCGCTGCGCGAAAAGCCGGTGAAGAAAAGCAGCAGGTTGTCTTCCAGCTCGAACATCGTCTCCATCCCGAGCGTCAGCGGCCGCGCCGCGACCGAGCCGTCGGGATGAAAATCGAAGCAAGTCACGCCGCCGTACGCAGCGATGTACTGATCCTGCTTCCCGACCGGTTCGTGCAGCCGGTCGATCTCGATCTCGCACGCCAGCCGCGCCACTTCGCTCGAATGCAGCAGCCGCCGGCGATGCGCGTACAGCGCCTTCACGAGCGCGGTCGTGAAACTTCCCGACGATCCGAGTCCCGTTCCCGAGGGGATTTCGGCCAGCGTCGTGATCTCGATCTGCGGCGTGCGCAGATTCATCATCCGCAGCGCCTCTCGAAGAATCGGATGGCGGATTTCATCGACCGTGTCGACATTCTCGATGTCGGAGTACTTGAGCCGGATTCCGGCGCCGAACGGCCGATTCACGGTCACGTAAACGTATCGATCGATCGCCGCGGCGATCAGGAATCCGCCGAATTTTTCGTAGTACGACGGCAGGTCCGTTCCGCCCCCGCCGAGACTGATGCGGAGCGGGCTGCGCGTGATGATCATCGCGAACGCTCCGCGGCGAACCACGCGAACGTCTGCTTCAGCCCCTCGGACAATGTTTTCCGTTCAGGCAGTTTCGCCAGTGTGCGCAGCCGGCTTCCATCGAGCACGCTGCGCAGTTGTTCGCCTTCCTTCGCCGGAGCATGCACCGGCGGCGTGTCGACGCCCGCGATCGCGGCGAGCGAGTCGTACAACTCGTTGATCGTCGTCTCGACGCCCGTTCCGACGTTGTACTCGCCCTGCCATTCGGCGTCCGAGGCAGCGAGGTTCGCGGCCACGACGTCGTCGACGTAGACAAAGTCGCGAGTCTGTTCGCCGGTGCCGTTGATCGTGGCCTGCTGTTTGTCGATGAGCTTCGCCGCAAAAATCGCCACGACTCCCGCTTCCCCATGCGCGTTCTGCCGCGGCCCGTAGACATTCGCATATCGCAGCGCGACCGATGAAAGTCCGCGCACCACGCGGTAGTAATTCAGGTAGCGCTCGACGGCCAGTTTCGCGCAGCCGTACGGCGAGAGCGGATTGAGCGGATGCGATTCCGTCTGCGGCACTTCCACCGGCTCGCCGTAAATCGCGCCGCCGGTCGACGCGAAGATGACGCGCTTCACTGCCGCATCGACCGCCGCTTCGAGTAGTCGCAGCGTGCCGATGACGTTGACATCGGCATCCGCGGCTGGATCATCCACCGACTTCCTCACGTCCATCTGCGCGGCGTGATGACTGATGACGTCCGGCTTCAGTTCGCGAATCAGATCGGCAGCAGCAGCGTCGCGGATATCGAGTTCATGCAACGCCGCGCGAGGATCGACATTGCGTCGTTTGCCCGTCGACAGATTGTCGATGATCGTGACGAACCAGCCGCGCGCGAGATACGCGTCGACGATGTTCGAGCCGATGAAGCCGGCGCCGCCGGTGACGACGACGTGCTTCGTCATGACGCGGTCGCCGCCGCGCGCGCGGCACGTTGCGCCTGTTCTTCCAGAAGTCCGAG